>JAIPCC010000001.1 GCA_021738405.1 Crocinitomicaceae bacterium | reverse complement strand
CCCGTGACACACCATCTCGCGGGCGTTTTTCTATGAAGATTATATTTCAATGTCTTCTGATTTATAAATTGAACTCCACACAAAAGGGAGCCTGCGGCCGCCTTTCGGATCGTTTGGTTGGAGAGGAAATTAGGGGAGTACAACGAGGTCGTTGATTTCGACTTCGGTGACGAAGCGCCGCTGGCCGCCAAAGCGGTAGAAGCGGCCGACTAGTTTGCCCTCGATGGCGAGGTGTACGCCTTTGGCACCGAATTCTTCGACAACTTTGGCCCAGCGGCCCCAGGCGCTGAGCAGGTGCCATTGGCTGCGTTGGCGCATGATGCCGTCGGCATCGAGGAATTGTTCTTTGGTGGCGAGGGTGAAGCGCATGAGTTGCTTGCCGTCTTCGAGCTGCACATGGCGTGCCTCGGCGGTCATGTAGCCGATGAGGTTGACATGGTTCATGTGGAGGTTCGGGTTGGCCGATACCCGTGGCTCAGGCTGCGTTTTCATTGGCCGGCTGCTCATGGCTCACGTTTTTTTTGGGTTGGACCATAATGAAGTCGTAAAGCTCGATGATGGTAGCAAAACGCTTTTCGCCGGCCTTGTTTTCGTATTGTTGGTTGACCAACTTGCCTTCGATCACGACTTCCATGCCTTTTTCGAGCTTCTCGCCTACTTTTTCGGCTATTTTGCCCCAGGCATTGATGGTGTGCCATTGCGTGAAGTCGTGCCACTCGCCATTTTTGTCCTTGAAGTTTTCGTGGGTCGCCATTGAAAAACGCGCGAGGAGGCGCCCTGAATCGAATTTGACAATTTCTGGCGAACCGCCCAAGCGCCCCATGAGGCTGACTTTGTTTTTAAATGCATTCATAACTAAAAATTTAATTGGTGAATGCCAAAGTTGGGGCAAGCGACAAGTGCTACTCGGTTGTTAAGTGCTTAATGTCGGATAAATTGAGGCGCAATAAAACCAACTGCTCTGAAGTACCTATTTACAATACTTTGCGACTATTTGAAATATTTCATCGTCCTTTGCGTTTGTAGCAAAAAAACACGACGATGTCAAAAATCAAAAACAATCTTTATTTCAAAATTGGCGGTATTGTCCTGATCGCCTTGCTTTTACTCATTCCGACTGGCATGATCAAAAGTATCATTTACGAACGCGAACAAACCCAAAGAGAAGCCATTGAAGAAGTGAGCGAAAAATGGGGCGGTGAACAAACCCTGCAAGGCCCTGTGCTCACGATTCCTTACACGCGTTATGTCAAGGAAGTCGACAAAGCTAATGGCAAAGAAAAATTGGTGCAGATCACGGAAAGACTGCACGTATTGCCGAGTAAACTCAATGTGCAAGCCAGCGTGAATCCAGATCGCAGGTACCGTGGCGTATATGAAATTGTGGTGTATAAATCAGTGTTGCACGTGAGTGGTGAGTTCACCAAACTCGACTTCAAAGACCAAGAGAGCAAAGGCCATACTTTTAAATTTAATGAGGCCACACTAGACGCCGGTATTGGAGATTTGCGCGGCATCGAAAAACAAATCAACCTCAATTGGGACGGTCAAAAAATCGGCTTCAACCCTGGCGTTTCCAATCAAGATGTTTTTTATACAGGCATCAATGCGAAAGTTGCGATTTCACCATCCGATGATCATTTGTATCGCTTCAGTTTTGATGTTGAGCTCAATGGCAGTCAACAATTATTTTTCACGCCTGTGGGTAAAGAAACAGACGTTGTGCTGAACTCTGATTGGCAAACCCCAAAATTCACGGGTTCTTTCTTGCCAGACCAGCATAAAACAGACAAAAATGGCTTCAAGGCACATTGGAACGTCTTGAACCTCAACCGCAATTATCCACAAAGCTGGACGGGTTCTAGCTACAAAATTTATGACTCTGCTTTTGGCGTCGACCTCAAAATACCTGTCGATAACTACCAGAAGTCACACCGCACGATTCACTATGCTTTGCTGTTTATCGGCCTCACCTTCTTGGTTTTCTTCTTTATTGAAATTTTCCAGTCTTCGGGAATTCACCCTATTCAGTATATTTTGGTCGGGATTGCGCTCGTGGTTTTCTACACCTTATTGCTCTCTATTTCTGAGCACATCCGTTTCAATAGCGCCTTCTTGCTCTCAGCTTTGGCGACGGTCATACTGGTCAGTACTTATGTGCGTTCGATATTAAAATCCTTGAAAATGAGTTTGTTTATTGCAGGGCTTTTGTCGATGCTTTACATCTTCATATTTGTGATCATTCAGCTCGAAGATTTAGCGCTTTTGATTGGCAGTATTGGGGTGTTCATCATCCTCGGTCTCGTGATGTACTTCTCCAGAAAAATTGACTGGTACAACCTCAATCAGAACAATCCGGAAGCCTAACGCGACCAGATTTCATAACTCTTTAACGCTTGGTGCTGCAGCATGGATAAACCATTCATGACTGCGGCACTTTTTGTTTTGGCCTGTTTCATGAGGCTTGTTTCGGCTGGATTATAGACCAAATCGATGACCAAATGCGCGGGCGTCAAAAATTCAAAAGGAAGCTCAATGCATGCGTCAACGTCCGGAAAAGTACCGATTGGCGTACAGTTCACCAAAACTTTACAGGCCTTCAGCATGTGTTCGTTGATTTCAGCGTAAGTATACACCCGATTTTGATGATCAGGTTGGCGCGATATATAAAATACCTCAAGACCCAATTGTTTGAATACATGCGCCACTGCTTTGGAGGCGCCACCCGTTCCAAAAATCAGTGCGCGTTCGTGTTCAAAAGTCAAAAACGGCTTGATGCTTTGCGCAAAACCATACGCATCTGTATTGTAGCCCACCTTCTCTCCGTTTTCAAAAGAAATGACATTGACCGCACCAATTTGGGCAGCGCTGTCGTCGAGTCGATCTAAAAAAGGAATGACACTTTCTTTGTAAGGAAAGGTCACATTGAGTCCGGATAGGTTTTGATCAAAAATCGATAGGATTTCTGCGATATCGTTCAATTCAAAATTGGAATAAGTCGCTGCGATGTTGTTTTTCTCAAAGTAGTCCTTGAAAAAGGCAGCTGAAAACGAATGCCCTAGGGTTTTGCCGATAAGGCCGTAGTGTTGTGTCATGTTTATTGTACCGAAAAGATAATTGGTAAGGTAAAATACATCGATACGGGCCGGCCGTTCAAAGTAGCGGGGGTCCATTTAGGCATGCTTCTGACTAAACGCAGTGCTTCTTTATTGCATGGCGGACAATAATCTTGAGCTTTGATGATGACGACATGATCTATGATTCCTTTTTTGTTGACCAAAAACCTGACGAGTACTTTGTTGTACATTTCTTTGTCGGAAAATTCGACGATGGAATCCATCCTGATGTTGTCAATGATATACCTTCTTAACGAATCGGTTCCACCTGGAAATTCGGCTTCTACGTCAAAAACAGCAGAAATTTGAGATTTTGTGGTGTCGAGTTTTGATATTGGCTCTTGACCAAATGCAAATGCACTAAGACCGATTAGAAAAAGGAGGATGTAAACTTGTTTCATTATAAGCTAAGAATGATGGGGAGGCGAACAGATGAGCGGACATTTAGACCCGCATTCTGAGCGGGTTGCCATTTGGGCATGGCCTTTACAATACGCAAGACTTCGGCGTTACAAGGAGGACAAGATTCGCTTGCCTTTTCGATTTTAATATCGGTTATACTTCCATCTTTTTCAACAACAAAGCTAACCACAATGCGTTCATCTAATTTTCCGAAGTCACCGCAGCCCATAACACGTGAATTATAATTGTCATTTATATATTTCATTTGGGCATCAAGACCTCCAGGAAATTCGGCCTCGACAAAGGCTTCGAAAATAAAATCAATAGGAATACGAGCCGAAGTCATCTGCGGCTTTCCATCTAACATTGCAGGCGTCCAACGAGGCATACTTTCAACCAAGCGCAGGGCTTCTTTTTGGCAAGCCAAGCAATTAGCTGTCGATTTTTCTACAATAGCATTACTAATTGATCCGTCTTTTTCTATATCAAATCTGACGATTACTTTAACATTGACTAATGGTTCGGTTGCGGTGTTCAATATGGAAGTTAAATCCATGTTGTCACTGATATAAGTCTGAAGCTTTTCATAGCCCCCAGGAAACTCTGCGTCTTCAAGGGGCTCACCCCATACTTCTTCTTCGCTCATTTCTATAGGCAAGGTGCGGCATGCAGTGAAGCTTAACCCGATGAGGAAGATGAAAATTGTTTTCATCCTACAAACATACAAATGTTTAACTTTACGACATGCAAGGACTCGTTCTGAAATCGACTGGAAAATGGTATCAAGTTTTACTTGAAGACCAACAAATTGTACAGGCGAGTATTCGTGGGAAACTGCGCCTTGAAGGGCTCAAAACCACCAATCCAATAGCTGCCGGTGACCGCGTCGTCATTCAAGCGGGTTCTGATGAAAGCTGGGCCATCCTTTCGGTGCTGCCTAGGCAAAACTACATTGTGCGCAAAGCCACAAACCTCAGCAAGCAAATGCAGATTTTGGCGGCCAACGTAGACCGCGCTTATTTGGTGGTGACGCTCAAGTCTCCAGTGACGCAAATTGCGTTTATAGACCGTTTTTTGGTGGCTGCCGAATCTTTTCGGATCCCTACTACCCTGCTCTTCAATAAAATTGATCTTTTCAATCAAGACGATCAGGAATATTTTGAGGCCCTGCAATTCATCTATGAAAATATCGGTTATCCGTGTCATGGCATTACTTCCGAAGACCCGAATAGCATTGCATTTTTAAGAGCCGAGATCAAAGACAAGCAAGTCATGATTTCCGGTAATTCAGGCGTAGGCAAAACAACTTTGGTCAATAGCCTCGACCCCCATTTAGACCTGCGCACCGGAGAAATTTCCAAAGCACACGAACAGGGCAAGCACACGACTACTTTTGCAGAAATGCACGCGCTTTCTAGCGGAGGTTACATCATTGATACGCCGGGTATTCGCGCCTTCGGCTTGGTCGACCTCGAAAAAGAACACTACGCCCATTATTTTCCAGAAATGCGCGCGCTTTTGGGCGAATGTCGTTTCAATAACTGCAAGCACCTCCATGAACCCCATTGTGCGGTAAAGGCAGCTGTAGAAACGCAAGCCATTGCACCACATCGCTATCAAACCTACTTGCAACTCATGCAAGAAGATATTTCAGATCCGTACCGCAGAAGCGAGTTTTAAAACCTTTTCAAATCAGCTGCCATGAGAATTGTCATCCAACGGGTTAGTGAAGCTACCGTCAAAATAGATGGAACTTTTGTTGGAGAAATCTCAAAAGGACTTTTAGTACTACTTGGTATTGAACACGAAGATACGGAGCAGGATGCGCTTTATTTGATTCAAAAATTGATCAATTTGCGCATTTTTTCGGATACCGATGGCAAAATGAATTTATCGGTGCAGGAGGTCAACGGAGGCATTTTGGTAGTGAGTCAGTTCACCTTGCACGCCGCCACCAAAAAAGGAAACCGCCCCAGTTACATTCGAGCAGCCCGCCCCGAACAAGCCATTCCCTTGTACGAATACTTTCTGGCAACGCTTCAAAATCAATTCTCAGGCAAAATACAAACCGGACAATTCGGCGCCGACATGAAAGTATCGCTCGTGAACGACGGCCCGGTAACGATTATAATAGATTCGAAAGCAGAAATTTAGTGCTATTGATGCATTAAAAAAGCTGAAAATTAATTGGCACCCGTACCCAGATGCGCACAGGTTCACCATTTTTTGTGGCCGGTTTCCATTTGGGCATTTGCTGCGCCAATCGCATCGCTTCTTTGTTGCAGGGCGGACAATATTGAGTAGCAGATTCTACTTGAATATGCGATAGCGTCCCATCTTTTTCTACTACAAACCTGACGATTACCTTGTCCTCAAACGGGAGTTTTTGCGCGGCCGGCCATTCATAAATAGCATCCCATTTGAGGTTCTTACTGATGTATTTAGAGAGCTTCTTGTAGCCACCTTTGAAATCTGCATCGGTTTCAAAATCTTTGGTAACGGCTATGGTGTCTGTGGTGGTGTCGGTTGGGGTTTGAGCGAGAAAACTACTTGACCAAGAAAGTAGTGCCAAAAGGAAAATAAACTTCATGAATACGCTTTGAATTTTAAAAGTAAAAAATAAAGTTCAGGTAAGTAAATTTCCTAGGGGAAAAGGAGGTTTATACGTATTTTTGTTTTCTATTTAATACGTATGAATACAAAGTTAACCCTTTCTTTAGACGATGAAATCATCCATAAAGCCAAAGCTTATGCTAAGGCAAATGGCAAGAGTTTGTCGCAAATTGTCGAGAATTACCTGAGTTTTTTGATCAAAGAGAGTAATCAGATCGTATCCGAACCTTCCGTAGCGTACCAGCTCAAAGGTGTTTTTAAAGATCATGATTTAGGGGACTATAAAACTGAACTTGCGAAGGCGCTAGCTAAAAAATACCTAGACGAATGAAACGCATCTTAATTGATTCAGATGTAATATTAGATTTACTTCTTGACCGCAAACCATTTTGTGAAGACTCTTTAGCAATCATTTATGCTTGTGAACAAAAACAACTTCAAGGTTTTGTTACACCCGTAATCATAGCAAATGTGTATTACATTTTTCGGCAAAAAGCAAGCCATGTTACGGTAACAGAACAATTGAAATTACTGCTTAATATCATTTCCGTATTAAATATGGACCAAAAACAAGTGTTAGCTGCGCTGGATTCGAAATTCACAGATTTTGAAGATGCGCTGCAATATTTTTCTGCTATTCAAAGCAACAAAGTAGATGTAATCATTACGCGAAACACAAGTGATTACAAGAAATCTACACTGCCCGTTTTTACACCAAATGAATTTTTGGCAACTTTAGCGTAAAGCCAAATTACCCTCCCATCTCCAAATGCATCTTCAAGGACTTTTCGGCAGCGCTGAGGATCAGTTGATAGAAATCGGTGTGTGCGTGATTGAGTTGGATTTGCTCTAGGGCTTGGTAGTACTTGAGGCGATTTTTTGGGTTGCCTTTGAGGTTTACGATGGTGTATCCGTTTTGCAATAAGATGAGGTTCATGACCAACCTTGCGGTGCGCCCATTACCATCGATAAACGGATGAATGCTCACCAAGCGCTCGTGCATTTCGGTAGCCAAAATGACCGGATGCAAATGGCGTTTATTGCGCTCGTAGAAATCAAAATAGCCTTCCATGAGTTCGTCGAGTAGCAATGGGGAAGGTGGCTCGTGCTGAATACCTTTGAGTACCAATTGGTGAATTTGCAATAAGATTTCCTTATTCAATACCGCAGTATTTTGGACCAACCCTTCAATGAAATCAATGGCTTCCTGGTGATTGATCGCCTCTAAATGCTCGCGCATGGTTTTGCCGCCTATTGTGATGCCTTCATTGACAACCAAGTGTGTTTCTTGCAAAGAGAGCGTATTGCCTTCGATCCGATTGGACTCATAGGTGTAAGCCGTATGGAAAAAAGACTTCAGCTTAAGGATTTGCGCAGCACCTAGCGGTTTGAGGTCTTGCCACTGTTGCTGCAAGCGAGTGAGCGCAGCTAATTGAGTGTCAAATTGGGCTGGAATGGGGAAATGGCTTGCGACTTTATGGCTGCGCAAATTGACCATGCGCTCTTCTGTTAACTTGAAGACCTGCTGTACTAATTTCGGATAGGGAGCAAGCAATTTTTGTACTTCGATAGACAAAAAATAAGCTTGTACATCCGCAAGAGGAAGTGAAAGGTACTTGGCTAGTTTTGCGACTTGCTGAGCTTGCAATTTGCGCTGACCTGAAACAACCCTACTCATAAAACTTGCATCTACCGCTAGCGCTTTGGCAAGGTCTTGAATTTTGATTTGCTGTGCTTTGAGGTGTGCCTGTAAATCCATTATATTGCCTTTTTTAGTCAATTATTTATTTCATGACTAATTTAGGTATTTA
Organism: Crocinitomicaceae bacterium; assembly: GCA_021738405.1. GTDB lineage: Bacteria > Bacteroidota > Bacteroidia > Flavobacteriales_D > Crocinitomicaceae > UBA952. Next base: position 158,918 of record JAIPCC010000001.1, on the reverse strand, counting down.
TTTTCGATTCGAGGAGTTTCAAAACTTCTTGAGTTGCCTCAATATGTGCCATATGCCCGCAATCGAGCAGGTGCAGTGGAGCGCTTGTAACTTTTTGCTGAAGTTCGGAAACCGTGACCAGGCGGTCATGGATGCCGTGAATGATGGTGAACTTTTCGGGGTGGGCGTTGACAAAATCGGTGAAGTCTGTTCTTTCACGCATGGCGAGGGCACTTTGCGCAATAGCTTGCGGACTCAGGTGCTTGGCTTCGTTGATCAGTCGAGTGATTTGTTCGCTATTCGCAGATGGATTTCGGAACAAATGCGGGATGGCTTCGCGGATAAAAATATCTTTGGCATTTTGCACAATTTGGGCCACGCGCAAGCGGTCGTGCTTTTTTTGATCGGAGTCTGACCAGCAATTGGAGTTGAGTAAAATGAGGTGTTCGAAACCCTTGAATTGCGAGAGTTCGAGCCCAACGTATGCACCCATAGAATGCCCCACAACGCTGTAGTCAGCAACAGACAAATGATCCAAAACCCGCAGCACTTCCTTTGCCATCTCTTGAATAGACGGCGTTTCTAAAAGTTCCGAAGATTGGCCATGACCAGGTAAATCGATGCGAATTTGTTGGATGGGGAGCGCGTCTAGCGCAAGGTAGTCCCACATGGTGGAGGACTCCAAAAATCCGTGTAAGAAAACCCAAACCGGACCCTCGCCCCGCTGTTCGTAATGCAGCATGTTTAGCTTTTAGGCGTTCATCAAGGCTTCGATTTCATCGGCCTCAATTGGAATATTGCCCATTAGGTTGAAAGGTGCGCCGCTGGCTTGCACCACAACGTCGTCTTCTAGGCGAATGCCCAAACCTTCTGCCGGAATGTAGATGCCAGGCTCTACGGTAAAGACCATATTAGCGGCAATTGGCTCGTGCCACAACCCGACGTCGTGGGTGTCTAGACCCAAGAAATGCGAGGTGCCGTGCATGAAGTATTTTTTGTAGGCTGGCCAGGCAGGATCTTGGTTTTTGATGTCTTCTAGTGTGATCAGACCAAGTTTGACCAATTGCTCTTCCATGATGAGGCCTACCTGCTTGTGGTATTCGGCCATGATCGTGCCCGGAACCAATAATTTGGTGGCTTCGTTTTTAACATGAAGTACAGCATTGTAAACTGCTTTCTGACGCGTCGTAAAGCGACCGTTGACCGGAATGCAGCGCGTGAGGTCTGAGCTGTAGTTGGCGTATTCAGCACCCACGTCCAATAAAATGACGTCGCCATCTTGACATTGTTGGTTGTTTTCGATGTAGTGCAATACACAAGCATTTTTACCTGAAGCAATAATAGGCGTGTAAGCGAAACCTTTTGAGCGCTTGCGCAAAAATTCATGAGCGAGTTCGGCTTCGATTTCATATTCCCAAACACCTGGTTTGATAAAACCAAGTAACCTGCGCACACCAGCTTCTGTGATGTTGCAAGCCGTTTGCATGAGTTCGAGTTCAATAGGCGCTTTGATGGAGCGAATTTTGTGCATGATAGGCGCAGACTTATGCACTTGATGTGCTGGGTAGTCTTGCTTGACTTGCTTGATGAAGCGGTCTTCTCTGGTTTCTACTTCTGTGTTGGCACGCAAGTGTTCGTTGGTATTGAGGTAGATGCCACTCGCCTCAGCCATCATTTGCTTGAAAATAGTAGGGAATTGTTGAAGCCAATAAACCGTTTGGATGCCTGAGGTTTCAAAAGCAGTTTGCTTGGTGAGCTTCTCGCCTTCCCAAATAGCGATGAGTTCGCTCGTTTCTTTTAAAAATAGAACTTCTCTGTGGGCCGGATTGCTGGCGTTCGGAAAAAGCACCAAAATTGATTCTTCTTGATCGACGCCAGACAAAGCGAGGATATCGCGGTGTTGGGCAAAAGGCAAGGTGCTGTCGGCAGATACCGGATAGATATCATTGGAATTGAATACCGCCAGCGTATTGGCTGCCATTTGAGCGGTGAATTTTTGACGGTTTGCGATGTATAATGACTTGTCTATGCGGTCGTATTTCATGGAAAAGAAGTTTGAAGGTAAATTTAGGCGTTCTCTTTGAACCAGCTCGAGTAGAGCACATAATTATTGGCAATGCGCTGCACTTCACCGGCAAATAACTCAGGAGTAAGCGTTTTGATTTTCTTGGCGGGTATACCTGCATAAATGCTCCAGGACTCGACGCGCGTGCCTTCGGTAAGAACTGCGCCCGCTGCAACAATACTGTTGGTTTCGATGTAACAGTTGTCCATGACGATAGAACCCATGCCGATCAAGACGTTGTCTTCTATTGTGCAGCCGTGCACAAGGGCGTTGTGCCCAATAGAAACGTTGTTGCCGATGTGGAGCTTTGTTTTTTCATAGGTGCAGTGCAAAACTGCGCCATCTTGGATATTGACTTTGTTGCCCATCCGGATGCTATTGACATCGCCGCGCACCACCGCCGAAAACCAAACAGAACATTGCTCGCCCATCTGGACATCTCCAACGACTGTTGCGTTTTCTGCCAAGAAACAGTCAGGGCCAATTTGGGGCTCGAAACCCCTGCATGCTTTGATAAGTGCCATAGTGGCAAAGTTAATAAATATGAGGTCGGATTGCACCCTTTTGAGGGGATGTAACCAAAAAACAAACATTGCGTATAAAGCCCGTTCTTATTTCAATACATGAAACGAATTATACAAAGCAAGTGGTTTAAAATTCCTTATCGAATTGCCCTTTATGGTTTTGCCGCCTATGGCGTAGCGCTCGTTGGTATTTTTGTTGCGCTTAAATTGCGCCTCACCGATGACAAAGGATTGGTAGACAACAACAACCGCTATTTTCAATCGATGCACGACAAATACAATCAAAATTTTCGGGTAGACAGCTCCTCACTTGTGGCGTACCGCAATGAAATTTTGCAGCGCATCAATTTGGTCAATGCCTATTACCCGAAAAATGCCCGCACCATTCTAGATGCTTGGGCGCAATCTAAATCAGAGAAGACAGCCCTGCAAATGCTAGCAGCCGTAGACCTCAAACTCAAAGACAACAAAAGCTACCAAAGAAAATTACGGGAATTGCTCGCCAAGAATCAAGGCTCGAGCAATGCGAACGGTGGAAATGCCTTTGAATGGATGAACTACATCGAGTGGTCTTACTTTAAGGAAGCGGTAGCCAAAGACAAGCGCTACATAGACTCGGCTGCTGCTGCTTGTGGCGTGGAACCCCGCATGATTGTCGCTTGCTTAGTTGGAGAACAAGTTCGTTTGTTCAATTCCAGACGCGAACGCTTCAAAGATTTTGTGGCGCCACTCAAAACATTGGCACTCGAAACCAATATGTCTTTTGGCGTAACCGGTATCAAGGAACACACCGCGCGCAATATCGAGAACTACCTCAAAGACCCGAATAGCCCATATTACTGCGGTGCTGAATATGAAAACCTGCTCAATTACGACTCTGCTCGCAATTACAACAACGCCCACAACGACACGCTTAGCTTGCGCGTCAAGCGCTTGGTCCAGTACAAAGACCACTACTACTCTTATCTCTACGCCGGAATTTTCATCCGCCAAATTGCCACCCAATGGCAAAATGCTGGCCACCCCATCGATGAGCGACCAGAAATCTTGGCCTCTATTTTCAACCTCGGCTACAGCAAATCCAAGCCCAAAAAGAACCCTGCCGTAGGTGGTTCAAACTTCATGATCCGTGACAAAGAATACACTTTTGGAGGCGTTGCTTACGACTTCTACTATTCAGGTGAAATGCTAGAGGAGTTTCCTTACGGCGCAGTGAAGATCAGGAAGTAAGCATTTTTAAAAGCTGTATAATTGCGCTTTAATTGCTTGTGCTTTACTCTTGATGAGGGTAAGGCTAAAATGGCATTGCAAGTCCATAGTTGTAGCGGTAATCTCTACCTTTTCCTTCTTCAGAAAGGACATCACACCAGGCATTTGTGCATAGGTGCATGTAAATTCATAGTGCTCCATTTCCTCCTTTTCAAGAATTTGCGCATGTTCAAGTGCCTCTTTAGCCGCTGTTCGATAAGCGGATATCAGGCCGCCCACGCCTAAGTTGGTGCCGCCGTAATAGCGGACCACGGCAATTAAAATATTGGTGAGGTCAAAAGCCTGGATTTGTCCTAGAATGGGTGGCCCGGCAGAATTGGAGGGTTCACCGTCGTCGGAAGCGCGATATACATTATGGTCTGCCCCTAGGCGGAAGGCCGAGCAGACATGTACCGCTTGGTGATGCTCCTTGCGCTTTTGGGCAATAAATGCTTTGATATCATCTTCAGAAGAGACAGGGACAGCAAATGCCAAGAACTTAGATCCTTTTTCTTTATAGAACCCTTCACTTTCTTTGGCAATTGTTTTGTAGCTGGCCACAATGCGAAATTACAGCCATTATCCGTAATTTAGACCTATGAACTTTAAATTCGCTGCAATCAGTTTAGTGCTGATCCTGGCCTTTGCCTGTGGTGAAGACCCCATTGTTCCTCCGCCAACAAGTGGCCCTCAGCAATACGGCACGCCGTTGGTGAATACCCCTGACCCCGACAAAGCCTGTATTTATGAGGTCAACTTGCGCGCGCAGAGTTCGGAGGGGACCTTGCAAGGCGTCATTTCCAAATTACAGCACATCAAAAGCCTTGGCACCAACGTCATTTGGCTCATGCCCATTTATGAAGAGGGTAGCGTCAATAGCGTAGGTTCTCCTTATTGCGTCAAAAACTATACTAAAATCAATCCTGAATACGGCACACTTGCCGATTTACGCGCACTCACCGATCAGGCGCACGCCCTCGGCATGGCGGTTATCTTAGATTGGGTGGCCAACCACACTTCCTGGGACCACCCCTGGATCAGTGCACACCCCGAATGGTACAGCCAAAATGCCAACGGACAAATCATTATTCCGCCCGGAACCAACTGGAATGATGTCGCCGACTTGAATTTCAATCAGGCCGCTATGCGTGCCGAGCAAATTGCCGACATGAAATACTGGATCTTAGAGGCCAACGTAGACGGGTTTCGCTGCGACTACGCAGACGGCGTGCCCTTCGATTTCTGGTCCGAAGCCATTACAGCACTGACGTCTTTGAATAAACGAGATGTACTGATGCTTGCTGAGGGCGCCCGTTCGGATCATTATCAAGCTGGCTTTGATCTGACTTATAGCTGGAACTACAACACGGCCCTTAAAAACGTTTGGGCAGGTTCAGCCAGCAGCGCACTTACTTCAACGCACCAAATTGAACTGGCCGCCTTGCCAAGCGGAAAAGGCAAAGTTCGCTTCACAACCAACCACGATCAATCGGCCTGGGAGGCTTCACCCATGACACTTTTCAATGGCAAGAACGGCGCCATTGCAGCAAGTGTTGCCAATCTTTTCTCGGGCGGAACACCCTTATTATACACTGGACAAGAAGTTGGCAAAACCGGCACTACACCCTTCTTCTCTAATTCAAGCATCAATTGGAGCGCCAATGCCGATATGTTAGCAGCCTATCAAAAAATTTATGAGGTCTATAACAACTATCCTGCAGCGAGGGTCAACAACTATTCGATTTATCAATTGTCTAACGACCTCATTTGCTGGAAAAAAACAAGTGGTAACCAATCACTGCTAGTGCTCATTAATGTCCGAAACACCAACATAAATTTCAGTTTACCTCCTGCCTTGAACGGCACTTTTCTGAATTTAATAAGCAATCAAAATGAAGCCGTTGGTAACGCTTTTTCACTTACCCCTTATGCCTACCGAATTTATCAAATGAATTAATCTCCCCTATGAAAAGCTTGGTTTTCCTTCTTCTTTTAATGCCCTTTTTGACTTTTGCACAAGTCACAAAAAAGCCTGTAGTATATGATGTAGTGCACCTGAAGACAGGGAAAATCCTCTTTGGTGAAATCCTGGAATTCAACCAAAAAGATGGCGACCTCACATTTAGGGATGAATACAACCGCATGTACTCTTTATCTAGAGAGATGTACGACTACTTTGAAGAAGATAAAGTGTATCAAAAACGTGTGAAAAACGTGGATTCACTGGTGCGTGCACGAAAAATCGATGAACTTGACTTTCATGTTGGCCTCAATACCCTATTTGCCGGCATAGATCCCGGCTTCAAGCCAGATAACTATTACCTCTCAAGCAATGGAAACGGCATGTTTTTTTACACGCCCATTTGCCTGAGTTTAGGTGTTGGGAAGTACCTGCAGCGCCAGCATTATGTTGGCCTCAGCGCAGACATCAAAGCCATTGGCGGCCCAAATTCCTTTAGCCAATACAACCTGAACTACCGTTTCCAGTACGATGCCATGAAAAACAATGTGGCGCGATATATACCCATTACCTTAGGTTTCCAAAATCTGGCCAGCGACGAAACCTTCCAAGTTGCCGACCTCACCATGCCGCCATTCCCTATTAACACCGAAAAAACCTTCGAAACCAATGTTTCAAGTCTTTATTTAGGCGTGGGTCATGGCTTTTCTTTCATCGGAAAAGATTTGCATTACTTTAACTTAGAAATTCTCTTTTACAAAGGCCTTTTTGCCAAACATTCCCTCATTACCAACGAGCTGACACTGCCCAGTCTGAATTATCAAACAGCTGGTGCACAACTCAAATTGAGTTATCATTTCTAAAATCTATCTTAAGTATCAATGGAACTCCTTTGGACCATTCTCGGATTTGTATTACTGATTGCCGGATTACTCGGTAGCTTCTTGCCTGTTTTGCCCGGCCCTCCTATTTCTTTTATTGGGATCCTTTTGATCCATTTCTTAGGAGGACATTCATTTTCAAGCCAGCTCTTGATTTTTTACGCAGTTGCTTCTATTGTTTTACTGCTGCTCGATTACTTACTTCCCGTTTGGACCACCAAAAAATTTGGCGGCACAAAAGCGGGTCAGTGGGGTGCCACAATTGGTGTTTTACTCGGCTTACTTACAGGGCCTTGGGGCATCATTCTTGGACCATTCATTGGCGCTTACCTCGGCGAACTACTCGCGGGTCGCAAAAACCAAGATGCCTGGCGTTCTGCCCAAGGTGCCTTTTTAGGTTTTTTATTAGGTACTGGGCTCAAAATCATGCTAGTTGGCGCCATGTTGTGGTCAGCATTTCAATCCTTATAGCAACCCTTTTACTTGTTTGACGTTATCCGTAAAAAGTCGTACCTTTTAGGTACCTTTGTAAAGATAATTCAACATATGATTACAAGATTACACATATTACTTGTAATTTTCTTTTACACCTTCCTTTCGAGCGTAACCTACGCCCAATGTCCACAAAATGTCAGTTTGGGACCCAACCAAAATCTCTGCGGCCCAGACACCACTACCCTCAGCCCAACTTTCACCGGGAATTCTGGTGCGCCGAGCAGCATCAATTGGTTTTTAAATGGTGTAATTGTCAATAGCACCGCTACCCAACTAGACGTTTTGTCTTCCGCACCGGGTACCTATGTCATAGAAGCTACCTTCGGTGCCTGTGTGGTCTACGACACCATTCAAATTACAAGCACTAACCTCACGCTCTCACTGCCCTTTGTTTCAGCAAATGGCGTGTATTACAACCCTATCAATGTGAACGGAATCCAAACTTATCCGTTGTGTTCAGGGCTGGGTACCACGACCATTCTCATTGAAAATGCCGCTTATCAAAATAACCTCAACCCTGCAGGCACTACCTACAGCCTCACCTATGGCTCCGGGACAGCTCAATCTTATATCGATAGTGCTACACAGACAGCAGCACTTGGGAATAATTATTTTACGCTCAGTGCTCAAAATGTTTCCTGTACACTTTCCCAAACTTTTAATATTTATTCTGGATCCAATCCATTTGTATCGCTTGGGGCACTCAATTCAGTTGGAATCTGCCCGGGCAACCCCGTGACCTTTGTCATTGACCCAACCTTGGCCAACGGAATTTACAATCCGCCCGGTACCGTCTATACCTTATCTTTTAACGATGATACCAGCACGGTATTAACATACAACAACCTGACAAACGATCAAATTGTTTATTACATTTTCGGCTCCACTTCATGTGGCATTACCTACCCAACCGGAAGTAATTTTCCAAACAACACCTTCTATGCCCAAGTTACTGCTCAGAACGCGTGCGGCCAAACATTCAGTACGGTTTCTCCAATTACCGTCAATTCGCTTCCAACACCGGGCTTTACTATCTCTGACACCACCATCTGTACCGGGACACAAATTACCGCTACCAACACTGGTGTTTCGGGCAATATCGTAAGTACCTCAGCTCCGTATAATTGTACAGGGCAAGCTAAATTTTATTGGCTCTTGGGTGGAGGCACCCTAGGTGTTGACTACACCTTAAATAGCGGTGTATTGGGTAGCTACAACGGCAATTTCAACTCCTTAGCTGGAAACGGCTCACAAACACTGGGCATTACTTACAATACACCCGGCACCTACAGCATTTCTCAAATTCAATACAATTCTTGTGGCTTAGATACCCTTGTCCAACACATTTGTGTCATTCAAGCTCCCATTTGTGGTTTTTCTTTAGACACCTTGTCGGGCTGTTCTCCGCTCAATTTACAAGTAGTGAATTCTACAGTTGCCCCAACTTGCAATGCGTCTCCTATTCCCTTAAACTATAGTTGGACACTGAACAACCCCGGCGGGATGAGCGGTAGCATCTCGAATTCAGCAAATGCTCAACCCACGGTGCTACTCAACAACACCACTAATTCTGCACAAACCTTTGTGCTGACGCTGAATGTAAGTCCGCAAGATCCGGCGGGAGGTGAATTCGGTACGCCAAATTGTAATTCTACTTGTCAACAGAGCATCACCGTATTTCCCGAATTACAAATCAATACGCCATCTTCAAGTTCCATTTGCCATGGAGGTACACTCAATGTAAATTTAAGCCCCAATGTGCCAGCTAACTTATATTGGCAAGCCACGAGTCAACCCAATGTGAGCGGTGAAAGCACCACAGCTCAGAACACTACCCTGATCAATAACCAGCTTACCAATAACAGTTTGGTGAATCAGACCGTTACCTACAGCGTATTTGGAAGCTCCAGTCTTGGCACTTGCCAAGATTCGCTCACCTTCCCAGTTACGGTCTTGCCGAACTATACCATGAATGCGGCCAGTAATCTGAGTGTTTGTGCTGGCGAGCTTGTTCCTGCACAAAACTTCAGTAGCCCCTATTCCGCAATTACCTATTCATGGGTCAATAACAATACAGGAATTGGATTGGCTGCCAGCGGAAACGGACCAATACCAAGTTTTACTGCGTTAAATACAGGTAATACAGCTCAAATTGCGCAAATCACTGTGACGCCAAATAATGGCCCGTGCGTAGGTGTTCCCGTGACTTTTAACATCACCATCTTGCCGTTACCAATGATCAGTGCCCTTGGCAATCAAACGCTGTGTCCGGGTGCAGCAAGTAGCGACGTAAACTTCAGCGCAAGCCTTAACAACAGTACTTATTCTTGGACCAACAACAATACAAGTATTGGCCTAGGGGCTAGTGGCAACGGCAATATTCCATCGTTTACGATACTTAATTCCACCTTGAGCACACAAACAGCTAATATTACTGTGATAGCCAATTCAGGCGCTTGCGCAGGGCCCTCACAAAGCTTTACAATTGCTGCACTACCAACGCCACAAATTCTAAACCCCGGCAATCAAGTTTTATGTAATGCTGCCAATAGCAACGCCATCACTTTTAGCGGACAACCTAATGGCAATACCTACAATTGGGACAACAACAACCCCAATATTGGATTAGGAAGCGCAGGACAGGGAAACATTCCAAGTTTTTTAGCTTCTAATCCAGGCGCTACCCCTGACACAGCTGTAGTCACTTTTAGCGCCACCAATAACGGTTGTAGCAGTAGCGATATTAGTTTTCTGATCATCATATTACCGATTCCAAGTGTTGGGCAACCTACTAACTTTCAACTTTGTCATCAACAAAACTATACTGGCTTCACTTTTACGAATCCCAACAGTGTAGCAGGCACAAGCTTCATCTGGACCAACGATAACGCCAGCATTGGCCTAGCAGCAAGTGGCAGCGGCTTAGGTTTACCTGCGTTTGTAGCAAGTAATCTTGGAACAAACTTAAGTATAGCCAATATCAGTGTGCAAGCAAGTGCAAATGGTTGTTTGTCGGCACCTGCTACTTTTCAAATAAGCATCAATCCGAATCCACTTGTTTTGGCGCAAGGGCCTTTCTATTACTGCGACGATACGCAGACAAACGGTATCAGTTTTAGTTCAACAGTAAGCGGGGTGAGTTATAACTGGACCCTAGACAATACAGCAATTGGCTTGAACCAAAGTAGCGGTCAGGACAGCATTCCAAGTTTCACAGCACAAAACAATACCTCGAACCCAATTAACGGCAACTTTAACATCACTGCAACGATCAATGGCTGTGTGGGTCCTGTACAAACCATTCAATACATTGTCAATCCAATACCAGTGATTGATACAATTCCATCCTTTTTGGTTTGTGCCTTGACTAATGTCGACATCAACCTAAGCAGTTCTACACCAAACAATGGCAATAGCTATACTTGGGTCAATAACGAAGCAAATATCGGGCTTGCTGCAAATGGTGTAGGAAACATTTCATTTATGAGTCAGAACTTGACTTCCGCTGCATTAATTGCTCAAGTAAATGTTACACCCACTTATTTAAATGGCACAGCTTCTTGTATCGGATTACCGGCTAGTTTTAATATTACTGTTTATCCGAGCTTGGTCATGAATCCCATTCTTGATCAAAATATTTGCGCAGGTACTGCCTCTCAACAAGTAAATTTTTCGAGTAACATTGCTGGAAGTTCCTTTAGTTGGATCAATGACAACCCGAATATTGGCATAGGTGTTTCGGGAAGCAGCAACTTGAGTAGTTTCATTGGAATCAATGCAGGAGCTCAATTAGAAACCGCACAAATTTCAGTTGTACCGACTTATACTTTTGAAAACCAGTTATGTACAGGTCAAGCGCTCAATTTTGAAATCAATGTGCTGCCGCTTCCACAAGTAGATCCCACACCCGACGAAACATTTTGTCATCTGAGTCAGGCAACGGTCAATTTTTCCTCTGCGAGTAACCCCGTCACTTTCAATTGGACGGGTCTACCCAATGCAATAGGGCTCAACAATCTTGGACAAGGCAACATCAATTTCATTGGGCAAAATACGAGCGCAAATTCCCTTGGGGCGACAGTACTTGTCAATGCTACATACACCTTGAATGGCACGAGCTGCTCTGGCCTGAACGACACCTTGCTGATTACGATATTGCCACAAGTCATGACGAGTGGGAGCCCTGATCAATTACTATGTAATGGAGACTCGAGTGCTGCCGTCATCTGGAATAGTTCACTTCCCAACTCCACATTTAGTTGGCTGAGTTTAGGGGCCAATACCGGATTTGCAGCAAGTGGCTTCGGTAACACACCTCCAACTTTTGTATCCAATACAAGTAATGTACAACAACAAACTTCTTTAGTTGGGCTCGCAACTTTACAACTCAACGGAGTGAGTTGTCCGGGCATTCCAGATACTGTGCTTGTTCAAGTCAACCCAACGCCTATACTTAGTTTTGGGCAAGCCAATCAAGTGTTGTGTAGCGGCAGTACTTCGCAAGTAGTGAATTTAAATAGTTCGGTCGCTGGTGCCAACATGAGTTGGGTTGTGAGCAATGTTTCTGCGGGGCTCACCGGATGGAATCAAATGAGTGGTTCTGGCTCACTGCCGGCTACATTACTCGCCAATAGCAGCAATAGCACTGCGAGTGTTCAATTCTCAGCTTATGCAAGCACCAGTGGTTTATTGAGTTGCCCTGGGCCCAGCGTCAGTTACAGTATTCAAGTTTTGGCTGTACCGTTTGTCAACTCTGTGCCAGATACTGTCGTATGTAGTCAAAGTAGCTTTAGTGGCATCAATTTCAGTGGTTCAGCAAATACATTTAGCTGGACAAACAACAACCCGAGTATTGGGTTGGCGGCTTCAGGTGCGGGCAATATTGGATCCTTTAACACGCTCAACAGCAGCAACCAATTGCTCAATGCAGCGCAAGTTATTGTTGAATCAAGCTACAATGTCAACAACCTAAGTTGTGTGGGTAACATTGATACTTTTAACATTAGTGTGGCACCTCTTCCAGTTGTGCAAGCAGTTGCCAATCAGGTTTGGTGCAATGGCGCTACTACTACTGCCATCAACCTTACGGGAACCGGAACTTCTTACAACTGGAACAACAATAACCCTAGTATTGGTTTAGCTGCAAACGGCCAAGACAGCATCCCGTCGTTTATTGCCGCAAACCCCAGTATTACAAATAATACTGCTATTGTGAGCATTAGCCCGATTTATACCTTGAATGGCCTGAGCTGCAGCGGTAACACGAGCAACATTAACATCAATATTGTCCCTGGGCCAAGTATGAATGCGCAACAAGATCTATTTTACTGTGCCAACAGTCCGATTTCCGCATTGCCTTTTACTGGAACGGCTAGCAATTACTCCTGGACGAATACCAATACCACTATAGGCCTCCCTGCCAATGGTACTGGCACCAGTCTGTCCGCTTTTATCAGCAGTAACCTTGACAGCATTTATGCAGTAGCAAGCATCAGCGTAATACCCATTATCGATACGGGCTTACTGACGTGTGTGGGTTTACCTGCAATATTTGAGATCCACATCCTGCCCGTTCCTACCGTAGATAGCATCACAAATCAAGAACTATGTAGCGGTATCGCTAATAACCAAGTCGTTTTTAACGGAACTGTAGCCAATTCGCAATTCCTATGGCAGCACAACGGCAGCAGCTTGCCTTTACCATCCAACGGAACCGGAAATATAGGTGCCTACACACTGACAAATACGACAGCTACACCTTTACAAGTTGCTTTTCAAGTCACACCTGTAGTAAATGCCGGCGCGCTGGCTTGTCCGGGTACGCCACTCAATTTCAACTGGACCATTTTACCGCAACCCAATATCCTTAATTTTGGTCCGTTGGTGTATTGTACTGGCACGAGCGTAGCAGCTCAGGGATTCAGCGGCACTGCCAATACATATACTTGGGTCAATGCCAACACGAGTACTGGCTTATTGGCTTCTGGTCAGGACAGCCTGCCCGCTTTTATAGCCACTAACACGGGTGGAACGCCCAATGAGGCCCTCCTTACCATTACCCCATTGTATCAAACTGCACTGCAAACTTGTATTGGATCTGCATTAGATGTGGACCTTGTGATCAACCCTGTTGCAGTTGCCAACCCTATACCCGATCAATCTTACTGTCATAATGAACTGAGCAACACCACGCTCATATCGGGCAATGCCACATCCTATTTGTGGTCCAACGACAACCAAACGATTGGGTTGACGGCAAATGGCAGCGGGCAAGTACCTTCATTTTTAAGTCAAAATTTAGGCAACCAAGACACCATTGCACAAATTAGTATTCAGCCATTCTATACCAACCTAGGCCTGAGCTGCCCTGGCGATCCAAGTAGCTACAGCATCACTATTCATCCTCAACCTTTGGTACTTGCCCTCAACGACACTACTATATGTAATGGAGGAAGTGTGCTATACAATTTAGCCAGTACCGTTGCTGGAGCATATTCCTGGTCTGCCAGTAATAATCCTGTTGTGAGTGGCGCTGCAACTTCAGCACAAACAAGTGCTGTTATTGCGCAAAATTTAGTGAATAGCTCCAGTACGCCACAATCAATAACCTATACCATTTCACCAACATCTAGCTTTGGCTGTGTGGGGCCCGACTCTAGTGTAGTGGTGACTATTCAGCCCGACGTTCAACTTTCTGTCCCGGCGACTGTAGAAATCTGCAGTGGCTCGCCTGTGAATGCAATCCTCAATGCGAATGTGGCTTCCAATTTCAGTTGGTTTGTAACAGTAGACAATCCAAATGTGAGTGGGGAGTCTATTAGTGCGAGCATTGGCACCTATATCAATGATGTCCTTGTAAACAATACCAATCTGAACCAAATTGTCGTGTATGCCATCACGCCGCTTGCCGTGGTAGGTGGTTGTGTAGGCGGTGTACAAACGCTTTCCGTATTGGTAAAACCACCGCTCGAACTACTCAATGTAGATACTTTGACAATTTGTTCGGGAACGGCAGTAAATCTAGACCTCGTAGCCAATACAAACGTGAGCTTTACTTGGTATGCAGACCAAAATATCAACGTCACAGGAGAAAGCACAAGCTTAGTAAGTGGCGCCCTGATCACTGATGTATTGCAAAACACAAGCAATCAGGTTCAAGAGGTCTTGTATCATGTGACGGGTACCGCGGCAGTCAATGGTTGTTCCACACCGATTTTTCCAATCTGGATTCAAGTCTTGCCTATTCCCCAAGCTTTACCGCCAAACGACTTTACTTTGTGTCACAATACAGCACAAAGTAGCATATCTTTAAATGGCAATAATGTTGCTAATACCTACGATTGGTTAGCGAGTGGCCCAGCGATTGGTCTGACTGCAACAAGCGGACAACAACTCATACCAGCATTTAGCACCATCAACAGCGGTACTACCGAATTACTCGCTACCATTAACATCACACCAAGTTTACAATTCAATGGCCAAACCTGTACCGGAACGAATGCCAATTTCGATATTTTGGTTTTACCCGACCCTACAGTACAAGGGCTAAATGACCTCACTTTCTGCGATGGCGTTCAAAGTCCGCAATTAAATTTTGCGGGCAGCGTTCCCGGTACTGCATTTAGCTGGAGTAACACCAATGTCGGCATAGGATTAGGGCCTGTTGGCAACAACACTTTACCCAGTTTCCTTACCCAGACAACGGCTCAGCAAGCTACGAGTGCTCAAATTTTAGTTGTCCCAAGCTATACTTCAAACAACCTCACCTGCGCTGGCAACCAAGATGACTTCACGATTACCGTCAATCCGCTTCCTGTTGTATTGAGCCCCAACCTCAGTATTTGTTCGGGAGAAGCTGTGGACCTCCCGTTAGACGCCAGCATAGCCAGTAATTTTGTTTGGCAAGCCACAGCGCAACCTGAGGTCTATGGTGAAACTGCGAATCCGGCTCAGAATAGTAATTTAATCGACGATACACTGAGCCAAACAACTAATATTGTTCAGGGTGTAGAATATGCCGTGGTTGCTACTGCTATTGCCACTGGTTGTCAGTCTTTGCCATTTACCATTGCAGTGAGTGTCAATCCGCTTCCTCAAATTGACTTTACATATACCGGCACCACGCTTTGTGACCAAAGCCCAGTTCAATTCCAAAACAATACGCCTGGCAGCAACAACTTCCTGTGGAATTTTGGAGATGCAACAAGCAGTATCCTCAACAACCCGAGCCACATTTATCCTGGGCCAGGGTCCTATGTTGTTGAGCTCAAAGCGACAGATGCCAATACCGGTTGTATGGCTGAAGATAGCATTGTGCTACAAATTGGTAGTTTGCCAATTGCTGACTTCCAAATCTCCGATAGCATTGGTTGTGGGAGCTTAGATGTGAGCTTCTGGGCAGATAGCCTTAATCAGGGTTGGACTTACCTTTGGGATTTCGGCAACGGACAAACCAGTCCGCAAGTAGGCACTACCAACACCCAATTTAACCAAATTGGTTGCTATGACCTCAGCCTGAGCGTGTCCAATGCTGCCGGTTGTACGGCACAAACTACTTATACGGATGGTGTTTGTATTTTTGCAAATCCTGTAGCCTCATTTGAAGCTTCTGATTACATCCTGGACAGCAATCAACCCTTGGTCTCGTTGACCAACAACTCCTTAAATGCAGTTTCTTATACCTGGGATTTTGGCGATGGTGAAGCGAGTTTTGCCACGGACCCTCAACACATGTATCCGAATGCAGTAGCAACCTACACCATTCAGCTCGTCGCATTCAATGAGGTAAATTGTACTGACACCAGTTCTATTACGATCAGTGTTGTAGAGGACCTCAGCTTATATGTGCCGAATTCCTTTACTCCCAATAATGACGAAAACAACCAACAATTCCTGCCCGTACTTTCCGCAGGATTTAAATCCAATACCTATCACCTATTGATATTCAACCGTTGGGGCGACCTTGTTTTTGAATCCAGAGACCCAGAGGTCGGTTGGGATGGTTATGAAGGATACAGTTTGAAACCTTGTCAAGACGGTACTTACACCTGGAAAATATCAGTAGTGATCTCGGCAAGCCAAGAAACCAAAGTATTTACGGGCCATGTCAATCTTTTGCGCTAAAATTTGAATCTCAGAATGATATGACTCCGCTGCGCATTTTACTCATTTTTTTAATCTTCACAGCTAGCCACGCAAGCGCACAAAGCATTTTTGACATCGCGCGCTCGGGATCGGCCCAACAAATGCAAAAACTCCTGAAAAAGCATCCGGAGCAGCTCAATCTAAAGTCCGAACATGGTGCCACGCCGTTGTTACTCGCCACTTACCGCGGTAACCACGAAGTTGCCGCAGTGCTCCTAGAGGCTGGTGCCGACCCCAATCAATGTTTCAAAGAAGGAGCCCCTATCTATGGCGTTATTTTCAAAGGAGATGCGCAAATGCTCGAGCTGCTGCTCAAAAAAGGGGCTGATGTCAATCAAGTTTGCCAATTAGAAGAGTTAGGCTACCCGATTCATTTGGCAATTAACCTGCTGCGCTTTGAGCAAATCAAGCAACTTTTAGAGGCTGGAGTACGTCTAGATGTGCGTGATGCACAAGGGAGAACCGTTGCCGATTTATTGCGCTTGCATCAAAACCCTGAATTGACTGCCCTTTTTGAAAAATACAACTAACCTGAACATGAAAAAATCTACACTATTATTGGCTTTCCTCCTGCTTTTTATCCTTCCTTCAGCGTTTGCCCAAACCTATACCACAGGTGTAGTTAATTTGAGCTCGACAGCAGGCCTTGCCATGACTGCCAAAATTGATGTAGGCACACAAGTTACACTCACACTTACAGGCCCCTCAGGCCGTTGGTTTGCACTAGGATTCAACGCCAGCTCCATGACCAACGGAACAGATGTTGTTGGGGTTCATAGCGCCACCACACTCAGCGCTTTCGATTGCAAACTCACAGGTTTTGCCGCACCCGTCACAGACGCCCAACAAAACTGGACCATCACCTCAGATGTAGTGAGTGCAGGCATCCGCACCATTATAGCGACACGCGCGCTCAACACCGGCGATGCCAACGACTACATTTTTCCGGCAAGCCCAACAGCTATTAGCCTCATTTGGTCGCGTTCCAGCACAGCAAGCTTTAGCTACAGCAACCACGGCGGTTCTAACCGAGGCATCACAGCAGCAAGTTTTACATTTGTTCCACCGCCTGCACCACCAGCGGCCCCAACAGGAGCAACCAATCAAACACTTTGCGCAGGTGCCACAGTAAGTCAACTGAGCGCCACAGGAACAGCCATTCAATGGTATGCAGCCCCAACAGGAGGCTCGCCACTTGCATCCAATACAGTAATGGTAAATGGCACAACCTATTATGCTACACAAACTGTAAATGGTTTAGAATCTACGAACCGCTTAGCGGTTACTATTACATTAAACAACATTCCCGCAGCACCGTCCGCAATAGATGGCAACCTTGATTTTTGCTACAGCGGAGGTGTTCAGTTATTCAATACCCCAAGTATTCAAGG
Source organism: Crocinitomicaceae bacterium (assembly GCA_021738405.1). GTDB lineage: Bacteria > Bacteroidota > Bacteroidia > Flavobacteriales_D > Crocinitomicaceae > UBA952. Next base: position 141,231 of record JAIPCC010000001.1, on the reverse strand, counting down.
TGCGAGTTCCTATGTTTGGACTACACCAGTAGGTGCAACAGGCTCAAGTACAGGAACTAACATCAGTTTGATATTTTCCCCAAGTTTTGTATCCGGAACGCTTTCGGTATTGGCACAAAATCCTTGCGGACAAAGCGCTCCTGTAAGTGTGGTCATCAATCAACACCTGCAAGCGAGTACGACTTTGAACGTAACATCTTGCGATCCTTACTCATTTAACGGACAAAACTACGCGCAAAGTGGATCCTACATTTATGCAGGGCAAACCATTTATGGCTGCGACTCTACTGTTACACTCAATTTAACCATTACACCGGCAGTTGAAACTACAATAAACGAGAACGCATGTGGCTCTTTCCCTTGGAACGGCCAAACTTTATGGACCAGCGGCGTTTACATCGATTCTCTACAAAGCGCAGCAGGTTGTGACTCAGTTGTGTTGCTCAACCTGAATCTGTACCCAATTTATGCAATTGTTATGGACAGCACAGTTTTGGATGCTTTTACTTGGAACGGCATCGACTACGCAACTTCTGGTAGTTACACCCAGTTCTTTACTTCTGTAAATGGCTGTGACAGCAGCGTGACCATCAACCTCACGATAGAAGACAGCGGACTCGATGAAAATACAACATCGTATCTTGCTTATCCCAACCCTGTTACCGATGGAACCTTATGGATTTCCGGCCTAAACGACATCGCTTCTTATCAAATTTGGGATACACAAGGCCGCTTACTGCAAGTAGGTACAACCATCCATTCTATTGCCATTAGCGACGATATCACAAACGGCACCTACCTCCTACTCATCAATGAGCAACGCCTGCGCTTTCAGGTTTGCAAACATTGATACTGCTGTGCTCTCTTATAATAATTGACGCGTTTCACATTTCGGATAGCGCCTTTTAGCACCACATAAAAGATATAACCGCCACCAGTAGTTGTGATCAGCGCAGATGCACCCGTGCTTGTGACCCACATAGCCAAAGCACCCGCGCCTGCAATGAGTAGCGGCCCACCCACAACAACCAAGCACAACCAACTCTTTGCTGCCAAACGATATCCAAAATGATTGTGGAAAGGGTAGTTCTTTTTGAATACGATTCCTTGCGTATAAAGCACAGTAGCTGTATCGATAAAAAATGGCATCTTTTGATCCGCTACCTTAAAAAAATATTTGTCGCCACTTAGAAAGACATACCCCTCTGTCAATATTTTACAGCCATCATTGAGAATAAACCCTACTTCTGTTGGCATAAAAGTTTGAAGCCTTGCCATAGGGGTCGCCTCCAGAAGTGCTGCTGCTGCAACTTTTTGTGCTAACTCTTTTTGTTGCGCCTCAATTCTCGCCTGTTGAAAAGCCTTTTGTGATCCGTACAGAAAAGTTTCGGCCGTCTTGTAATAGGTATAGAATGTAGCGTTTTTAACCTTGAAACCGGGCTCAATTTGAGCATAATGCAAGTCTTTACCATAAAAAATATCCGTTTCTCCAATTTCTGCCAGCGCCAATTTTACAACTTGCTCTGAAGCAGCCTCTCTGAAATAAATAGTATCCTCAGACATAAAATAATACTTCATGCATAGCACCACGGTATCTTTAGCAAGCAAAGGAAGCTCATGCCAGTTGGCACGTGGCGGGAAGTCTGTAGGATGCTTTACTTGAGAAAAACTCAGATTTGACCAGGTCAAGAAGAAAAATAATATGGGCAGTAAGAACGACTTCATCAGTAAATGTTTTGACTAAGCTAGCTCAAAAGAGGACTGAGCGCAAACCTAATTACACAAGCACATTATTGTAAGTTGCGAAATTCACAAGTTTACTTGCGCGTTGCATAGGCTCGATGCATGAAGAACACATGCGGAAAAGACAACGCTGACAAAAAGATAAAAAGTAAGCCCCAATTTTGAGTTGCTGACCAAAAATAATATCCTGCAAAAAGGCCGATGCTAGCCAACGTAAAGGGCAAAGCCTGTAACCAAAGTTGTAGTGGTTTACTCGCTGTGATTTGCGTGAGGTAGCGCCAGCCATTCCAGCTGTGCTGAAAGATAAAATAGATGCCAAAGGCTTCAATCAGTGGTAAATAACTCAGTAAAAACAAGACAAAAAGCGACTCGATAATTCTCCACGATTTGAAGACAAAAAGCGGCACCACACCCAATAACATCCAAAATGGGATGGTTATCAAATAGGTGATAAATGGCGCTTCGAAAAGCCAATTCAGCTCAACTCCCATTTGAAAAAGTACTTTTTTCAGCTCTAAAAAATGTGTCGCTAGTAAGCAAAGCAAGGTGTATCCGCCCCAAAGAAATGGTCGAAGAACGCTTGTCTTCAACTTCCAAATCTCTAAATCAGCCTGGCCAAAATGCCATGCCGAATAGGCTAAAAACACAACTAAAGCCAGGGGTGGTGAAATCCACCAAAAGAACAAAACACCTATTCCCAATGCTAAATAAAGTGTGAAATAAGGCACTAACTGCGACCACTTTTTTCCGGGAAACTGATGTAAATGATCGATTGCGCCATGTGGTAAGCCCACTAGAAGTAAACCAAGTGCTAGTAGTGGCCAACTCCATTCGATTTGTCCAAAATAGTGCCCTACAAGGGAAATACAGCAAATCCATATTGCTGGAGAGACTTTTTTGACAAGGCCCGCAATATTGAACCAAAGGTCTTTGAATGCTGCGCCCAAAAATAAAAATATCGGAAGCGTGAGCATGAGACGTGCCTCTTGTAGCGGTGTGCTGCGCTCGTCTAGGAAATTTAAGACGTCTTGCGCTTTGTTGCCAGCAAATAATCGTTGGAAAATCTCCTTGCCGCTTGTTGGCTTTTGTGCTAAGATTTGCAATAGCAAACGATCGTAATAAGCGAAACGTGGCTTAACTTCTCTTCGGCTCATCACGCTTGCATTTTCCTGTAACGACTTCACGAGCGCATTGGCGTCATGGAGGTTGCGCACGAAAGAATAGCCCGTGCTTGGTTTGAGCTGACCTGCACCAGCGCCCATGCGGTGCACATTAGTGGCACTTTCTTGAGCAAACGGAGCGGCACTGCACATCGGAATAATCCCTTGCTCTTGTGAGATGAGTTCAAAAGTGGTGTCAAAAGGTGCTAAATAAGTTCCTATCAGACCAAAGGCCTCTTCTTTGGAAATGGCTTCACTACCAAAACGCGTGGGCTCGAGCAGGGCTTGCTGCGCGTCAAAGGGCAAAACGTACATGAACTGCGTTTGCTCATTTTGAGCAATACTGAAGTCCATCATGGTAAAAGAAAGCGGGTCAAAAATAGGTTTTGCCGTACGCACTACCCAACCAAAAAAACTTTGCTTGAGTAAGGTTTCTGACGCGTGCTGAACCTTCCATTCTGGCGGACGCGCATCAAAAACGTGCGTGGCCAACTCGCTCAAATTTCCATCGGCTGAACGGTGTTGCCAAGAAAATTCATGCTGCGCTAATATGGCTTTGGAATGGGCATAAAGCGCGGCTGCACTCAAATAATAATAGCGTTTGTTGTGTAACTGCTGCGGTGCTTGGTCATTGCAAATCACTTGATCCCAGCTGTGTTCAACTAAAGATTCCAACCCATTCGCCTCGAGTTCTTCGGGGCTCAGCCAAAAACAAAAAGTGCGGTCATTAGTGGTTTTTGGCTCCGGATCAATGACCAACAAGCGGCTATTTTCCAGCAGGCCATTGCGCTGCAGCGCATGTAGCAACAACGAATTGGCACAGCCCATGCCCACAAAGGCATGCGTAAAAGACGGGCGCGAAAGATTCAAATAGCAGGTTTAGGTTACCAATATAACCATTTGAATATCAAAAAGTTCAAATTATTCGCCTTCGTACTCCTCGGGACTAGGGCTATAAGGGACCGCTCTAATCAATTCTACCCGATGGTAGCGGTAACCACTTGGTGAGCTTGACTGAAACTTAAACGAAATTTGCCCGCCGGGCTCAACGTATTTATAATGGGTGTAAACTTTAGAATCTAGAGCAGTTTTGGTTTCAGATAAGAACGTGACACGGATTTCAAAATTCATAAAAGTGGCGTACTCGGCATTGTTGTAGATATTGCCGTAAAACTCTTCTTTGCCGGCAAACCAACGGTAGGTGTGCTCGTAATCAAGGGAGAGGTATTTAAGCGGCTCTTTCATTTCCTTATTGCGGAGTTCCTTTTCTAATTTGGCTTGCTGCTGCTCGAGCGTAAGTGGCGGAGTAAGGTCTTTCTTGGCTGCTTTTTGCTCTGCAGCATTGAGCTCTTTTTGGGTCTCTCGCAAAACCGTGCGCAAGGAATCTGCTTCTATTTGCTCTTTGGTCATGACGTCTTGTCTAGGGCCGCCAAAAAGTTTATAAACTGCCCCAATGAGCACTAAAGTAAGCGCTGAACCAATTAAAATTTTGGTCCAAGACCAACCAGAAGTTTGTTGCGCTGCCGCCATATCAATTTGATTTAAACGAAGGTAATGAATTTGTAAAGATGGTCAGCATCTAGCCTTTTTGGACTATTTTTTGAATTTCAGCTTCGGTCTGCTGTAATTTGGACTGGCAATACGCTACCAATTCATTGGCGCGAGCAACAGTGCTGGCGAGCGCATCAATTTTGACTTCTTTTTGCTCGAGTTTCTTGACGATGGCCTGAAGCTGCGTGAGCGCTTCTTCGTAACTTAAATTTTCTTGCATGCTATTTTTGAATTTTAGTGATGGTGCTATAAACTATAAATTGGTCAGTGAGTGTCTGCAATTCTTTGCCAATCAGCTCACCGGTATACAGCGAGAGATCGATTTGGTCAATACTACTCATGGTATAACCTACTTTTAACAATTTGAGCGGATTGAGTACCGCGACTTTTTCTTGTAAATTGAGAATTTCTAGCCTTTGAATTTCTATATGATTAGAGGAGTGAAGCACCAATTTTTCTAATAATGACGGTAATTCTATCGTTTGCACAATATTTAACAAATGATAAGCCGAACTCGCACTTTTTTCTAAGGACAGATCTAAGATAGCGCGCTGATCAGCTAAAATATCATTGGTGCTGACTTGAATGCGGTGCAGTTTGGTTTGTACATCTGTACGGTATTCGGTAATGATATTTTGAAAGTAATGGCTTAAGAATTTACTGGTGCTCGAAAAAAGTTCGGTAGCTTGATTGAGTTGTGTCAGGCCGAGCTGCAAAGATTTGTCGAGTAACTGCTGTAATTCTGCCCTAAATGTACCCACCCGAATGTACAAAAATTTGGCTACAGCTGTTGGTGTAATCTGACGTGAATGGGCTACTAAATCGGCCACAACCTCATCGGTTTCATGACCAATTCCAGTGATGAGCGGCAAACGCAATTGCGCAATTGCACTACAAATTTGATAGTCATTGAATACATTCAAATCCATTTTGCTGCCCCCACCGCGGATCAAAACAATGGCATCGGCATTATACGTATCTGCAGCCTTAAGCGCCGCGCAAATTTCAGCAACTGCTTTGTCTCCCTGAACGGTAGTGGCAATTTCTTGGATAATGAAGTTGCGGAAAATATTATTCTGGCGCATTTCGCTCAAGAAATCGCGGTAGCCAGAGGTGTCTGGAGAGCCAATGAGCACCACGCGCTTGACAATCATGGGCAGTTTCAGGCCTTTTTGCAAATCATATAAGCCTTCCTGCTTGAGCCGTTCAATGGTTTGTTTCTTTTTGAGCTCGATTTCACCATATGTGAAAGCAGGGTCGAGGTCGTGAATGGTCAAAGACAAACCATAAATCTCATGAAAAGTGACGGTAATTTTAAACAACAACCGATTGCCGGGCTGCATCAGTAGCTTGAACTCCTCCCCTAAATTCGTTTGTAGAGCCAACACTTGAGTGCGCCAAATCACCGCTTTCATCTGTGCCGTATTCAGCCCATTCTCCGCATCGGCCAGCTCCAAATAATAATGCCCTCCTTTGATATTCAACTTGACCAACTCCCCCGAGACCCAATAACTTTGCTCGCCATAGGTACGACTGAGCACTTTTTTGACGCTGTCGACAAGTTGGGTAAGGGTATAGGTTTTTTTAGGTGTGTGCATTGGAAAGGTCAAGTGGCAAGCACGGCGTTTTGCTGTGTTTTTTTGAGTTTGTGAAATGTATTAGAGACAGTAAATACAATGGCACCTGGAGTTGCCATTACAATTGCATACAGCGCAACAAAATCAGTATCTAATAAAAAAGCCGCACCAGCCCCTCCAAGCATGAGCCCGATGCCCACGCCCATCGCAATTTTCAGGGGTTTGAGATTTTGAGATTTTGAATTAAAATGATAATATTTCCCAACGGGTAAATAGAATTTAGAATGGAGATCTGCTACAGCTACTTTGTAATCTAATTTATCGGTTTTCGCTTTGAAATATAAAGTGTCATCAGAGACAAAATGGAGTTGTGTATAGCGATATGTACTGCCCGATTTCAGCTCAAGGGTTTTAAACTGCGCTTTTAATTGAAAGGATAAGAGCAAAAGCCCAAAAATGAAAAGGGTTTTCATAATGTAAACATAAGAGATAAATCACTAACTTGCTTGTCAAAATTAAGCAGTAATGAAATACATTTTACCTATTTTCCTAGTTATTTCACAAGTACTTTTCGCACAAATCCCCAGCTATGTGCCAGTTGCTGGCCTCCAGTGCTATTATCCCTTCAATGGCAATGGCAACGATGCAAGTACACTCAACAACCACCTTACCAATAACGGTGCAGTGCTCACGACAGACCGTTTTGGCAACACAGATGCCGCCTATAACTTCAACGGAAGCTCACAGTACCTCATCCGCAATACGCCAAGTTTTACTTTTAATCCGAGTTCTACATTTACGGTCTCGTTTTGGCACAACCGCAACACGAGTTCGGTTGTAGGCATCCCTATCATGCATGCTTCAAATGCCGCAGGCAACTTCATCTGGTTATTTCAGACCGGAGCCACCAATATGCAATTCGGAACCAACAAGCAACAAGCAGCCTGGATCTGGGCACAGAGCACCAGTACAACCAATGCCTGGACACATATCGTTCTGGTTTACAACGCTGGCGCCATGACGCTATACAAAGACAACGTAGCTGTTGCTACAGCCACCTTTAATCATGCGGGCGTTACCAGCGCTACCCTGCCACTTTATGTGGGTCGCGGAATTGGTGGTAATTATTTCAATGGCAAAATCGATGACATCGGTATTTGGAACCGTTGTTTGTCAGCTTGTGAAGTCAATGACCTGTATACTTCTACAAACACACTCACAACTGTCAATGCGGGGCCCAATTTATATGCCTGCAACGGTGGTTCAGTTACGCTCAATGGAACAGGGGCAAGTACTTATTTGTGGTCGCCAAATGTGAGCAATGGAGCTACATTTAGCCCAAGTATCAACCAAACTTACACCCTCACTGGTTTTGACGCCAACGGTTGTTCCGCTTGGGATCAAACCAATATCCTGCTCGAACAATTCAGCATCAATGCCGGCCAAGACCTCACCATTTGTCAAGGCGATAGCGCGGTACTCACGGCAACGGGTTCTCCAAACATCATCTGGAACAACAATGATGTGAGCAACGGCATTCCTTTCTTCCCGCTGAACAGCGGTTATATAACTGCTTTTGCAACCAGTGCCAATGGTTGTTTGGCCTCAGATTCTGTCTTGCTCACCATCAATCCGGCACCGATTATTGCTGCCGGCCCAGATCTTGTCACTTGCCCAGGAGACAGCATTACACTTTTAGCAACAGGTGCCAATAACCTCGTTTGGAATGGCAACATCCCCAATGACACCACCTTTGTTCCATTCGCAAGCGCAACGTATGTTGTTTCAGGCGCAGACAGCCTTGGCTGCACAGGCTCAGACACACTACAGTTGTTTTACGGAACACTTCCCGACCTCAACGCAGGGCCTGATCAGAGTGTTTGCTTCGGACAAGAGGTGACGCTCACCGGAACCGGTGGTATTTTCATGTACTGGGACTTCGCCATTGACGGAATTCCTTTTATTCCACAAACGAGCGGCAGTTATGTACTCTTCGGAGCAAGCAATGAAGGTTGCCAAAGCACCGACACCGTTTTTATCAGTGTCAATGACGCAACCAGTAATACAATAAGCGCTTCTGCAATTGACAGTTACACCATTAACGGACAAACCTATACAGCTTCCGGAACCTATACCCAATTGCTCACCAATGCCGCAGGCTGCGATAGCTCGCTCACCATCAACCTCACGCTTGATTTTACAGGTTTAAATGAAAATGAACAGCTGTTTAGTCTCTATCCTAACCCGGTCAAGGACATTTTTGTGATTGCCGTGGCGCCTGAACTGATTGGTCAAGAATTGCACATGACGAATATCGAAGGAAAAAGCGTGCTTTCTCAATTGATTGGCACGGCAAACCAGGCCATCAGCGTTCAACAGCTGCCATCGGGAATTTATTTCCTTGAAATTGGTGAAGGTGTTCAAAAAGTGTTAGTGGAGTAGGGAGTCAAACCACCCAACTTATCTCTTCGACGTCAGTGGATTGCGCAAATTGGTATAGCCTACCAAATGCAAGCGCACAACTCCAACGGGCAATTTAGCTTTAACGATTACCGGAATTCTATTGGCATCGGCCGTGACCCAAAACTGAACATCTTCTTCGTCCTTGAAGTAACGACCAGTCTGGACTATTGGAACAAACTTGTGGCATTTGAACTTTCCTTTTTCTGTATCGATGACTTGGTCGGTGATGTACTTGATTTTGAGCGTAAAGACTTCGTTGTCCATGAAAATAGGGAAACTGAAGGTTTGGCCCTTTTTGGCGCCTTTGAAATCTAAAGTGCGGGCGTAGTAAAAGGCAGAAATCATATCTTGGGCGCCCATCGGGATTTTAAAGGTCTTGCCTTTATTGGTTTCTACGGTTTCATTTTGGTGATGAAAAGTGTAATCCTGACTGATTTTATAGCCGCCTTCGTCTACGCGCCGCTTGAAAAACCAGGGCATGATACTGCGCTGGTCTAGGTAAGATTCATAAGTGTCGTCTACATGAAAAACGTTGTCAAAAGTATTGATTGAGTACCCTTTGGCAACGGCATGATACAAGGGGCGGCCGTGTCCTTTGCGGTCGGTCCATTTGAGATAGAGCGTGGCTTCGCCGGCGTCTATGAGGCCATAAGACAAGTGGTAGCGCAATTTCTCGCCGACTGCAAAAGCATCGTTGTCGGTAACCGGGAAAACTTCTTTAGCGCTACTGGAGAGCAGCGTGAGTAAGAACAGTGTCGAGAGGGCGTAAAAGAATGCTTTCATGGCAGTAGTTTTTCAAGGCCAAGCAAAGCACATGCCAAAAAAATCCTACTCGATGATCAGGATGTAATTGTTTTTCTTGCCCTTGCCTAGCAACGCATAACGCCCGTTGATGAGCTCGGCCGAAGTAAGGATGAAGTCTTCGCCTACTTTTTCTTTATTGACAGAAATGGCATTGGCTTTGAGCTCGCGTCGGGCTTCTCCGTTGGAGCTTAAGAATCCTGTTTTGGCAGCCAGCGCATCGATGATGCTGATGCCCGTTCCAAAGTCTGCAGTAGAGATGGTGGCTTGTGGAACGCCTTCAAATACGGCAAAGAAATCTTTTTCTGAGAGCGAACGGAGGTCTTCGGCAGTAGATTTTCCGAAGAGGATGTTGCTTGCGGCAATTGCTGTTTGAAGCGCAGCTGCACCATGCACACGCGTGGTGATGTCTTCGGCAATCGCTTTTTGCAGCACGCGCAAATGTGGTGCTTCGGCATGAGCCGCTTCTAATGCTTCAATTTCTACTTGTGTACGCAAGGTGAAGATGCGGATGTAGTTAGCAGCGTCTGTATCGGAGGCATTGAGCCAGAATTGATAGAAAGCATAAGGACTGGTCTTTTCTGGATCGAGCCAAACCGAACCGCTTTCTGTTTTGCCAAATTTAGTGCCATCAGCTTTCTTGATCAAAGGCGTAGTAACAGCATAGGCCTCGCCACCTGCTTTGCGGCGAATGAGTTCTGTACCGGTAACGATGTTGCCCCATTGGTCAGAGCCGCCCAATTGAAGGATGCAGTTGTGGTGTTTGTTGAGGTGGTAGAAATCGTAGCCCTGCACCAATTGGTAGGAGAATTCGGTGAAAGACATACCGGTTTCGAGGCGCTTTTTGACAGAATCTTTGGCCATCATGTAGTTGACTGAGATGTGCTTGCCGACGTCGCGAATGAAGTCTAAGAAAGACATGTCTTTGAACCAGTCGTAGTTATTGACCATCTCGGCGGCGTTGTCTTTGCAGTCAAAATCTAAGAAGGCCTCGAGCTGCTTGCGCACACAAGCCACGTTGTGGTCTAGGGTAGCGGTATCGAGTAAATTGCGTTCTTGACTTTTGCCCGACGGATCGCCGACCATACCTGTGGCGCCGCCAACAAGTGCATAAGGTTTGTGACCTGCGCGTTGGAAATGCACGAGGGTCATGATTTGAACCAGATGCCCCACGTGTAGTGAATCAGCGGTTGGGTCAAAGCCGATGTAGCCAGCGGATACTTTTTTGAGGAGGGCTTCTTCTGTTCCGGGCATGATGTCGTGGATCATGCCGCGCCATTGGAGTTCTGCGATAAAGTTGCTGGGCATTTTATTTGGTTAATTCTTTGAATACTTCTTCTAGTGTTTTTTGCTCGATGTTGAGTGTCAAAATGAGCCAATCTTGTGCTTGCGCGAACTGAGCTACCTCTTTGCGGAGGTCGGTGTTGCTGAGTGATTCGATCAGCCAACCGTTATTGAGGGCTTCCACCTTGCTAGCGTTCGGGATTTTTTTGAGTTGTGCTGCGCTGACATTGTTGTCAAACTCCACGTAAACCGTTTGGTGTTGGAGGTCTTGTTGGAGTATTTTGGCGGTGTCGTCGGCAACAATTTGACCTTTTGAAATGATGATCACGCGGTCGCAGATAGCCTCTACTTCTTGCATGATATGCGTAGAGAGCAAAACGGTTTTTTCTTTGCCGATGCTGCGGATGAGTTCGCGGATTTCGACCAACTGATTTGGGTCTAGACCGGTGGTTGGCTCGTCCAAAATAAGGACTTCTGGATCGTGAATGATGGCTTGTGCGAGGCCCACCCTTTGGCGGTATCCTTTAGACAATGCGCCAATTTTTTTGTGCTGCTCGACGTCGAGGCCCACTGCGTGGATCATTTCAGAGACGCGCGCTTTGAGGTTTTTGATTTTGTAAATACGCCCCACGAATTCGAGGTATTCACGCACGTACATATCGGTGTAAAGCGGATTGTTTTCAGGTAAATAGCCAATGATTTGACGGGTGTCGAGTTTGTCGATGTCTACTTTTTTGCCGCAAATAAATACCTCTCCCTCGCTGGCAGGCATGAAGCCCGTCATGATTTTCATGGTAGTAGATTTTCCGGCACCATTTGGGCCTAAAAAAGCAACGATTTCACCTTTTTTGACCGAAAAACTGACGTCGCGGACGGCAGCCTGTTCTCCGTAATATTTATATAGGTTTTTGACTTCTATGGACATAGTATGCGAAGTTACTCAATTTTTCAAAGAAACGTTTAATGCACTACCCTGCGGGAGTAAAACGCAAAAAAGAAAGCAAAGATGGTGAGGCCCATTTGGGTTTCGAGGCCGTCCTCGATAAAGAGCGTCAGGATGAAAGTTAGGCCAATCAGGATGCCTTGTACTTGGCGATACTGCAATTGCCTTTTGACAAAAAGCAAGAGTAGCCCAACAAATAAGCACAGACCGAAGAAGCCAAGATTGAGCCAAGTAGTGAGGTAATAATTATGTGGGCGCAGACGGCGGTCTGGACGCAATTGCGAGCCGCGCTCCTCGTAACGGCTTTGCATTTGGTCGGTAAGATCACCGATGCCAACGCCAATGAGCCAATGATCGGCAATGAGTGAGGTGGCGTTTCGCCAGTATTCGATGCGCTCCAACAGAGAGTGGTCATTGGGGTTATCGCTGTGGTGGAGTTGGTAGCGCAAACCAAAAAGCCTGGCGCTCAGACCACCCTGTGCTTCGCGGATATCGGCAAAGCCCAATTCTATCCAACGAATTTCTTCCCGACTTAAGGCTGCTACACCCGAAGCTGCTGCACAACCGTTTTTACTGAGCACAAAACGCTCAACGGTAGAAGCCAACAACTGGCCCCTCAAATCTCTCCCCTCGAAGGGTAAAGTAGAACGTTTTTGCCATTCTTGAGCCATTTGCACAGGATTGGGAGGGCACGTTTCTTTCGTTTCTATAGGTTGTGCTAAATAATACACCAAACCAAACAACAAAACCAAACTCAATGAGCCCATTCCAAGCACCCAGCCCCACTTTCTTCTTTGCAATAGAAAAGAAATAGCATGGCCCATCAGTACAACGACAACTGCCAGGACGCCCGATAAAGCCTGGCTGTCGAGGGTGTAGAAGATGAACCAAAAGGCCAATAAAACATACCACTTTTGCTGACGAATCCGAAATAAAGTAAAGGACAAACCCAGGCCAATTAAGATGCCGAATCGAATATGTGAACCAAATAAAGACATCTCTCTGATGTCTACCAAATGGAGTTGCTCTGCAAAAAAATGATAAGAGATGCTATTGGACAAAGACGTCAATAACAACGCACCTAAAAAGAAACTCCAGAGCCCTTCTATTTTTCGGGCACTTGGCAAAGGTCGAACAGAAATGATGATCGGGATGAGCAGTAAACTCGTGAAGCGACGCAATTGATCAAAACCTTCTTTCCAGTTGTCTGACCAAAGTAAACTCAGCCAAAAAAGGAAATAGAAAAGCAAAAGCAGATGAACCAAACGGTTCTCTTTGAGTCGGCGGTAATAGGTTTTGAAGTCGGCTTCTAACAATAGATTCAAGCTGCCCAACAAAAGCCCCATGGACATCAAAAACTTGCTGCAGACCATCCCAATCACAAAAAAGAGGAGCGTGAGGTAATGAAGTCTTGTATGGGCTTTGGTCCCGAACCAGCGTTGCAACATGTGTTTACTAACGCTTAATTCTTCAAAATAGTATTGTACTGTGCAGGGGCTTGTAGAATTTCTAAACCTTTGCGCACAACTGGATCTGCTTGTAATTGTTGTTTGGCGCGCCCTTCTTGGTAGTAATAGCGCGAAACGATCTCATCTTCAAGTACTTCACTAATTTCTTGCTGAAATTTATCGAGGTCGCGTTCTTTTGACGGCGTTACCTTTTCCAACATCTGATTGTACTGAGCCGAGATATCTTCAAAATATCCTTCTTTCTCAGCCGTCTCTTTCATTTTGCGCAGCGCCTCTTCAGAAGCGGTGGTGTAGTCAAAATCAGCTTGAGCCATCACATATGCCTTGAACTGCGCGTATTCTTCCGGACTCAGTTTGAAGGTGCCTGCCGCCGCAATTGTTGGATTGGCTGCCGCGTATTGCGTGGCATAATTGAAAATATGATTTTTGACTAAAAGCATGGCGGCTAACCTACTGAGGTCTTCAAAAGCAACTTCGATGTCAGGCTCTATACCACGGCCGTCAATGACGGGTCTGCCGTTTTGCGTGTAGAATGTTTTGAGCAAGGAATCGGCTACTTCTTTGGCTTTTTCGCCGTTGTCTTTGTCATAGTATTCCAAGCGTTGTACGCAGCGGCCAGAAGGCGTGTAGTATTTGGCAATGGTGATCTTGATTTTGGAACCGTATTTGAGGTCATAGGTGCGTTGTACCAAGCCCTTGCCAAAGCTCGTCTCACCAATTACTACCGCGCGATCGAGGTCCTGAAGGCTACCAGCTAAAATTTCGGAAGCTGAGGCCGAACCGCCGTCGATGAGCACCACGAGTGGCATGGTGGGCGCAAAAGGTTCTTCGAGGGTTTTGTAGGTGCGGTTTTCTTCGGCCACTCGGCCTTTTGTAGTCACCACAACTTGGTTCTTTGCGACAAAAAAGTTGACGATTTTTACGGCTTCAATGAGCAAACCGCCCCCATTGCCGCGCAAGTCTAAAACCAATTCTTGCATGCCCTGCGCTTGTAGCTTTTCTATCGCGCTTTTGACATCGGCAGAAGCCGTTTGGGTAAATGAATTGAGTTTGACATACCCTACCTTGTTTTGCAACATGCCAAAATAAGGCACGTCTGGTAATTTGATTTCGTCGCGGGTCATTTTAAAACTCTTGTTACCCTCGCCATTTCTTTCAACAACTAATTCAAACGACGTTCCTTTGGGGCCTTTGAGTGCATCTGAAACCTCTTCGGTTGTTTTTTTCTCCATGCTTTTGCCATCGATGCTGACGATTTTGTCGCCAGCTTTGAGGCCAGCAACTTGTGCGGGTTTGCCTTCGTAAGGCTCGGCGATAAAACTGAAATCGCCCATTTTGCGGATCAGGGCACCTATGCCACCGTATTGGCCAGTGGTCATGAGGCGGTAATCTTCGATGTTTGATTCGTGGTAATAAACGGTGTAGGGGTCGAGCTCCTTGAGCATGGCATCGATGCCTGTCTTGGCTAATTGACCATTCTTTGTTTCATCGACAAAATAGAGGTCGAGGTGCTCATAGATTTGGTCCATGATTTCCAAACTCTTGAGCGTTTCAAAAGAATTGGTTTGGGCATAGCCGAACTGAAGACTCAGTAAAAATGCAAAAAAGAGAAAAGGTAATTTAGTCAGTCTGATCATGGGTTGATTTCTTTTATAAGTTGGTCGAGTGCTTTACACAACTTTTGTTCCAAAAGTTGATAACTCGGACGTTCATCGGAAACAAAAGTTAACGAAAACACCATTTTTTTATTGTTTTGATGGAGGGCCGCTAACAATGGCATTTTATTTTTGCGCAAGACCTCGCGCATCAAGCGCTTGATATAATTACGGTCGTGGGCTCTTTTAAAGCGGCGTTTTGGTGCTGAAAACAACACTTGAAAAGCCTCGCTTGGTTCTGCGTCAGGGTCTATTGCCTCGGTCATATACAATACGCGCAGCGGATACGCTTTGATGAGCACACCTGTTTTGTAGAGCGCTTCTATCTTCTTAAGGCTACACAATTTAAAAGCCTTAGGCAAACATTCGTCGGTATGTGGCTGGAGTTTAGTCAAGGCGCTGATCGGAAACTTCTTCGTAGTCAGTAAAATCATCGGTGCCTTGTGTTGGGCCGGCCTGAGGTGGTTTTGGACTAAAGGCTTTGAGCAAGCGAAAAAACACACTGAGCACAAAGAAGAAGCCGAGCACTTGAAAGATAAAGCCAAGTAAGAAGGCCTTTTCGAGGCTGCGGATATTCGACTCAAACCAATGCGAAATACTATTCTGAGACAAATAGGGGAAGAAGTAAAGACCAGTGAAGGTAAAGGCAGCCAAAATAAGAAGGAGAATTTCTAAGTTTTTGGAATAGGGGCGTTGTTGGACGGGCATCTGAAAAGCACCTAAAAACTGGAGTTGTTCTTGCTGCTTTTGAAATTTACCGAGTAAATAAAGCATGAGAATAAGACCGCCGGGCAGCAATTTTTGCCAATTGAGCACATAAGTGGGTTCATTGGGGGCATATTCTAGACAATATGCAAAAGTGATATTGACCAGCAAGATATACTTGAGGCCTTTGAGGATGTACTGCTCTGCCAAAAAAGGAGGACGCATGCCCGTGAGCATTTTGTGGGCCAATTCTAGAAAGAACCAAATGAAATTAAAAATGGCAAAACGTACACCAAGCTTGAAAAGGAGCGCAAGTAAAATCATAAGCCGAAGTTACGAAGTTTCGTTAAGCTGCCTTGAAAGAAATTGCCATCGACGTATGTATTGATGCCATGAACGACCATTTTTTCTGAAAATTGATAAAAAGTCCAGGGGAGGTGCTCCACTTTATGGTGTGGGCCGTAGGAGGCAACCCAAAGCGGATATCCGTCTATACTTCCTTTGAGATAGCGCTCATAGAAAAAGCGGCCCGTGTAAACGATTGGTTTGCAGTGGTAGTGCTGCCCAACGATCCGCAGCCAATTTTGCACACCTTTGCGTAAATTTTCCGCTCCAAATGGCGACATCTTTTCGACATCCAATACCGGCGGAAAATCGCCTTTACTCAGCCTTACTTGTTGAATGAAATTTTGGGCTTGCTCCGTAGAATTCTGAAAAGGACGGTAATAATGATACGCCCCGCGTTGGAGCCCCACTCTTTCTAATGCTTGCCAATTTGCTGCAAATTGTGGGTCCAGGCCATCGGTTCCCATGGTGGCTCTGGCAATAGCAAAACGCAGGGGGTGTTTGGTTAATAGTACTTCATCCCAATTGATGCTGCCCTGGTATTGCGATACATCGATGCCAAAACAATAAGTTTGGTCGTCGGCAATGGCTGTTTCTGAAAGCGTCTCGGCCGTTGCATTGCGCAGCAGGGGGCGCAAGAGGTCTATGCGGTCATAAAAGCGGATAAAGACAAAGACATAAGCCACAAAACCCAAAGCCAATAACCAAGGGAGATACGGGCGTTTGCGGCGCCATTTTTTTTTGGTCCAAATCAAGAGCGCAGTGAGCGCTAAAAAAACAATCAGTACGTGTTGCGGATGATTGAGGAGCCATAAAATGATGGTGCGCAGCAGGGTCATGGGCAAAGATACTAATCCAAACACTTACATGGTGGGTCGATGAGTACTTTGGTATTGGGCAAGCGACCGAGCAGTTGCTTGGCAAAAACAGTTCCGTACATCACACCTTCTATATTGAGCAAGCGCAAATTCGGCAGCAGAAAAACACCTTCGCCAAAATGTTCAATGGCATTGCCATAAAGGTCGAGGTATTGTAGTTGAGAGAGTGCACTGATTTGATCGGGTAGCATGCGCAGCGCATTGCGTTCCAGAGATAAATCGCGCAGCAATTGCAACTGACAGAGCACTAAAGGGAAATGGTCGAGTTTGTTCTTTCCTAGTTTCAGGTCCTGCAGTTGCGTAAATATCTTCATTTCTTCGGGAAGAAATGTCAACTTATTTTTAGATAAATCCAAAGACTGTAGCGCTACAAACTCAAAAATTTTTACGGGGAGGGTATCCCATTTGAGGCCTGAACAATCTAGTGAGGTGACCGTTTTTGGATCGAGCTGCTGAGCATCTTGCCATTTGATGGCTTGTGCATTTGCCAACAGCGTAAAGTTTGAAAACAAAAAGAGTAAGCAAAGTTGTCGAAGCATATATCTAAGGTAATAAAAAAATAAATGGTTCGGCTACAGATAATTATTGTACTTTTAACAATATCTAAAACTGCTTACACTACTATGAAATTTCTTTTTACACTCACAATAGCCCTCTCTGCTCCCCTTTTATTTGCACAAGCTGGCCCTATAGACTTTGAACCCAATGGCTTTGGCGCCAACTGGGCCTGGACTACTTTTGAAAACGGAAACAACCCACCTGTTCAGATGGTTGCCAATCCGTCGCCAAGCGGCATCAATTTATCGACCACCGTTTGTAAATTCACGGCACTCGTGAACGGCGCTCCTTGGGCTGGTTTTGAATCTGTTCACGGCCAAGGCATCGGTGTTTTCAATTTAACAGCTGCCAATTGTCAGATCAAAGTGATGGTCTACAAATCGGTAATTAGTCCGGTTGGGCTCAAATTTGCGACGCCGGCAAACGCTTCTTCTGGCGAAATCCTCGTGTCGAATACACTTGTCGACCAATGGGAAGAACTCACTTTTGATTTTACCAATGTATTGAGTAACCCAACTTCTACCGGCATCGACCAAATCATCGTTTTCCCGGATTTTGGCCAGCGTTCCGACAACAACGTGTGTTACATAGACAACATCAAATTCTCGAATCAAGACGGCTCGCAATCCTTAGCGCCTATGGTGCCGGCACCTACGCCAACTTATCCTGCAGCTTCGGTTATTTCGATGTTCAGCAACCCTTACACCAATGTGACGGTAGATACATGGCAAGCACCGTGGTCACAAGCACAAGTGACAGACCTTCAGATCCAAGGAAACGACACCAAGCGCTATAGCTCGGTTAATTTTGCAGGTATCGAAACACTTGGTGGCAACCAGCTCGACCTCACCAACATGACTCATTTTAGACTCGATTACTGGACGGCCAACATGAATCCTTTTAAAGTTAAATTGGTCGATTTTGGAAACGACGGACAATATGCAGGTGGCGACGACAGCGAGAGCGAACTCAGCTTTCAGCCGGTGGCTCAAACCTGGAACACCCTCGAAATTCCACTCAGTCAGTTCGCTAGCCTCAACAGCCTGAGCCACTTTTCACAATTGATCTTGTCGGGTTCGCCAGCAGGCTCAGGTGTGGTCTTTGTAGACAACGTACTGTTCTTTGACCAGAACCAGAGCAACTTGAATGAAGTAGCAGCTAACCACTATTCGATAGCACCGAATCCGAGTTCGGATGTCATTCAGATCAAAGGTTGTCAGCACCAAACAAATATCGAAATCTACAACACGCTTGGGCAATTGTGTTTGGCTACGGAATCTGCAGCCACAACTGCACAAATAGACATCAATACTTTTAAAGAAGGGATTTATATTTTGAAGTTGCGCGACCTACAAACGGGGCAAACGCAAACTTATCGCATCGAGAAAAAGTAAGACCGGATTTGGATTTCGTCTGCTTGCAACTGCATTTTGAGTGCCTCTAAGCCTGAAAATTTTTGTTCAGATCGGATGCGCTCATGCAAACTGAGTGCGAGGTAAGCCTCATAGATATCATCTTGAAAATCAAAGAAGTGTACTTCTATTTTGCGCTCCACTTTTGCTTCTTTGATGGTAGGCCGCCAGCCAATGTTCATCATGCCATATAGTGTAACGCCCTTGTATTCGCTCGACACCGCATAAACGCCGTCTGCAGGCAAGATTTTTTCGGCCTCGGTGAGTTGTACGTTGGCCGTTGGAAAGCCAATGCTGCGTCCATTTTGCAGCCCTCTTGATACGTGCCCGGATACTTGATAAGGTTGGCCTAAGTAAGCATTTGCTTGCGCAATTTGGCCTTGTTCTATTGCTTTTCTGATCTTAGAGGAACTGATGTAGACTTCGTCGATTTGCTCGACAGGAATTTCTTTGACTTCAAAAAAACCTTTGGCTTCGTAGCTGCGCAAAAAAGCTAAATTGCCTTGGCGGTCGTGGCCAAATTGGTGGTCGTAGCCAATAATAACGCTGTGTGCATTGAGCCCATTGATCAGGACCTCCTCCACAAACTGAGCCGCTGTTTGCTGCGCCAATTGTGCGTTGAATTCTAGCACCACAACGTGATCTAGACCAAGCGCTGCCAGCCTAGCGAGTTTTTCTTCTTGGGTCTGGATGAGGCCCAAGGGTTGATCTGGAAATAAGATGCGGCGCGGGTGCGGATGAAAAGTAAGCAACACAGAAGCCAAGCCTTGCTGCTTGGCCTGCGCGCAAACTGTTGAAAGTATTTTTTGATGACCTAAATGCAGGCCGTCGAAGGTCCCGATGGTGAGGACCGTTTTTTGGTTTTTTGGAAAAGTGGCTAGTTGCTTGTGCAGCTCCATTAGAGGATAAGCATGGCGTCTCCGTAAGAATAGAAACGGTACTTTTCTCTGACCGCTTCATCGTATGCTTTGTGCATGAGTTCATGGCCCATAAAGGCGGAAATCATCATGAGCAAAGTGGAAAGAGGCGTGTGGAAATTGGTAATGAGGCTGTCGGCAATGCTGAATTCGTAAGGCGGGAAAATGAATTTGTTGGTCCAGCCGTCGTAAGGCTTGAGCATGCCGTCTGTAGAGACAGATGTTTCAATGGAGCGCATAGAGGTGGTTCCGACTGCGCATACTCTGCGCTTGTGGCGCTTGGCGTCGTTGACCATTTCTACGGCACTTTCTGGGATGATGACCTGCTCGGAATCCATTTTGTGCTTGGTGAGGTCTTCTACCTCGACTGAACGAAAAGTACCAAGACCTACGTGGAGTGTGAGCTCGGCAAAGTTGATGCCTTTCAATTCCAAACGCTTGAGCAATTGTTTTGAGAAGTGAAGACCAGCTGTTGGTGCTGCAACGGCACCCTCTACGCTTGCAAAAACGGTTTGGTAGCGCTCTTCGTCTTCAGGTTCTACATCTCTTTTGATGTATTTTGGAAGGGGTGTTTCGCCCAACTCAGTGATCTTAGCTTTGAAGTCTTCGTAAGGGCCGTCGAATAAAAAACGAAGGGTGCGGCCTCTAGATGTGGTGTTGTCAATGACCTCAGCCACAAGAGAGTCGTCTTCGCCAAAATATAATTTGTTGCCTATGCGGATTTTGCGCGCAGGATCTACTAAAACATCCCACAAAAGGCTTTCGCGGTTGAGCTCGCGCAATAAAAATACTTCGATTTTAGCACCTGTTTTTTCTTTGTTGCCGTACATGCGGGCAGGAAAAACGCGGGTGTTGTTCATGATCATGACATCGCCTTCATTAAAGTAGTCTAGGATGTCGCGGAACATTTTGTGCTCTATGAGGCCGGTAGAACGGTGCACTACCATGAGGCGGCATTCGTCACGGGTTTCTTCTGGATAATTGGCGATTAATTCTTCAGGGAGATTGAAGTCAAAATCAGAAAGTTTCATTTTGCTCATAGGACGTTTTTTGAATCCCTGCTTTAAGGGGAGCGCAAAGATACAACATCAAGACCCCCCATGTCAAGTAATTACCCAACTATTTCTAGAATTGGAAGTAAACAAAGGCTTTAAAGGTATCTGATACCGCTTGATACATGATAAAAACCGACACGGCAAAAGTGAGCGCCTGAACGGGCATTGGCCATTTTGAAAAGAACAAAACGGTTTGGTCTTTCCATTTTTGAGGCAACCAATGCGACAAAAAGCCGAGCAGGATGAGGTAAAAGACTCCTTGGTATGTGTTCCAAACAATCCACCAGGTAGCGCTCGTCCAGTTAAATTGTTCGGTTACGATCGTCAAGAACTTAAGAGGCTGATCGGCTTCTGGCAAACGGAACCAAATGCGGGTAAAGGTAATGAAGGCCAAGGTCAGCAATATACGCCAAGCCCGCACCGACCAATGCGTTGTGTTTTCATATGGGCTAATGCGCTTCCAGTAATTATAGATCACCAACGCTGCGCCATTCATCGCGCCCCAAATCACAAAATTCTGACTCGCACCGTGCCATAAACCGCCTACGATCATCGTGATGAGCAAATTCAAGTCGCGTACGGCAAAGGTTCTAAAAGCAGGCCAAAATTGCCATAAAATCAAATAGACAGCGAGCAGTACGCCATAAGTATACCAGAGCTCAACCCAGCCTGTGATGAAATACAAAAAGCCTAAAATGACTGCCGTCATGATGGCAGTGCCCCAAGATCCTTTCTTGTTTCCGCCGAGTGGAATATAAAGGTAGTCACGCAGCCAAGAACTCAAAGATTTATGCCAACGACGCCAAAATTCTGCCACAGAAACGGCTTTGTATGGCGAGTTGAAATTCTCCAATAAATTAAAGCCCATGAGCTTGGAAACGCCAATGGCCATGTCGGTATAACCAGAGAAGTCGGCATAAATTTGCAGGGAATAAGCAAACATAGCGATGAGACCAACAAAACCAGGGTACGCATCTGGTGCATCGAGTACTTTGTCGATGAAATGCACGGCGATATAATCTGCAAAAATGAGCTTTTTAAGCAAACCCTTACCGATCATCCAGAGCGACCACGAAAAATCGTATTTACTCAGCTGATACGGTGCGTGAATTTGCGGGATGAAATCGCGGGCACGTACAATAGGCCCTGCAATAAGGTGCGGAAAATACGTGACGTAAAAAGCGTAGTCAAAGAAGTTTTTGGCAGCCGGAATCTCTTTTCTGGAGATGTCTACCAAATAAGAAATGTTATGAAACGTAAAGAACGAGACGCCGATTGGCACGAGAATTTTATCGACAAAACTGCCCTTGCCAAACCATTCGTTGCCAATGACCGCAAACTGATTGACCACATTGTAATCGGTGCCAAATTGTGCATTGAAGGCATCGGTAAAAAAGTAGGCATATTTAAAGTAGAACAAGCCGGCCAAATTAACGATGAGCCCTGAAATCAAAAATCCTTTATTCCATTTGGGTCGGTCTAGCCAACCAACGCCTCGGCCAATCAAATAATTGAACAAAAGCATAAAGCCGAGCAACAACACAAAATTTCCGGAGGTTTTGAAATAGAAAAACAAACTGACTGCTGTCAAGAAAATACTGCGCAGCAAATAACGCTTGTGGATCAAGACAAATACGGCCATAACAGCCAAGAAAAACAACCAAAAATCAAGTCTTGTGAACAGCAAGCTTTCTTGATGTTGCCAGGAAAATAGTTCGTGTATGCGATTCATATCAATTGCGCAAATTTTGTAAACTCGTGAGGTTTTTTTGAAAAGCCTCGATCAATAATGTACCCTTGAGGTGGTAACCTGTACCTGTAAAGTGAACGTAATCGGCTTGCATAAGGCCCATATTTTTCCAGGTTTTAGAAGACCCCAACTCCCCCATTATGCCGTAAAAATCCCAGACAGCCATTTGGTATTGCGCCGCAAGCTGAAAAATCACATCGCGCTGACGCGCTGTATTGCGATTGGGGTATTTACGCATGTAGTAGTCGTCGTTGGGTACCGTTAGCAAGATGGCGCAATTTGGATTGCTCTGTAAAACCTGTAAAATCATTTTCTCCAGGTTCGCTTTATAAATCTGGGGATCAAAGGCCTCGTAGCTGCAATGTGCATCGTTGGTGCCCACCGAAAAGATAAACAAATCGGGGGGGCGCAATTGCAAATCTCGACTGAAATTGGTGTTGGCTAAATACGTGGGCAAACTGGCGCCGTTGATGCCAATAGCGGTGTAGGTAATGCCAGGTAAATCATTCAAAAACTCGAAACCAAAAAGTTCTAGCGTAAAGGGTGTTGTGTTGTTTTTGACAAAAAGAAGGTCTAAGGAATCGAGGTGGTCGGAGAAGCGAATTTCGGTGTAACCCATTTCTGGAAAATGCATGAGGTCAGTCACTAAAAGTTCTTGGTCGCCGAAATTGAGATCGTAGGGGAATTCACCCGTGTTGTGGTAAATCCGCAGCCGGTCAAAAGGAGGCTTCACGAGGGTGCGCAGGTGCTTAAAGTTAATAATGACCAAAGAATCTGGACAAGAAATAGCGGCGCCACTGAGGCCGTAATCAAAATCTTCTGGCCGCTGATTGACGCTACGAAAACCCTTCCAGGTATTTGGCGACGAAAAGTTATAGTTCGTCGGATTGTTGGTGTGGGCCAAACTGTACGGAAACACCAAACCGCGTTCGCCACTCAAGCCCGGCCAATTGGACTGTAAAAATGTGCGAAAGTCGTGGGAATAAATATCGGCCTGCAAGTGAGAACCGCCAATATGGTAAAAATTGAGCTTGCCCTCGCCCGTCTCGATCATTTGGGTAAGCGACTTGTTGAGGTGCAGCCAATTGGGGCTTTCGGTGCCAAAAAATTGAAATTGGTTGCATTGTACCTCTACAAAAGGGTAGTTTTTGGCAATTTCTTGCTCCACGGCGCTGAGAGAATCATTGGTACAGAGCGCTGGATATTGTCCAAAAGCAAATAAGGGTAAAATAAAGAGCACTAAAATGCGTCTCATTGTTCGCCCCCCTTCTCGGACTGCCATTCGGAATAAGCAGCGCCAAAAGCCTCAAAAAAGTACTGTGAAGCAATGCTGGCGCCACGGGGGCTAAAATGCACGTAATCTTTACCAGCCAAGCCCTGAGCAACCCATGCCGGCATAGAATCTTTACCGCCCATAGCTGCATATAAATTCCAGAATGCCACCCCGTTTTCTGAACACATTTTTTGCATGCGGTCTACGGTGTAGGGTAAATAGGGATAAGTTTCAAATACGCCGTCGTGCAGCCTAGACATGTCGCTGGGGCCAATTAGAATGATGGCGGCATCGGGCACCAATTTTTGAATGTAATTGATGCGGTTCTTGAGCGCGCCAATGTAGTAGCGTACGCTGCTGCTGTCGCGGAAGGCATGAACGGAATTGCCTCCAAATTGCAAGATAAATAACTTGGTATTGGCTTCGCGGTGCATTTGTGCAAAAATACTGGCATCTGAAGAGCTGAGGTCGTGGCCAGAGGAGCCGCGCATGGCCACATTATTGACCTGTACGCCCACATCACCGTCTAGGCTAAACCCAGTAAATACGGGGCTTTTGGTTGAGGCAAACACAAAGCGCAATTTGCCAGGTGTGTGTCCAAAACTGAGGGGCAAAACATGCTGACCGCCATCGGCGACCAAAGAGTCCTCGTGGATGAGTTTATCGTTCTCGTAAATCTTGACCGAACAAGGCGCATAACAACTGTTGTAATAACATTTGACCTGACTGAAGGTGCGGGCCCGCGTAAATGCCGACGGCGAAAGCGCGATTTCTACCCAAGCTTCGGTTGGCGTTTCTGTAGCACCGCTGACATCAAATGTAGCGGCCGATAAAAGCGCACCATAACGGCGAGAACTCATTTTAGGAGGCCAAAAAGCGGTGTAGCGCTTGAAGTTAGGCGATACTTTTTGCTTGAAGCTTTGCGTATTGTATACGTTGTAGGCCGGAATGAAACCAGGGCCAATGCCGCCAAATTGTTGTTGGATGCGCTGGCGAATATAGCCGGTCATGCGGTCGCCCTCAATTTGAGAGTCGCCGTAGTGAAAGATACTGATTTTTTGCCCTTCGGCAGCACCTTGTAGCGCGGCAAAGAAACGGTAAAGTTTGGCAGCTGCACTGCCACTCATTTGCAGCGGATTTGCCGACTCGCTGGCCAAGGAACCGCCATCCGGAAGGCCGGTTTGGCCCGAGCTTTTACCGATGTGCTTGACGCCGTCGTTGATGTCGGTGGTATCTACCGCGGCTACAATTTTATCGATGTTCTTCTTGACTTGTTTTTTAGCTACCCACACGCGCTCAAGCGGCAAGAAGCGCCAATTGATACCCAGCCACTTGACGCCTTCTTCGGGAATAAGTGCACTAGGAATGCACAAAAGTGACAAGACTAGAACTAAAAAAAGCAGAACTTTGTAAGGGCGTATTTGTTGCACGGTGTGATATCTTGGGCAAATATAGTTCTTCTTTAGTCAAATTTTAAGCATATGGCCAACCAACTCGGCAACGAAAGTTCACCTTATTTGTTACAACATGCCCAAAACCCCGTGCACTGGGTGGCTTGGTCAGCAGACGTTTTTGAGCGCGCAAAAGCCGAAGACAAAATGGTTTTGATCAGCGTTGGGTATTCGGCCTGCCATTGGTGTCATGTCATGGAGCACGAATGCTTTGAAGACGAAGAAGTAGCGGCGCTCATGAACGCACATTTTATCAATATAAAAGTGGACCGCGAAGAGCGCCCAGATGTAGACCAAATCTACATGACGGCTGTTCAGCTCATGACCCAACGCGGTGGCTGGCCACTCAATTGTTTCACGCTCCCAGACGGCAGGCCCATTTACGGCGGCACCTATTTCCCCAAAGAACAATGGATGCACATTCTCAAATCTTTGGCGCACACCTATGCCAACGATAGAGTCAAAGCCATAGACTACGCCCGACAACTCCACGAAGGCATTCAGCAAGCAGAACTCATTGCCGCCCCGCAAGAAATTTCGGGCTTTGAAGCCGAAAGACTCCATGAGTTGGTTGTGCGCTGGGCCCGCAGTTTTGACACTTTTGAAGGTGGAACCAACAAAGCGCCGAAATTTCCGCTACCCAATAACTGGCTTTTCTTACTGCGTTATGCGCAGCATTTTGACGAAGCTAAAATTGAAAAGCAGGTGCGCCTGACGCTCGACAAAATTGCCTTGGGTGGCATCTATGATCAAGTAGGCGGTGGCTTTACGCGCTACAGCGTAGACGTGTTGTGGAAGGTGCCACATTTTGAAAAAATGCTCTACGACAACGGACAACTCATCGGGCTATACGCCAAAGCGTATGCAAGCTATCAAACACCACATTACAAAGATGTTGTTTTTCAGACCTTTGATTTTCTCGAACGCGAACTCCGTTCAGATTTAGGCGCCTATTTCAGCGCACTCGACGCAGACAGCGAAGGAGAGGAAGGTAAATTTTATTGCTGGACTCCAAACGAAATAGACCAATTGTTTGGCGCGCAGGCCGAGCGTGTGAAACGCTATTACCACATCAATCAAACTGGGCATTGGGAAGAGGGCAAACACATTCCGTTGCGCAAGCATACCGACAGCGCTTTTGCCAAATTAGAAGGTCTAGATTTAGCTGCATGGCTCACACAAAAAGCGCAGATCAATGAGACTTTACTTCGCGAGCGCAGTCACCGCGTAAGGCCCGGCTTAGATAACAAACTGCTCGTCAGCTGGAATGCCATGACCGCCAAAGGCTTGCTGGAGGCTTACCGCGTTTTTGGCGAAGACGCATTTTTAATTCGGGCCCTCAAGATACTTTCTTGGATCAAGGACGTACAATGGGATGGTCAACAACTTTTGAGAGTCAATACAAATCAGCAGAAAAGTGTTGCTGCATTTTTGGAAGATTACGCCCACACCATAGAAGCTTTGAGTTTGGCGTATCAGTGTACAGGCCAACTCGATTTTTTAGCATTTGCCAAAACGCTTACCGAAAAGGTAGCCGCTGAATTTCAGCATCCGCAAAGCAAAATGTGTTATTTCACAGCTGCGGATTCTACGCTGATCAGCCGCAACATGGACCTCCACGACAACGTCATTGCCTCGAGCAATTCAGTTATGGCACATGCTTTTCTTACAATGGGCTTTTACTACCAGAACCAAGACTGGACCAACAGCGCCCAGCAAATGCTTCAAAACATTTACGACGGCATGGAAACCTACGGTTCGGGTTATTCCAACTGGGGCCTGCTCTTAATCAGACAACTTTACCCAGAAAAGCACTGGCATGTACTCAATAACACAGCGCCCATGGAAGTTTTTCAGGCCACCAAACAAACAGACTGCTTGCTTTCTTACCACCAAAGTTTACCCTGCTCCGAGCTATACACAGTTGGTGCCATCTCGGTGTGCGAGTTTGGCAGTTGCCAAAGGCCTGTCCAAACAGTATCAGAAGCTTTAGCGCTTTAGCTTAGATAATGATAGACTTGCGTGCAATTGCGCGCTTGACCGCAGCAACAACATCTGGTGTGTCGATGTGGTATTTGGTCATGAGTTCCATTGGGGTACCTGACTCGCCGAAGGTGTCATTGACGGCAACGTATTCTTGCGGAACCGGATACTGACGGCTCAGGACTTGAGAAACAGCCTCGCCCAAACCACCGTTCATCATGTGCTCTTCTGCCGTAACAACACAACCTGTTTTACCTACAGACTTTAAAATCGCGGCTTCGTCGAGTGGTTTAATGGTGTGCATATTGATGAGCTCGGCTGAAATACCAATGGCATGCAATTCTTTGAGCGCCTCGATAGATTTCCAGACCATATGGCCACAAGCAATAATGGTGACGTCGGTGCCTTCTGTTAAAACATCGGCTTTACCAATCACGAATTCTGCGTCTGGCTTCACAAAAATAGGCATCACCGGACGGCCAAAACGCAGGTAAACTGGGCCTTCGTGGGCTGCAATAGCGATGGTTGCTTGTTTAGTTTGGTTGAAGTCTGCCGGAACAATGACGGTCATGTTGGGCAACATGCGCATCATGCCGATATCTTCGAGCACCTGGTGCGTTGCGCCGTCTTCACCGAGCGTAAGGCCCGCGTGTGAAGCACATATTTTCACATTCTTTTTGGAATAAGCCACCGACTGACGAATTTGATCGTAAACGCGGCCAGTAGAAAAATTGGCAAAAGTTCCCGTAAAAGGAATTTTACCGCCGATGGTCATGCCAGCTGCAAGGCCAATCATGTTCGCCTCGGCGATGCCCGCTTGAAAGAAACGCTCAGGGTGCGCTTTTTGAAACGCATCCATTTTAAGAGAGCCCGTCAAATCTGCACAAAGTGCAACTACATCTGGGTTTTGTTCGCCAAGTACAGCTAAACCTTCGCCAAATCCCGAACGGGTGTCTTTGTTTCCGAATACTTCAAATTCCATTTTTATAAAGTTAAATTATTGATTTTAAGGGATGTAATAGTAAATTTCTTTTCTCTGGTGTAGGTGCTTGATCGCTGGTCTTTTTCGCGATAAACAACTTTGAAAGTGCCTGGCTGCAAGCGGATATTACCCGTAGTTTGGTTGAAGGGGAGGTCGCAGACCCACTCCCACTGACCCGGATTGCGCTCATAAAATACTTGGCCTAAAATGCCTTTGGGCGCTTGATATACGAACTGACCAGCAGCCGCGATGTCAATGCTCGTCAGTTTGGATTGCTCAATTTTGACTTCTTTGTAGGTGCGCGGAAGCGTTAAGATTTCCAACTGATACGTGCCGACCAAATACTTTTGAATGTCGCCGAGTTGCTGTACGTGCAGTGTTTTTGCGCCTTCTGTTTGCAAGATGCGGGTTTCGAGTTGCGTGCCCGCAGGACTCTTTACGGAAGTGACTTTGAGTTGCCCCTGCCCTGCTGGCACCTGAATGATGTTGTGCGTATGTGGCAAGATGGCAATATTGTTTTTCGAGATCGGCGGAACAGTAGCCACGCGCAAATCATAGCGCAAAGCAGGATCGAGCACGAGGGTGTCGGGCAAACCTTTGCGGTTGAGGGTGTGAACGAAAGTGTATTTTAAGTTGGAAGTGCCCGCCTCGTACAAAAACATACTGACGTCTGTTTCGAGTGGCTTGGCTTCTACTGTAGTGAGATTGATCTGAACGCTTGTGTTCAAAAGTGCTTTAGATAAAATATTGGAGAGCACGTTTTCAAAAGCGGCCTTGCTCTCGGCGTCGGTGTAGCTGCCGATGCATTCAAATTTGTCGAGGTAGCTGAGGTCCATGCCGAGGCCGATCACAAATGGTGTGACCTTAACGCCCTTGTCTCGGAGTTTGCGGGCAACAATACAGGGGTCGTTGTCGCAAGACTCAAGGCCGTCGGTAATGAGAATGATGAAGTTTCGGGCGAGTGTATCCGGAAAATCTGCAGCTGATGCTTCTAAAGACCGTGCAATAGGCGTAGCGCCTTTGGCTTGTAGACCTTTGATTTTGGTTTTGATAGGATCGATGTTCGCAGGGCCAAAAGGAACTTCTAGCTTGGTGTCTTGGCAGTCTTGATAGGTATTGGTAACGTTTGACTGATGACCATACACACGCAGGGCAAGTTCTAAATTGGGCACGCCACGCAAGCTTTCGACACTTTTAGTCAGTACTTCTTTGGCGGCAGCCATGCGGGTTTGGTTATTCCAATCGAGGTTCATGGAATTGGAGGCATCCAAAATAAAAAGAATGCGCGTAGTGGTTTGGGTCCAGCCAAAACTGAAAAAAGTCAGGAAGAGGAGGGCACAAATTGCTTTCACTAGTAGTCTCCGAGGGTTTCTGCGAGTTGATCCAGCGCTACTTGCAACTGCTCAGGGTTAGGTGCAACACCGTGCCATTTGTGTGAGCCCATCATGTAGTCAACACCTTGGCCCATTTCAGTTTTCATGATAATGACAACTGGTTTGCCTTTGCCTGTCATGCTTTTAGCTTGTTGCATGGTGCTGCGGATGCTGTCAAAATTGTGGCCGTCCATGTGCAAGACTTCCCAACCAAATGATACCCATTTTTGTTGGAGGTCTCCGAGCGAAAGGACTTCGTCTACATCGCCATCAATCTGACGACCATTGGCGTCTATGGTAGCAATGATGTTGTCTACTTTATTGGCCGCAGCGTACATAGCTGCTTCCCAGATTTGACCTTCTTGTAGCTCGCCGTCGCCGTGCAAAGTATACACCAAAGTAGGATCTTGGTTGAGTTTTTTGATTTGTGCAGCGCCAAGCCCAACAGATAATCCTTGGCCAAGTGAGCCGGAAGCCATTCGAATGCCTGGTAAGTTTTTGTCGGTGGAGGGGTGGCCTTGAAGGCGCGCGCCCAATTTGCGGAAAGTGCCTAATTCGGCAGCAGGAAAGTACCCTGCTCTTGCAAGTACGCTATACCAAACCGGCGAGATGTGGCCGTTAGACAAAAAGAAGAGGTCTTCGTTTTTGCCGTCCATCTGAAAATCAGCGGCGTTGTGCTGCATTTGCTCGAAATACAAATAGGTAAGAAAGTCGGTACAGCCAAGCGAACCACCCGGGTGGCCTGAATTGACGGCCGAAACCATTCTGACGATATCTCTTCTTACTTGTGAGGCAATGCCTGCCAATGCTGTGTTTTCCATGATAAATAATTGAACTTTTCGTGCCACAAAGCTACGTTTTATTAACTTAGCCTTAGATTTAAAACTTTGAACATTTGATGCAACTTTTCAACGAGAAGTTACGTCTTCAACCGAATTCCATCCATTATGAAACTATTTTACACCCTATTTTTTGCACTCTTGAGCCTTTCTAGTTGGTCTCAAACGGTCGAGTCTCAGCTTAGCAAAAGTTATTCCAAAGAAGAAATTGCGCAGTTCAAAGCTGAAAACTCCTTGCCTTTGTATGCTTACGCCATCGAGCATGCGTGTTATTTGATTGATGCTCCTCAGGGCAAAGATGTCAGTGGGTTTCCAACACTGAAATTCAAGATAAGCGGAGAAACCGTTCCGTTAGATTTCACATTTTACCAAATCAAAATAACCGATCGCACCCAATATTTCCAAATTGAAGGTAGTTCCCGAATCTTAGTGGTCAAGTCTAAAAATGTTCTTTCACTAGAAATGCAAAATCAGAAAAAATGAAACATTTCTTACTCAGCATAAGCGTTCTATTTGGTCTTATTTCAGGCCTCAACGCACAAGTCACCCTCACTTTAACAGGTCCAGACTACGGTCAGACCAACCCGCTCAACTGTTCGGGGATTGTACCAACTGGCGGCACCAACTTCATAGACGGCACAGGTAACTACGCGCCCAACATGAACGAAACTTTAGTGCTTTGCCCAGATCTTACCCAAGGCTCCAAAGTTTCGATTGCTTTTGCCACCAACATTGGCTTTGAATGGGATGTCCACCCAACCGACACACTTTATATTTACGACGGGCCGTCAACTGCTTCGCCTTTACTCGGTGCTTACAACAACGGCACCAATCCAGTCGGTCTTTTTGCGCAAGCATCTTGGAACAATCCAACGGGTTGTCTCACCTTGCGCTTCAAATCAAACGGCGCAAATGAAGGTACGGGTTGGGTAGCCAACGTAGCGTGTGGCAATCCACCTCAGCCGATTGTTGCGCATGTCGAGGCCTTCAAAAACGGCGGCGGCAGCAACATCATGAACCCCCTAGACACCGGTTTTGTAGACCTTTGTCCTGGTGATAGCGTCTTGCTCAAAGCGCTTCCAGCGTTTCCACATTCCTTAGAAAATACCAATACCGGTTATTCGCAAACCAACGCCAACTGTACTTTCGTCTGGACCATCGGCGGCATTGGCCAATTTACCGGAGACCAAATTTGGTTTACGCCAACAGCCAACACAGGTTATTACGTAGACCTCGCTGTTACCGACCAATTCCCGCAAACCATTCACTCCAATTTCAAGGTACGCGTTTCTATCCCCCCTATTTTTGCAGGTACAGGGCCACTAGAAGACACCGTTTGTTTGGGTCAAAACTCTTACCTCGTTGGTGGGGTTACACCGCAAGATACCGTCGGTATTGAAATCCCAGGCGGCACCTTTCAAATTGGCGGTACTTTCGCAGGCCTTACTTTCTTGCCAGACGGCGCAGGGCAAATGTATCAAACGTCTATTCCGATGTCTGGCTTTGACTCTACTGCTGTCATTACCTCAGGTGCCGATATCGAACAAATTTGCTTGGATATCGAGCACTCCTATATTGGCGATATTGAAATTGCGCTCACTTGCCCTAACGGCACAACCGTTTCTTTGATGAATGCCTACAACCAAACCCCATTTGGGTGGGCAGAACTCGTTCCTGGCGGCTGCGGCAATGGCATCAGCACTTTCTTGGGCAACGATACCGACATCGACGGTGGCAACCCAGGCTCACCTGTCTGGAGCTATTGCTTCTCTACAACCAACAATACCTTCAATACCATTTGTGCAGAAAACGCAGCGGGCAATACCGTCATCAATGACTACGGCTTCCCGTCCATGAATCCGAATGGCGTGTACCTTCCCGACGGCGATTTCAACCAATTTGCAGGCTGTCCAATCAACGGCAACTGGACCATCTCTGTTCAAGACAACCAAGGTATCGACGACGGCTATATTTTCTCTTGGGGTATCTATTTCAATGCGTCCCTTTATCCAGAAAGCGAAGGTTACCAAAACTATGTAGTTACAGAAGGCTGGTTGTCAGACCCAACGATTATCTCTGGCCAGAACGATACACTCATCGTGATTCAACCGAGTACTCCGGGTATCACCAACTACACCTACAACATCACAGACAACTTTGGTTGCAACTACGACACCACTGTTTCTTTTGTTGTTTTGCCACGCCCTGCCATTTTCTCTGACACCGCCGTTTGCAACTACAGCTACTTTGTTGGTAACACAACAGCTTATGCGGGCGGTCAGTGGTTTGCTTTGGATACAGCGGTTCATTTTATCCCAAATAACCTCGTAGACAACCCCGAAATCATGACCTACAATATGGGCGGCGTCTTCCCCGTATTTTTCATCGACAACGCTTGCCAAGACACCGTCGCGGCGAGTATAGAATTCATGCCTTATGTGTATACAGCCATTTTAGATTCGGCCATTTGCCAAGGAGCTAGCCTATGGCTCAACCCTTATGTCATCAATACGCCTCCTCTTCAAAATGGCTACAGCCCGCCTATCAACGGACAATGGTGGGACGGCAGCACAGAAGTGCCAAGACTAGCCACAGAAGCCGGCAATTATATTTATACCGCACAGAATTCATGTAATACCATTAGCGACACAGCCAACATTACTTACAAACCCTGCGACATCACTGCGCCAAACGTTGTTGTGCTGTCTTCTCAAACAGGTAACGAGGCCTTTTTTGTCAATTATGAAGGCATATCAAGCTTCAATTGCACCATTCTGAACCGTTGGGGTAATGTCATCTTTGAATACACCAACCCTGCCGAAAAATGGTACGGCAAAACGGCAGCGGGCGATATCGTAGAAGAAGGCACCTACTTCTACCGCATAGATGCCACGTTAGATGGTGGTATTGAGCTTCAAAAACACGGATTTGTCGTGCTGAAGTACTAACATTGCTTATTTTTGTGGCAAAACTATACATATGATCAGTTTTGCCGACGAAATCAAACAAGGAATTCCCTCAGTACTCCCTGCGCCAAAAGCCTGGGATCCAGCTATCAATCATGCGCCAAAACGCAAAGAGATTTTAAGCCCTGCTGAAAAAAAATTGGCAATTGCCAATGCCTTGCGTTATTTCCCGAAAGCACAACACGCTATTCTCGCTGCAGAATTTGCGCAAGAACTTCAGACTTACGGACGGGTTTACATGTATCGTTTCATGCCCGAGCACCCTATTTTTGCAAGGCCAATAGACGACTACCCCGGAAAATCAGCACAAGCGAAAGCCATCATGCTGATGATTCAAAACAACCTAGACCATCGGGTTGCACAGCATCCGCACGAGCTCATCACTTATGGCGGAAACGGAGCGGTTTTCCAAAACTGGATTCAATACCGTTTGGTGATGCAATACTTAGCAGAAATGACCGACGAACAAACCTTGGTCATGTATTCTGGCCACCCTATGGGCTTGTTTCCTTCGCATCCGAACGCCCCGCGCGTGGTGGTCACCAACGGCATGATGATCCCCAACTATTCCAAACCAGACGATTGGGAAAAATTCAATGCGCTAGGCGTTACCCAATACGGCCAAATGACAGCCGGTTCTTATATGTATATTGGCCCACAAGGAATTGTACACGGCACCACCATCACGGTACTCAATGCAGTGCGCAGGTTGGCTAAAAACCGCGACGACATCCAAGGCAAATTATTTTTGACAGCAGGTTTAGGCGGCATGTCTGGGGCACAGCCCAAAGCGGGCAACATTGCCGGCGTGATTTCAGTTACTGCCGAAGTGAATCCGAAAGCGGCACACACGCGCCACGATCAGGGTTGGGTCGACGAAATCATTTCAGACCTAGACCAACTCGTTGCGCGCGTCAAAAAAGCACAAGCCGATAAAGAAGTCGTGTCTATTGCCTACTTGGGTAATGTGGTTGACGTCTGGGAGAAATTCGACCAAACGGGCGTTCATGTCGACCTCGGTTCAGACCAAACTTCGCTACACAACCCATGGGCAGGTGGTTATTACCCAGCCGGCTTGAGTTTTGAGCAAGCCAACGACATGATGGCCAATGACCCAGAAAACTTCAAAACTTACGTTCAAGAAAGTTTGCGCAGACATGCAGCAGCCGTCAACAAACATACCGCCAAAGGAACTTATTTCTTTGACTACGGCAACGCATTTTTGCTCGAGTCTTCGAGAGCGGGTGGTGAGGTCATGGCAGCCAACCACATCGATTTCAAATACCCTTCTTACATACAAGATATTTTAGGCCCGATGTGCTTTGATTTCGGCTTTGGTCCTTTCCGTTGGGTTTGTGCCAGCGGTAAGCCCGAAGACCTCGAAAAAACCGATGCCATTGCGTGTGCTGTGCTCGAGCACATGATGCAGGAGAGCCCAGCAGAAATACAGCAGCAAATGGCCGACAACATTCAATGGATCAAGGGAGCGCGCGCCAATCAAATGGTGGTGGGCTCTCAGGCCCGCATTTTATACGCTGATGCCGAAGGACGCATGCGAATTGCTGCTGCTTTCAATGAAGCGATTGCCAAAGGAGAAATTGGCCCAGTTATTTTGGGTCGCGACCACCACGATGTCTCCGGCACAGACTCCCCTTACCGCGAAACTTCGAATATCTACGACGGCTCTCGCTTTACGGCAGATATGGCCATCCAAAACGTCATCGGTGACAGCTTCCGAGGGGCTACTTGGGTGAGCATTCACAACGGCGGAGGTGTAGGCTGGGGCGAAGTCATTAACGGCGGCTTTGGCATGTTGTTAGACGGCTCTGCGCAAGCACAACGCAACCTCACAAGCATGCTCCATTGGGATGTCAATAACGGAATTGCCAGACGCAATTGGGCGCGCAACGAAAACGCGACTTTTGCGATCAAACGCGCCATGGAAGCCGAGCCACTTTTGAAGGTAACGCTCCCGAATTTAGTGGATGAGCAGCTCTTAGAAGATCTGTTTTAAAAACAAAGACTACAAAGCATCAGCGCTTTATTTCAAAGGAAAGGCTGTTCTGAGCAACTCACCTTTGCTGGTAGGCATCTCAAAATGCAAGATGTCTGCAATTGTTTTGGAGATGTCTGTCATTTCGGCTTCTTCGGTCACCACAACACCTTTTGGTGTATCTGGCCCCAAAACCAAAAGCGAAATATGCCGACAACCCTCGCAACGACAACCGTGATTGACAAACCCTGAGCGCACGCCATCTAAGTGCCTGCCGTGGTCATTGGTGATGAAAAGGGTGGTCTGATTGCGCAAAACCGGATTTTCTTGGATCATTTGCCAGAGTTTGGCCGCATATAAGTCGGTTTGGGTAATAGACTCCAGGTATTTGTCCCAGTTGTTGGCATGACCATACACATCTACAGCTAACAAATTGATGAGCATGAGTTGCGGCGGATTTGCTGACTGCAGTAACGCGGTGGTTTTGGCAAATGTTTTGTCGTCGCGGCCATAACCCAAGCCATTGCCATTGGGGCCGCAATAGGTGCTGGCCACAAACTGGTTGTTCCATTTTTTGTGTGAGGTATTGACCAACACATCCAATTTTCCTTTACTCGCTACAACATATGCCGCTGTGGAGTCTTTGCCCGTGGCCTTCAAAAAGTACTGAAAAATATTGGGCTCTTTAGGAAAGGCAGTGCCAGCATTGGAGATGCGCTGATAGGTTCCGGTTACGATTGCGGTGTGGCCCGGAACCGTGTAAGTGGAACCGTTGTTTTTGAAGTTGGCATAAAAGGTGCCCTCGTGCTTGAGCGAATCGCAGAGAATGGGGCTGTACTTACATGTGGGCTCGCCATACGTTTCTGAGTATCTCGGGCCATCGATGACCAAAATATAAACGTATTTAGTCGTGTAGTTCGTTTGTGAATTTTGGGCATTTGCTTGCGTATTTAAAGACAAGCAAAGCAGCGCCAAGAAAATGATTCTTTCCATCGGCTAAAATTACATAGAAAACCCTAAAGTGTAGGAATTCTTAGAGACGTTGCAATTTCAATACCGTAGCAGCATTGTTCTGACCAGAACATTTTAAGATATAAAAGCCAACACGAGGCAAGGTCAATTGTTCGGTTGACTTAGTTGCAGAAAAACTTTGTAGCAATTTGCCTGAGCCATCATATAACTCAAGTAGGTCATTGGCTTGTAAACCATTGATCTGAACGCTTTCTGAAGTCGGATTCGGAAACACCTCAATTGGCACTGCAGTCAGGTCGTTGGTGCCCGCAAGACTTGCGTCATAAGAAACCCGTACCGGGATAAACTTAGTAACCGTTTGCGCGGGAACGCCGTTGTCTGTGGTCTGAATTTCAATGTTATAAAGGCCTGGCTGAACACCTGTCGCATCAAAGGTGAGCTCAAAACTTGTGAATTCATTGCTGACAACTGTTGTTTGATAGGTCAGGGCTGTAGGTTCGTCGCAACTGATGCTTGTCGATAAAATTTGTCCGATTTCAGGCGTGCTGATGCCAACAGTAAAATCAACTGCATTTAAACTCTTGAGGGTGTCGCCGGTATAGACGTCGATGGTGTCACAAATACCACTGCTCATGACTAACGGTGGAATATTTGAATTGGAAGAGGCCAAATCAAAATAAATTTCTTGACCATCTAAAAAATCGACTTGGTCATTGTTGGCATAAGGGCCATCAAAGGTGATGCCACTTGCATCAAATTGCCCGACCTGAAAATAATTAATGCCGTTGCCGATATTCACCCCAACAGTGGCTGGTGAGCCGCCAAAACCATTCGAGCCACCAGAAGCAGAACCTGTTGTCCATTGCATGTCGCCATAACAAAACGAAACATTGTTGGCGCTTGGAA
The DNA here is from genome assembly GCA_021738405.1 of Crocinitomicaceae bacterium. Classification (GTDB taxonomy): domain Bacteria; phylum Bacteroidota; class Bacteroidia; order Flavobacteriales_D; family Crocinitomicaceae; genus UBA952. The sequence continues at coordinate 104,227 of JAIPCC010000001.1, read as the reverse complement.
TGAGTGTGTCGAGGCCATCAGAAATGATCAGTTGAAACGTATTGAGCTTGTCTTCCATCATGTTGAAGTAGCCGACGTGGTCCCAGATAACAATTAAAGAGTGTGCATTGACTTTGTACCAAACGTTTCCTCCATTTGTAGATCTGGTATCTACATCGGCCCAAAACGGCGCAATCATATTAAAGGTTGGATCCGGAAATGAGTAAGCCGTAAAAGTATTATAAGGTTGTGAAAAGGATATGTTGCCATTGTTATTGATGTACAAGCTATCATAGGTAGTGCCGTAAAAACTGAAGTTAAAGGGCAAAGCGATACTATTTGAATAGAGGTCATCGTTAGGCAACATGGCTAACTGAAAAGTTGAATCTAAGGGAAGCAAGCAATCGCACAAGCCTGATTTTTCATTCGACTCTCCTTTGTAATGTTGAACGGGCGCCGAAGCGTTTGGCGCCTTTAATTCAGTGCCCTCTAGCGCATTGTTTTGTTTGAGCACTTGGTATGCTTTGGAATCTATCGTGACTTGTTGTGCCAATGACATTGACATAGAAAGCAATCCACAAACGAGGTAAAACAGACGCATAACTTTGTTTTTTAATGAGTTAAGTGTGAAATTAAGCAAATAATTTTAAAATCACGATAGCTAAGGCGCTAAAAATAGGCGCAATCGCAAACATGCGCTTAATTTCTTTGTTTAAAATCTTGCATGCAATACCATTAAAGTGGTAAATTTGCAGCAAACAAAGTGTTTTATTTATAATTAATCTAAATAAAAACGAGATGTTAACCGTTACAGATGCTGCCAAAAAACAGTCGATTCGTCTTATGGAAGACGAGCAAAAAGATGGTTTCTTTATCCGAGTAGGTGTACAAGGTGGAGGCTGTTCAGGCCTTATGTACCAACTTACTTTTGACAACCAAGAAAACGAAGGCGATATGTCCTTTGAAAACAACGGCGTCAAAGTTGTTGTAGACAAAAAAAGTTACCTCTATTTAGTAGGCACAACCCTTGATTTTTCAGGTGGGCTCAATGGCAAAGGTTTTGTTTTTCAGAACCCCAATGCCGATCGTACATGTGGTTGTGGTGAATCCTTTTCTGTATAAAGATGTCTAACTACACCGAAAACGAACTTGCCCAAGACCTCGAAAACCAAGAATACAAATTTGGTTTTGTCACGGATATCGAAACCGATACCGTTCCAATTGGTCTCAACGAAGACATCATTCGCCTGATTTCTGCTAAAAAAAATGAGCCGCAATGGCTCCTAGACGAACGCCTCAAAGCCTTCGCTATGTGGCAAGACATGACCGAGCCAGAATGGGCTCATGTGCATTATAAAAAGCCAGATTTCCAAGGCATCGCCTATTATTCTGCTCCCAAACAAACCAAGAAATACGAATCCTGGGACGACGTCGATCCAGAGCTCAAGGAAACCATGAAAAAATTGGGTATTTCTATGGAGGAGCAACAACGCCTCACCGGCGTGGCCGTCGATTTCGTCATGGACTCCGTTTCTGTGGCCACTTCCTTTAAAGCTAAGCTCAGCGAGCTCGGTATTATCTTTTGTTCTTTCTCGGAAGCCGTTCAAGAACATCCCGAACTCGTCCAAAAATACATGGGTACCGTTGTGCCAAGTACCGACAACTTCTACGCAGCACTCAACAGCGCCGTCTTTACCGATGGCTCGTTTTGCTACATTCCTAAAGGCGTTCGCTGCCCAATGGAACTCTCTACTTATTTTCGAATCAATGCCGGCGGTACTGGGCAGTTCGAGCGCACACTTGTTGTAGCAGATGAAGGCGCTTATGTATCTTACCTAGAAGGTTGTACAGCTCCTCAGCGCGACGAAAACCAATTGCACGCAGCAGTGGTTGAACTCATTGCCCTCAAAGATGCCGAAATCAAGTATTCAACAGTACAAAACTGGTATCCCGGAGACAAAGAAGGCAAAGGCGGCGTATTTAATTTTGTCACCAAGCGCGGCATTTGCGAAACCAACGCTAAAATTTCCTGGACCCAGGTAGAAACAGGGTCGGCAGTTACTTGGAAATACCCTTCTTGTATCTTAAAAGGCGACAACTCCGTTGGCGAATTCTATTCTGTAGCCGTCACCAACAACTACCAGCAAGCCGACACCGGAACCAAAATGATCCACCTCGGCAAAAACACCAAATCGACAATTATTTCAAAAGGCATCTCTGCAGGGAACTCACAAAACTCCTACAGAGGCCTCGTACAAATTCATAAAGGAGCCCAAAACGCGCGCAATTTCTCGCAATGCGACTCCCTGCTCATGACCGACCATTGCGGTGCGCATACTTTCCCGTACATCGAATGTAAAAATCCGAGCGCCAAAATTGAACACGAAGCCACTACCTCAAAAATTGGTGAAGACCAACTCTTTTATTGCATGCAACGCGGCATCAGTGAAGAAAAGGCGATTAGCCTAATTGTCAATGGCTATTGCAAAGAAGTACTCAATCAGCTACCAATGGAATTTGCCGTAGAAGCCCAAAAGCTTTTGGCCATCAGCCTAGAAGGTAGCGTAGGTTAACACACAACTCAAGACCAGAACTCGACAACAATGATAAAAATAGAAAATTTACACGCGAGCATCAACGGCAAGGAAATCCTCAAAGGATTGAACCTCGAAGTAAAAGCAGGTGAAGTACATGCTATTATGGGGCCTAACGGCGCCGGTAAAAGTACACTTGCTTCAGTTTTAGCAGGTCGTGAAGATTACGAAATTACTGACGGCAGCGTGACATTCTTAGGCAAAGACCTCCTCGAACTCGCTACCGAAGACCGCGCACGAGAAGGCTTGTTCTTGGCTTTTCAATATCCTGTAGAAATTCCGGGTGTGAGCAACGTCAACTTTTTAAGAACTGCACTCAATGAAAAGCGGGCTTACCTGGGTCAAGACCCGATCTCCGCAAAAGATTTTATGGCGCTCGTCCGCGAAAAATCTGCACTCGTAGAACTAGAAGCCAAATTAGCTTCTCGTTCTGTCAATGAAGGTTTTTCTGGCGGTGAAAAAAAGCGCAACGAAATCTTTCAGATGGCGATGCTCGAACCCAAACTCGCCGTTTTAGACGAAACCGATTCTGGTCTAGACATCGATGCACTGCGCATCGTTTCTCACGGCGTCAATACGCTCAAGACTGCAGAAAATGCAACCATTGTTATTACCCACTACCAACGCTTGCTTGATTACATCGTTCCAGATGTAGTGCACGTCCTTTACGACGGTAGAATCGTCAAATCAGGGCCAAAAGAACTTGCCCTAGAACTAGAAGAACGCGGCTACGACTGGATCAAAGAAAGTTTGTAAGATGGAAACCATTGTCAGCAACAAACTCGATCAATTTATTGCCGATCTCAAGGCAAGTCAAATTGAAATGCCAACAGCACTGCAAGAAACAGCGCAAGCCTATCTTTTAGGCAAAGACTTCCCATCGACCAGAGCCGAAAGGTTCAAGTACACCAGACTTGGTAAGTTGGCTGCCGCTCAGTTCCACAAGCCTGTTTTGCTCAATGAAGCAGAATTAAAGGCTCATTCGGTGGTTCAAGATGCTTATACAGTGCTGATCAATAACGCGCAAGTGTTCTTGCCACAAGACTTACCGCTTGGTGTAGAGATCAAACCGCTCAGCGAGGTCAGCGCAAGCTTCCACGAAGCTACATTTAACGATGTTTTTGGGGCGCTGAACGCACTTTATGCCCAGCAAGGTGTCCATATTCATATTGCAGCCAATTGCACCTTAGACAAGCCTATTCAACTTATACAAGTCAATAGCGGAGGCAAGTATTTCTATCGCCATCATTTTCAATTTGGTGAAAATTCCGAAGCAGCGATTTACTTTGTTTCAAAAAGTAGCGCAGACACCATTGGGTTTGCCCACACGCATTTTCAATATGACGTCGCAAAATCAGCACGCATCAAGGTTTCAAAAATTCAAGATTGCAGTACAGGCCACTTCGACTTCAATGAAGACCGCGCCAAACAAAATGCGCAATCCCATTTCGAAATCAACACCATTACCCTAGATGGTAGTTTTGTACGCAACGATGCTATTGTTGCCGTTGAAGGTCAACACGCCCAAACCTATCTCAATGGAGCCTACTGGCTCAAAGACGAGCAACACGTGGCCAACTACACCACCATGGACCACAAAGTTGCCAACTGTGAGTCTTTTGAAACCTATAAAGGTGTAGCTACAGACAAAGCAACTGCCGTGTTCAACGGGAAGGTTTTTGTGCGCAAAGACGCCCAAAAAACAAATGCTTACCAGAGCAACGCCAACGTACTGTTGTCAGACAACGCAAGCATCAATTCCAAACCAGAGCTCGAGATTTATGCCGACGACGTCAAGTGTTCGCACGGCTCCACAACCGGTCAACTCGATGAAAACGCACTTTTTTACCTAAGAGCAAGAGGTTTGAGTGCCGCATCCGCCAAAAACCTACTCCTACAAGCATTTATGGAAGATGTGCTCACGTATATCAAGCACGAAGAAGTGCTTTCATATATCCATCAGCGCATTGCGCAAAGATTCAATTGGAATTACTAGCAATTGCTACCCCTTCAAAAAGTATATAAACAAAAAGAGCGCTGATATCAGCGCTCTTTTTGTTTGAGGTTGTTTGAACTTTGTTAACCGTTAAGGGCCTCAGCTCCACCAACAATCTCGAGGATTTCGTTGGTAATAGCAGCTTGGCGCGCTTTGTTGTAACTGAGTTTAAGACTTTTCTTCAGTTCACTTGCGTTGTCGGTGGCTTTGTGCATGGCAGTCATGCGCGCGCCGTGTTCAGAAGCAAATGAATCTCTGATGGCTTTGTAAAGCTGAAGTTTCATGGATTTAGGCAACAAGTCTTCTACGATGTCCATTTTTGACGGTTCAAAGATGTAGTCGCCAGATTCAGCGCTAGAAACAGTTGGTACGATGGGTAAAAACTGCTCTGTCTCGATAGACTGGGTTGCTGCATTTACAAAACGGTTGTAAACCAAAACTACTTTGTCAAAAGATTTGTTGAGGAATTGGGCCATGATTTCTTCTGCTACTTGAGCAACGAGCTCAAAACGCAAATCAGCATAGACGTCTTCCATGTTCTCTAATTTGTCATTGGCGTAGAAGTTTGGCGTGCGCTTATACACATCCTTGATTTTCTTACCTAAACAAAGTACTGAAACTTCTTTTCCTGCGTAATCGTCGGCAATGAGTGTGCCAACACGCTTGATGATGTTATTGTTGAAACCACCGCAAAGACCGCGATTGGAAGTAATGCCGACAATCAGAATTTTGTTGACCTCGCGCTGTTCTGCATAGGCGTTTTCTGAGAGATCAAGGCTCGCACTTAGGTTCTCGAGGATCTCGCGCAATTTGCCCGCATACGGACGCATTTGCGTTACGGCATCTTGTGCGCGTTTCAATTTAGCAGCCGACACCATTTTCATTGCAGAGGTAATCTGCATGGTGGAGCCCACTGAACTAATGCGGTTACGTATTTCTTTTAGATTCGCCATTGTAATCCTGAATTAAGGCTGTAATTATGCAAATTTAGCAGCAACTTCTTTAGCTGTTTTTGTCAAAACGGCCTCGATTTCGTCTGTATATTTTCCTGCTTTGAGTGCGACAAGTGTATCTGCGTGGTTGGCTTCTAAAACATTAAGGTAGTCTTTTTCGAATTCCTTGATTTTAGTAACTGGAACCGGTTGCATAAGGCCTTTCACACCAGCATAGATAATTGCAATTTGCTTTTCTACTGGATATGGGTCACCTTCGCGTTGTTTCAAGATTTCTACGTTACGTGCACCTTTGTCTAGTACAGCTTTTGTGGCTGAATCTAGGTCTGAACCAAATTTTGCAAAAGCTTCAAGTTCGCGGTATTGTGCTTGGTCAAGCTTCAAGGTACCAGCCACTTTTTTCATTGACTTAATTTGAGCAGAACCACCTACACGCGATACAGAGATACCTACGTTAATTGCCGGACGAACACCTGAGTTGAACAAGTCACCTTCCAAGAAGATCTGACCGTCGGTAATGGAAATTACGTTTGTAGGAATGTACGCAGAAACGTCACCTGCTTGTGTTTCAATGATAGGAAGTGCTGTAAGTGAACCACCACCGCGGACTTTGTCTTTCAAAGAAGCTGGAAGGTCGTTCATTTGTTTGGCGATGTTGTCATCGGCAATCACTTTTGCCGCACGCTCGAGCAAACGAGAGTGAAGGTAAAAGACGTCACCTGGGTATGCCTCGCGACCTGGAGGGCGACGCAAAAGAAGTGATACCTCACGGTAAGCAACCGCTTGCTTAGAAAGGTCATCATAAACGATAAGCGCAGGCTTACCGCAGTCGCGGAAGTATTCTCCGACAGCAGCACCGGTCATTGGCGCGTAAAACTGCATTGGCGCTGGATCGGAGGCGTTAGAGGCAACTACAGTTGTGTAGGCCATTGCACCTGCATCTTCTAATTTTTTAACAATACCGGCAACGGTAGAACCTTTTTGGCCAATTGCTACATAGATACAGTAAACTGGCTCGCCGCGGTCGTAAAACTCGCGTTGGTTAATGATGGTGTCAATCGCAACAGTGGTTTTACCAGTTTGGCGGTCACCGATGATGAGCTCGCGTTGTCCGCGACCAATTGGAATCATGGCATCAATTGCCTTGATACCTGTTTGAAGAGGCTCATTTACTGGCTGACGGAAGATAACACCCGGTGCTTTGCGCTCGATTGGCATTTCGTAAAGCTCACCTTGGATGGGTCCTTTACCGTCGATAGGCTGGCCCAAAGTGTCGACAACGCGACCAACCATGCCATCTCCAACTTTAACCGATGCAATTTTACCCAAACGACGTACGGTGTCACCTTCTTTAACGCTAGAAGAACGACCAAGCAATACTGCTCCGACGTTGTCTTCTTCGAGGTTGAGTGCAATTCCTTGCATGCCTCCATCAAATTCAATGAGTTCGCCGTACTGAACGCCGTTCATGCCGTAAATGCGTGCAATACCATCTCCTACCTGAAGTACCGTTCCTACTTCTTGCAATTCAGCTTCTGAGCGGAAACCTGAGAGTTGCTCTCTCAATATTGCGGAAACTTCTGCTGGTTTAATATCTGCCATGTGTACTTATTTTATTTTGTCTGTTGACGATTATACAAATTGTTGTTTAAGTCGCTTGAGCTGACTTGCAACTGAAGCATCTATTTGGTGGTCACCCATGCGAACGATGAAACCACCGATGAGGTTGGCGTCGATTTGTTCTGTGATTTCGGCAGTACCTTTGATACTTGCTGAAATTTGAGAAAGAATGGAGGCCTTGGTGCTTTCTTCAAGTTGCTGAGCGCTAATGATGGTGATCGGAACAATTCCGCGATGTGCTTTGAGCAAAGACATGAATTGGTTGGCGATGAAGACCATGATGGATTCGCGACCGTTGTTGGCTACCAATGACAAGAAGTCGAGGGTAGTTTGATTGAAATCCTTGAAAATTTGATGAAGGATCGCAATTTTCTTGTCGGTGATGATGAGTGGTGAACTCAAGAAAACTTGGAAGTCGTGGACTTCTTCGGCTGTTTTGAGCAGTTGAAGGATGTCTGACTCGATGAGCTCCACTTTGTTGTGCTCGATAGCCAACTCTAAAAGAGCGGTAGCATAGCGAACAGCGGATTTATTGGACTTCATGGATTAGTTCATTTTGATTTCGCCAGCAAGTTGCGTTGCAAGGGCTTTTTGTTTGTCGTCTGAACTGAGTTCTTGGCGAACGACTTTCTCAGCGATTTCTAATGAAAGGCTAGCTACGTGGTTTTTGAGCTCGGCCATAGCAGCTGCTTTTTCGCTATTGATGGTCTGGCGTGCAGATTCCACAACTTTAGCTGCTTCGTCTTTCGCTTTTCCTTTAGCGTCTTCAACCATACCTAAAGCTGCTTCTTTAGCTTCTTTTAAAATTTGATCGCGTTCTGCACGTGCTTCTTTGAGAATTTGGTCGTTCTCTGCTTTGAGCGCCTGCATTTCTGCTTTTGTTTTCTCGGCAAGTTCTAATGCTTCTGAAATTTTTTGCTCGCGCGTATTGACCGCATTCAAAATTGGCTTCCATGCAAATTTGGCCAATAAGAACATCAAAAGGCTAAATACGAGGCCTGTCCAAACTAATAAACCAAAATCGGGTAATATCAAATCCATTTTTGTGTGTTTTTAAAATTTAAAAAAAGGAAACCGCAACCAACCGTTGCAGTTTCCTTTTGAGTTTAATTACGCTTTTGCTCCGAGAAGACCAACTACTACTCCAAACAATGCAACACCTTCGATAAGGGCTGCTGCGATGATCATCGCTGTTTGAATTTTACCAGCTGCTTCTGGGTTGCGCGCAATACCTTCTACTGCAGAACCACCGATACGACCGATTCCAAGGCCTGCGCCTAAAACTGCCAATCCAGCTCCGATTGCTGCAATACTACCAAACATTCCTGTCATTGTATTTAATTTAAAAGGTTACTAATTAATGGTGTGCTTCTTCTACAGCTGCCCCAATAAACAATGCCGAAAGCATTGCAAAGAGGAAACCTTGTAAGAAAGCAACGAGGATTTCGAGCACCGAAATAAACAAAGCCATCGGAACAGACAAGCCTGCCCAAGCGATGTTTTTGTTGATAAAGATGATGGAAATCAAAGCTAAAACGATAATGTGACCAGCCGTAATGTTCGCAAACAAACGGATCATGAGGGCGAAAGGCTTTGTGAAGATGCCGATCAGCTCAATTGGAATCATGAAGATTTTCATGGGAACAGGAATACCTGGCATCCAGAAGATGTGGCCCCAGTAGTTTTTGTTACCTGAGAATACGGTTACGAGCAAAGTACAGAAAGCCAAGAAAAGCGTGATGGTGATGTTACCAGTAAGGTTGGCTCCGCCGGGAATGATAGGAATGAGGCCCAACATGTTGTTGATCCAGATGAAGAAGAAAATGGTCAGTAAGTAAGGAACGTACTTGTGGTATTTGTGTTTGTCGATGTTGGCTTTGGCAATGTCGTCGCGGACCATAACGATGATGGGCTCTAAGAACTTAGCCAAGCCTTTTGGTGCAACTGCGCCGTTTTTGCGGTAAAAACCAGCAACAGAAAGCATGATGACAAGAATCAATAACGAACCTAGCAATAATGAAGCTACGTTTTTAGTAACCGAGAGGTCTGTGGGTGCTGCGTTGTGTGGGTGTTCGCCTTCGAAATGAAGTGCTCCTTCGTTGTTGAGCTTGTAGATTTCTTCGTGATAAAGTGCGTAGCCTTTTGCTGGTCCTACACCTTCCATGTAATGGAGCGTTAGGCTGTCTTTGCTGGTAACTGTTACTTCTTTACCGTGGTAGAAGTATTTTGAGCTGAAAGACTTGAAGCCGTTGTCGTGGAGAATAACAGGGAGGTAAATGCTGGTGCCGCCGTGCTCAGGCCCAGTGATGTGCCATTCATGCGCATCTTTGATGTGGTGCATGATCATTTCGCCAACGTTGAAATTTTCTTCTTCAGCGGCCTTTGCAAAAGGTTGAAAAACAAAGAATGACAATGCGAAAACGATGATTTGCAAAAGTGAAGAAAACTTACCTGCTTGCTGCATTAGATTGTGTTTTTGCGTGTTTGCGAAAAAATTTTTGCAAAGTTAACCAAACTTTCTAAAGAAACAATTTAATTTTTGAACAATTCAGACTTGAGTTTTGCGCAATTTCTTGTATAGTTTGATTCCTAACATCAGCGCAACGCCAACACCAAAAAATCCAAGGGTTCCACTGATCCAGTTCAGGTGGTTTTTCAGGACCACCAAAAACACAATAATTACTAACAATAATGTGGCTACTTCATTCCAAATCCGAAGCTGATTAGAAGACCACTTGATCAGTCCGGCCTCCGCATTTCTCAAAAGTTTTTGGGAATAAAAATGATAAATCAGCAAGAGTAAAACAAAGCCGAGTTTGAGGTGCATCCAGGGTGCTTTGAGCAAATAAGCGGGGTTGAGGGCAAGCATCCAGACGCCAAATACTACCGTCAGGACCATTGCCGGCGTAGTGATGATCCACCACAGGCGCTGCATCATGATGACGAACTGTTTTTGTAAAATTTCTTTCTCAGGTGAAGGTTTATCGGCAGCTTCTCTAAAGTAAATGAACAAGCGCACCATATAAAACAGCCCCGCAAACCAACTTACCATGAAAATGAGGTGCAGTGCTTTGATGAAGTCATAGTTTGTATTCGGCATGGCACAAAATTAATCGAAAGCACTTGATTCATGCTATATTTGTAAGAAAAGCAAGCAAATGTTGGTTCGTTTATTGTTCGTTTATCTGCTCGGATGGAGTTTGACCACCAACGCACAAGTCGAGCTCCTCTCGCTTGAAGGCACTTACCAAGAAAAAAACCTGATTGTCAATAACCCGCCAATGGCAGACGGCTTTGGCTTTTGCATTAGCAAAGTACTAGTCAACGGCGAAATACTCCCTGCCGTTATTCAAACCTCACACTTTGAGATCGATTTTCAGCTCTTTCACCTCAAAAAAGGAGCTGATGTGTTTGTGGTGCTCGAACACGCCGCTGGCTGCGAGCCGCGCTTCTTGAACCCAAGTATTCTATTGCCCAAAAGTACGTTTGAGTGCACGCAAATTTCGGCCCAAAAAGACGGCAGCCTAAGCTGGACCGCCACCAATGAGAAGGCTGTACTCGACTTCAGTATTGAGCAATACAAGTGGGGGCGCTGGGTAGAAGTTGGGCAAGTCAAAGGCAAAGGAACCAAGGGCACTAATACTTATCAATTTCAATTGACGCCGCACTCAGGTAAAAACACCGTGAGGGTGAGTCAAACCGATAGTTCGGGCAAGCCAAGAGCTTCCAAAAGCACGAGCTTCACCTCTACTATTCCAGCCGTTAGCTTCAGCCCTACCAAAGTGCATTCCACCCTGACTTTCAAAGCCAAAAATCAAGTGGTCAAAACGAAATACGAGATTTACGATGCCTATGGCAACCTGCTCAAAACAGGTTACAGTGCAACGGTAGATTGCCGCAATATTGTGAGCGGTGTGTATTTCATCAACTACGACAACAAAACCGAAAAATTCATCAAAATCGACGACTAAATTATGAAGCGCATCGAACACCTCGGCATTGCAGTAGCAAGTTTGGAGCAGTCAATACCGCTATTTGAAGCGCTGCTCAATACGCCTTGCTACAAGCAAGAAGCAGTAGCATCTGAAGGGGTCAAAACCGCATTTTTTCAGGTGGGTGAATCTAAAATTGAACTCTTAGAAGCCAGCAAGCCCGACTCTCCGATAGCCAAGTTTTTAGAGAAAAATGGCCCTGGTTTTCATCATGTCGCCTTTGAAGTTGCAGATATCGACGCAGAGCTTGAACGCTTGGAAAAGGCGGGCTTTCAATTGATCCATCAAAGCCCGAAAGACGGTGCCGACAACAAGCGCATTGCGTTTTTACATCCCAAATCGACCAACGGCCTGCTCGTGGAGCTTTGTCAAGAAAAGAGCGCGTAAAAAGCCGTCTCGTTCTCGTAAAAATAAGTCTGCAAGCCAGCTTCCTGGGCACCTGCAATATGTTGGGGGCTGTCGTCGATAAACAAGACATCTTTTGGCGCAAAACCCATTTGGGCGCAGGTCCACAAAAACGTTTCGGGATGCGGTTTTCTCTTGCCAATTTCGTGCGATAAAAAAACCTGCTCAAAATAGCTGCCCAAGTCCACTTCGGAAACCTTTTTCAAGGCTCTTGACACCTCAACGAGATGCAAAGCATTGGTATTGCTCAGTAAAAAAAGCGGTATTTGTTGGTTTTTCAATTGATTCAAGAGTGCAATTTTTCTTTGCGGAAAAGCGCCGATCATGGCGTTCCAGGCCGCAACAACTTGGTTGGGAGAAGTGCCCGTTTGCGTATACGGCAACAAGAGATTGACGAAGTGTTGCTCGGAAATTTCACCGCACTCAAAACGGTCAAATAGCGCATTTTGAGCAAATTGCGTGTAGCGTTCTTTGAAATCGGCAACGCCCAATTTTTCGAATGCTTTTTCTGTGGCGTGGTAATCGATATCGATGAGTACGCCGCCTAAATCAAAAAGAATGGCCTGAAAAGTTTGTTGCATGACGCAAAGTTAAGTTTATTGGGCTATTTGAACCGATTCTAAATTAGCAATTATGACAATTCAATGACAATACTGCGGCAGCTAGCACTTAGCTTTGCACTATAGAAAAAGCGCTTTGTTGCAACAACTCCATATTATCGCCTTTACGCACCGACAACTAGAAGTCAGTAAAATTGGTTTGTTGCACATCGAAAAAGAAGCGCAGGTCTTGCAATTAGCGCAACTCAAAGCAGCACTAGGCCTCACAGAACTCATGTTCCTGACCACCTGCAACCGCGTCGAAATCACATTTGTCTGTAGCACTGAGCTCGACACCCCTTTTCTGACCCGTTTGCTGCAAACGCTCTACCCAAAGTTAGTTCCGATTCAATTAGAAGACTACGTTCGCAAGGTAGAAGTATATTCGGGAAGCGCAGCTGTGCAGCACGCGCTTTCGGTAGCGTCTTCGATAGACTCCATGGTCATCGGGGAACGCGAAATCATTACACAAGTGCGCTTGGCTTACGAACACTGCAACAGCCTTCAGCTCACTGGTGACCTCCTTCGCTTGCTCATGAAAAAAGTCATCGAAACGGCCAAGCAAGTCTACACCGAGACCAGCATCTCGACCAAACCTGTTTCCGTTGTTTCTTTGGCCTACCAATACCTCAAGCAACTCAACATTCCGCTCGAGGCCCGCATTCTCATCATTGGCGCCGGTGTCACGAACACCACCATGTCTCGTTTTCTCAAAAAACACGGCTTCCAAAACTTTCAAGTGTTCAATCGCTCTTTGGAGAACGCGCAAAAACTCGCCGACGAAATTCGCGGAAATGCTTTTGCACTCGAGGCGCTGCCTCATTACCAAAGTGGTTTTGACGTACTGATCACCTGTACCGCCGCAGAAGGGGTTATTATTACGCCAACTTTGTACAACACTTTACTGAACGGTGAAACGCAAGAAAAAATCGTCATCGACCTCGCCATTCCGCAAGACCTCGACCAAGCCATCCTAGATGCACATGCGGTCAAATACCTGTCCATCGAATACCTACAACGCATCTCCAACGAAAACGTTAAGGAGCGCTCCAAAGAGCTGCAGCAGGTAGAAGAAATCATTGCCAATGCGCGCTATGAGTTTCAGCATCTCTTGCGCGAGCGCAAAGTAGAAATTGCCATGCGCAACGTACCTGCCCAAGTAAAGGAGCTGCGCGCAACAGCTTATGCAGAAATCTTCAAAGAAGACCTCGACACCCTCGATCCGCAAGCCAAAGAAGTGCTCGAAAAAGTAGTGAACTACCTCGAAAAAAAATACATCAGTGGCCCCATGAAGTTGGCCAAAGAAATCATCCTCAACCATGCAGACTAAACCGCTCATCCGCATTGGCACACGCGGCAGCGACCTCGCATTGTGGCAAGCCCACTTTGTCAAAAACCAACTCGAAGAACTCGGCTGCGAGGTACAACTACAGATCATCGTCACACAAGGCGATCGCATCCAAGACCTCAGCTTTGACAAACTAGAGGGCAAAGGCTTTTTTACCAAAGAAATTGAAGCGGCCTTGCTCAACAACGACATCGACCTCGCGGTCCATTCACACAAAGACCTCGAAACAACACAGCCAGCTGGCCTCTGCATCGGCGCTGTCTCTTACCGCGAAGACCCATCCGAACTCTTACTCATGCGCAAGTCTGCCCAAGATCCTACCCAAAAGTGGGGCCTCAAACAGGGCGCTATTATCGGCACTTCTTCAGCGCGCAGAAAAGCAATCATCAAAGCACTGCGCCCCGATTTGCAGATCGAAGAATTGCGCGGCAATGTGCCTACCCGCATAGACAAACTGCGCAGTGGCGCCTATGACGCCATCCTTCTGGCCAACGCAGGTGTGAGCCGTTTGCAACTTCCGCTCTCAGACCTCCATACATTGGTTCTAGACCCTACCGAATTTGTACCTGCACCGGCTCAAGGTGTGCTGGGTTTGCAAATCCGTGAAAATGACCAACAAACGCAAGCTGTTGTTGCTCAACTCAACCATCCTGCGGTTGCTGCACACATTGCCATAGAGCGCGGTGTACTCCAAGCCATGGATGGTGGCTGCCAATTGCCCCTTGGCGTCTATTTTGGCGACACCAAAATCTATGCTGCCCACGCTTCAAATGCAAATGAAGCTGCTCAGTTTTTTCAATTCGAAATTGATGCGCACATTGCTGACATCGTCTCGGCGCTAAGCAACTAACCATGAGCCGGATCTTCATATCAAAAGATCCAGAAGATCTCAATGAAGGCTTGCACGCACTTCAGCAAAATGGCATTTTAGAAGCACAAGCACTCATTGATTTTGAAGACCTCCCCTTTGACTGTCCAAGCAATTACGACATCTTATTCATAGCGAGTATCCGTGCAGCTGAATTCTTTTTGAGCCGATGCACGACCACTGCACTCATTGCTTGTGCCGGTCTAGAAACGGCCAAAAAAGTGGCAGAGCGCTATCAAAAAGAAGTAGTGTTCATTGCCCAGCAATCGGGCCTGCCCAAAGCAGAAGCCGAACGCTTCAACACCTGGCGAAAGGGCCGCAGTATTTGCTTTCCGAGCAGTCAGTTATCGATCGGGACCTACGCTGCTTTGATTCCTGATAGCGAAAAAATGATTGTTCCGGTTTACAACACCCGATTCAAAAAACTGCACATCAAAGAAAAAGACATCTATGTTTTTTCTTCTCCGAGCAATGTCCTTGCTTTTCTGGAGCACAATACCATACCCAGTCAAGCGAAGGTGGTCGCTTGGGGCAGTTCCACCGCGCAAGAATTGACAAAACAGCAAATCAGTGTCACCAAAGTACTCAGCGGGCAACAACAAACCGAGCTCCTGACCTGGCTCAGTAAAATCTTATAATTGCTACTTTCGCTTATGAAATTCGAACAAGCAGAGCATATTCATCCTGATTTAGTCGCGCTTTTTGAACAAACAGTGCTGGGCACAAACGGTGCCAAATACAAGCATTTAGATGTGGCTCAAAGCGTGGCGCATACCGACCACCCACTGAGTTTCTCCTTGCGCCGTCGCGAAAACCTGCTTGCCAATATTACTTTCTGCAAGCGACCTTTTGGCTTGTACTTGCGCTATTTTGCCTTTGACAAACGCTTTCAATCCAAAGGAAAGGCGCGCATGAATCCGAAGTCGCAAATCAAGAAAGAAATCGAAAACGTATTCTTGGACATCACGACAAAATACCCTGGTACCCAAGCTTATTGTTACGCCTACATCGACGCCAAAAATGTGCGCAGCAAATGGATGAGCGAAACGTTTGGTTTCCAAACCAAGGCGTATTTGAACACCCAAACGTTCAGTAGGGTTTTTCCGAAGGAAGCAGCCGATCTGAGAAAAGAAAAGATTGAAGGTCAAGTTTTTCAAACAATAGAAAGCAACTACAGCCACTACAGCGCCTATTTTACTCACTTTTTTGAAAACGGAACGGTGTATACACTTTTCGATGACAAAGGGGAGCGCCTAGCCTTTGCGCAATTTCATCAGGTGCGTTGGGAAATCCAGCGGCTGCCAGGCAAATTAGGTGGCCTCCAAGTGAAATTACTGCCCTACATTCCCTTTTTGCGCAAACTCATTCAGCCAAATGAACACATGTTTTTAGTGCCCGATGTGGTGTGCAATCCGTCTGGAAATATAGCAGATGTGTCGCGCTTATTTGAAGCCGTTTTAGCCCAAGAAAAACTACACACCATGCTGTGGTGGAACGACACCAGAGACCCGCTCTACCAAAAAGCACAGCAACAGTTCAAATGGGGCTTGTTGCATCAAATTATTGGCGTTGCAAAGGTAGATGTAGTGGTCAGAGGAGACTTTGAACCCAAAGAACCTGTTTTTATTGCAGCGTTTGATATGGTCTAACTACGCTTGATAAGAGAGAAAGCGGGTAATCAGCAGTTCTTTAATGCGTTTATCTACTACTGATTTTTGGCTCAAATAAAACGTAAATTCTTCATTGGTAAACAAGCCGCAGATCATACCAATATAACGATTGGTTAGATTTGGATTTTTCGACAAAAAATTGCTGAGTTGGGTTCGTTGTAATACCGGGTTTTCAATTGATTGTATAGCCTTAAATAAAGGGTTTTGGAACCACTCAAATTGGAAAAGTTCATGCTGCAGTTTCAGTATTGGACGCAAAACGTCGTTTTGAAACAATTCCAATTCAGTGGATACAGTGGCTTCTTTTCTGACGCTCGGCCTAAGTTGTTTTATAGATGTATTCGACCTCATGCTTCTTCAGACAACTCAAGGAGGCGAATGTTCGGATAAAATTCTTCTAAGTAGCCAACGGAGCGCTCTTCATCGGGGTTTGTGGTAAAAAACAAGGATTTGCACTTAGGCAAGCTCTCGGTGAGGCGAACAATATAACCTTTATGGCCTGCGCGCATTTGATCTTCTAAGCCTAAGACGATGAACAGCTTGAGTTTTTTGATATTGAAGCCGTTCTGAAAATAGAGCTCGGCCATCCGGCGCGTGGTGCCGACAATAATTTCGGTGCCATCGAATAGGTCATTGCGCTGCTGCAGTTTGTTGCCCTTTTCGACAACGAGGTCTACGGTGAGGTCTTTGGTTTTGGCCAACTTGACAAATTCTGCGTGAATTTCTCTGGCCTGTGCATCGCTCGTGCACAAAATAATAGCCCTTGGCGAGCCTTCCTCTGGTTGCGGAATTACCTCATCTATCAAAGGCCAAAGCTTCATTTGATATTGTTGTGGTAGGGCAGAAACCAGTAAATACTGGCTGGGTTGCAACGCTTTTTGAATGGTTTCCATCAGGACTTCAGTTTGGGGTTTTCGTAATGACGCGTGGCGTCTCTTTTCGTTTTTTTCTCGAGGTTTTTGACTAATGCGGCATCGAGGTCTATGCCAGTTTGGTTGGCCAAGCAGCACAATACAAATAAGATGTCGGCCATTTCGTCGCCGAGGTCTTTGTCTTTATCGCTGTCCTTCTCGGATTGCTCGCCATAGCGCCTGGCCATTATGCGGGCAAGCTCGCCAACCTCTTCCATCAGGACGGCCATATTGGTGAGTTCGTTGAAGTAGCGTACACCTAGCGTTTGGATCCAGTGATCTACTTGAGCTTGTGCTTCTTTGATTTCCATGCTACAAAGGTATCAAAACCTCTCGTTGATATGCTTACCTTTGTGTTGTATGGAAAAATTGAGCAATTTCATCAACGGCCAATATGTCGCACCGAGCAATGGCCGCTACCTAGACAACTACGAGCCAGCCACTGGCCAAGTCTATTCTTTGATCCCAGATTCTGACGCCCACGACGTCGAGCAAGCTGTCTTGGCAGCCGAAGCAGCTTTTCCCGTGTGGTCTACCATGGGCATAGAAGGGCGGGCGGCTATCCTGCGCAAATTGTCTGAAGGCATTGAAGCCAATATGGACGCTTTCGTAGCGGCAGAATCCAAAGACAACGGCAAACCGCTGAGCCTGGCCCAACATGTCGATATCCCCAGAGCGGTATCGAATTTTCATTTCTTTGCGACCGCCATTGAGCATTTTGCCTCTGAATCGCATCATATGGAAGGTGTTGGCCTCAACTACACAACCCGCAAACCGATTGGTGTGGTGGGCTGTATTTCTCCTTGGAACCTTCCGCTCTACCTTTTCTCCTGGAAAATTGCGCCTGCTTTAGCTGCTGGCAATTGCGTGGTGGCCAAACCATCTGAAGTAACACCTTATACCGCCTACATGCTCGGCAAAATTGCCAAAGCAGCCGGAATGCCCGACGGCGTGCTCAATATTTTGCACGGCACTGGCCCCAGCGTTGGCGACGCCATTGTGAAGCACCCAAAAATCAAAGCCATTTCTTTTACAGGAGGCACCAAAACCGGCGAATACATTGCGCAAACAGCCGGGCCAATGTTCAAGAAATTATCATTAGAACTCGGCGGCAAAAACCCAAATATCATCTTTGCAGACTGCGATTTCAAAGACGCACTCAGCACCACCATACGCTCCTCTTTTGCCAACCAAGGCCAGATCTGTTTGTGCGGATCGCGCATCTTTATCGAAAGGCCCATTTACGAGCAATTCAAGGAAGCTTTTGTTGCTGCTATGGCCAAAAATAAAGTCTCCTTCCCAACTGACCCCGAAGCAAAAATGGGTGCAGTTGTATCCAAACCACACATGGAGAAAATCTTGAGCTACATTGAGCTGGCCAAAGAAGAAGGCGGCACGGTTCTTTGTGGTGGCAAGCGCAAAGTTTTAGAAGGCGCCTACGCCGAAGGTTATTATATTGAACCCACCATCATTGAAGGTCTGCACTACAAGTGCCGCACCAATCAAGAAGAAATTTTTGGGCCGGTCGTGACCATCACACCTTTTGACACCGAAGAAGAAGTGCTCACCATGGCCAACTCCACCCAATACGGACTCGCTGCCACCGTCTGGACCTCCGACCTCAAGCGCGCGCACCGCGTGGCTGACCAAGTTCAGGCCGGAATTGTTTGGGTCAATGCTTGGCTGGTGCGCGACTTGCGCACGCCTTTTGGCGGAGTCAAAGCATCGGGAGTGGGAAGAGAAGGCGGCTGGGAAGCCCTGCGTTTCTTCACCGAAGCCAAAAATGTGTTTATCAAATATTGATAAATGAAATAAAAAAATTCATTTCTGAGCGATTACATATCCTATGAAGCTACTTCTCACCCTAACACTTCTACTGAATTTTGTGGTGCACGCGCAACTACAGCCCGCACTTTTTCAATTCAAAACAGATACCGTACTGCAATGGCATTACCATTTTGGCGATGAATTTACAGGGCAAGAAGTAGATCAAAGCAAGTGGTATCCGCGCTATCCTTGGGGTGGTTTATTGCTCGATCAGAGCCAATGGGCGGTTCCCGAAATGCTTTCTCAAAAAAATGGCTGGCTGCATTTAGGGGCCAAAGAATTTAAGCAAAAAACCGCAGTGCCCAACTGGATGATCAACCAACAACAAGCCAAAGAACTGGGCCTAAACATCAAAAACGACTCCGTATACCTCGATTACCTGACCTCCTGCATCTGGAGTGTCGACACCTTTCGCTATGGCTATTTTGAATGCAGGGCAGTTGTGCCCGAAGGCAAAGGTTTGTGGCCCGCATTTTGGCTTTTTGGTCAGAACGGAAAAGACGAAATCGATATCATGGAATGTAAAGGTGAGCGCAGCAAAGATGTGCACGTCGATATCCATTTGCCCGAGCGCAAAGATTTCGTCAAAAACAACATCGGTCTCAAAAAAGACTGGGGCGGCTGGGTGAAAATGAAAACACCCATCGTGAATGACACCATTATTTATTCAGGCGTTTGGTTGCCGAATTCACTTACGTATTTTGTGAATGGTGTGCCCGTCTCGCATTTTGACGGCGATTTTTCTACGCCCATGAATGTCATTGTCAATTTAGCAGTAGCCCGCGACAATTATCCTTTCAACCCTGGACCCGACGCCCAAACGGTTTTCCCGGCCAACTACCAAGTTGACTACGTGAGGGTTTGGAAATTAGAGCCAAACGCAGCCAAAAAAATGACAGATTTTCCTCAAGTTGATGTCGAGGATCATGGCTGGATTCCTAGCAAAAAGGAAGTGCTCAAAAAGAAGGTACCGCTCATTTACCCTAAAAAAGAACTGCAAAAAGAGCAGGGTTTTGTAAGCCTCACTCCTGTTAACCAATCAAATTACTTGGTGCAGGTCAATGGCAGTAGTGAAGTGCAGGTCAGTGCTTGGGTAAAGGGAATTGAACAACCAAAATTCGTTTCGGAAATTGCCTTTACCCAAGGCGATACTTTACTCGGTAAAGATATTGCTATTCAATTGAAAGATGCCCCAAGAAACATCGAGCTGCGCATCACTTACAACGGAAAAACCGCTTCCTACTTCCCTTTTAATTAAGAGCAATTTTTTCTTTCTCTTTGAAACGGTAACCCGCCACAAATTTGAGGGCAAAGTATATTTGACGGTACTTGAAATCACCAAAACTCAGGCTCTTGTTGTCAAAATCGCTCACTAAAAAGAAAAACTTTTCATCTGAAGAATAGCCCCCCATGAACCTGACATCGAAGCGCGGTGCGAGGCCCATTCTAATTTGAGAAAAGGCGTCGGTTTGGTATTCCTTGAATTGTACCAACGGCCCCACGCCTGCCCAACCCCCAATTTGCCAATTCTTTTTGCGATTCACATAAGCCACACCTGGTGTGGCACCAAAATCAAGTGCCTTGAGTTGTGTAAGCGTTGTAAACGGATCGTTAAGATTCTGAAAAGCTTCAGGAATCAAGTTCCCCTCTTGATTCCCGGATCCAAAATAATTGATTGTGCCTTTTAGGTACCAAGTCAGGATTTGGGTATTGTAGTGCGCGCGCTTGCCCAACAGCCCATTGATTTGAAAATCAGGATTGCCAAAATACCAAGCGTTGGTCATGACATTAACTGAATAGGCAGCGGGCAAAATGACTTTAGGTTTTTTAAGGGCATAACCAAAAGTCGATTTGAACTCTAAATCGTACCAAACGCGCTTATACGTAAAATCATAAGCGAAGTTATATTGAGTGGTTTTGCCGAATTTGTTGTTGGGGCGCAAGTTGCCAATCACGGGAAAGCCCAAGCGCAAATGAAACATTTTATAAGCAAAGCCGAGCCCTAAAAACGGACTAAAGTTGTTTTTGTAGGCAAGTGTGCTGGTTTGAGACCCAAAAGGGTAGTCGATGCGAAATGGATTGACGTTGTAACCCAAGTCGGCATACATAATAGGGCGGTGGCGAAAACTTTCTAAAGCCTGCGATTGGGCCCCTAAATTAAAGGCCCAAAATAACAACCCAATACTAATGCGTAATGCCCTGCTCAAGCCCTAAAATAAATGCATACATCTTGGCGCGCTCAAGGCGCTCAGTACTGCGGCCAGAACCACCGCCATGGCCCGCGTCCATGTTGCACTCAAAAATAAGTGCTGCGTTGTTGGTGCGCAGGGTTCTGAGTTTGGCTACATATTTGGCGGGCTCCCAGTATTGTACTTGAGAGTCGTGGTAGCCAGAAGTGACATACATGGCTGGGTAAGCCATGGCGTGCAAGTTATCGTATGGCGAATACTTGAGCAAGTAGTAATAATAATGTGGGTCAGTTGGATTGCCCCATTCTTCGTATTCGCCTGTTGTGAGTGGAATGCTTTCGTCTAGCATGGTGGTCACTACATCGACAAACGGTACTTCTGAAACAATACCCTTGAATAAATACGGCGCCATGTTCGCAATGGCGCCCATGAGCAAGCCACCCGCACTGCCTCCGTTGGCATAAATGCGAGCAGGGTCGCAATAGCCCATGTGGCCAAGATATTCAGCCGCATTGATGAAATCGGTAAACGTATTGATCTTTTTGTCGAATTTTCCGTCTTGGTACCATTCTTCGCCTAAATACTTACAGCCCCTAATGTGCGCAGTAGCAAATACAAATCCGCGATCGAGTAAAGAAACTCTGGTCGGGCTGAAAATATCGGGAATTGTGTAGCCATAAGAGCCATAGCCATATAACAATAAAGGCGCTTTGGCCAAAACCGTTCCCTTCTTGTAGACAATACTCACCGGAATTTGAGTGCCGTCGTTGGCCGTGGCCCAAACGCGCTCAGACACATAGTTTTCAGGGTTAAATTGGGGGTCTCTGAGTTTCTTTTCAAAGAATATTTCACGCTGGTTGGTTTGCAAGTCATAGGTGTAAACTCTTGCAGGCGTGGTCATGGAATTGAATACGTAATAGATTTTTGAAGCCGTGTAGTCGTCATTGGTAGCCAGCCCTAAATAATAGGTTTCGCCATCCACATCAATGTACTTTTCTTGGCCATCGGCCACATTTTTCAATTTCAATTTCAAAAGCCCGTTGTCTCTTTCTTCAATGAGTAAATGCCTTTTGAAAACGCTCAACCCTTCAATTAAAACTTTCGGATTGTGCTTGACTACCTCTTGGCATGAAGCGATGTCTTTTGGGATGTCTTTTGAAAATAAAATCCGATTATTGACGGCGTTGTCGTTGCTCAAAATATAAAAACCATTTTCGTGGTGCTCTACTTCATAGATGTGGCCTGCTTTTCTGGCTAAAAATACTTTTGGCAAGGCTTTCGCCGACGAGGCATCTATTACTTGGATCTCAGAGGTGGTTGAGCTGTAACTATAAATCAGGATGTAGGCGTTGGTGAGGGTTTTGCCGATGCCTACGCTGAATTTGTCGTCTTTTTCTTCGTAAATCAATTCATCAGCACTTTGTGGCGTGCCAATTTGATGGCGATACACTAAGTACTCTCGGAGAGTCTCTGGGTCTTTTTTGGTGTAATAAACCGTCTTGTTGTCTTTGGCCCAAACCATACTTCCGCTCGTTTCGGTCAGGACATCCTTGAGGTATTTGCCGTTTGATCTGAAACGGATCTCGTACTTTCTGCGGCCCATAAAATCCTCGCTGACGGCCAAAAGCTGATTGTCGGGAGAAGGCGCCCAAGCAGCCAATTCATAGAAGGGCTTGCCCTTCGCTCGTTGGTTTTCATCAAAGAACAAGACCGCTTTACCATCCAATTCGTAGCGAAAAATTTGCTGGTAATCTTGGCCTTCCACATTGCGCGATTGGTACTGATAACCATTGATCACATAAGGGGCGCTGGTTTCATTTGGGTCTATGCGCTGCTCGAATTCTTCTAAAAGACAATTGACCAAAGGATCTAAAGCTTTGAAATACGCTGCTGCATAGGTGTTCTCTGCTTGCAAGTAATCCAAAACAGGCTGGGTGTCGCGCTCGCGAAGCCAGTAGTAAGGATCTTGGCGCTGGTGGCCATGTTTTTCCAAAATTTGGTCTTTGCGCGGTGCAACTGGTTCTTGGGCAATGATTTGGTCTTGCATAATGAGAAGGAGACTTGTAAAAATGAGCAGCAGTTTCATGACAGGATTTCTAGCAAAATTAGCGATATTCTCTCTTGAAAAGGTTAACTTTGAAAAGTGAAGAAACTTTATAAATACCTCCTCAATACCTTACCTCGTCCGCTACTCATTCGCCTGAGCTATATTTTCAGATTGGTGGCGCCTACACTTTACAAAGGCAACAACGTACATTGCCCGGTCTGCGACAAATCCTTCTCAAAGTTTCTTTCTTATGGTTCGGATGTCGCGCATCGCGACAACGTACTTTGCCCCTACGACCTCACCCTCGAGCGTCACCGGCTCATGTGGCTCTACCTCAAAAACCACAGTACCTTCTTTACACAACAAGATCTTTCCGTATTGCACATGGCGCCAGAGCAGTGCTTTTTAGACCGTTTCAAGGCGCAAAAAAACCTCAACTACCTCACTGCCGATTTAGTTTCACCAATCGCTGACCTCCATTTTGACCTCCATCAAATTCCACTAGAAGACGAGCGCTTCGATGTCGTTTTTTGCAACCATGTTATGGAGCATGTCCAAGACCCCATTCAGTGCATGTCAGAACTTTTCAGGGTTATGAAGCCAGGTGGCTGGGCCATTATGCAAGTTCCTCAAGATTTCTCCCGCGACACCACCTATGAAGATCCTTCAATTGTCAGTGAAGCAGACCGCGAAAAACATTATTGGCAAAAAGACCACGTGCGTTTATTTGGCAAAGATTACCCTACTTACCTCGAAAAAGTGGGCTTTGAAACACATATTTTTGATTTCGCTGCACACTACAGCACGGCCGAAATTGAGCGTTTTCGCCTCATGAAAAGCGAGGTCTTGTACATCTTCAAAAAGCCGTAAGCATGAGAATTTTATTTTTGACCTTCCTTTTATTCACCGCACTTTCAAGTTGGGCTCAAAAAAATATCTTCTTGAACCTCACGCCGCTTTTTGGCAACCAAACCTTTGCACTGAACCAAACCTTCATTGGCAATGATGGCATCGCTGTGGAAATCCAAGATTTCAATTATTACCTTTCCGATGTCAAAATTTTCCACGACAACGGCCAGCAAACCAACCTCTCTACTTCCATTTGGCTTGTGACCCCAACACAAAATAGCCTTTACCTCGGGTATCTCGCTGTAGAGCAAATTGACTCCATTAATTTTACCATTGGCGTACCCAAACGCTACAACACCCAATCCGGAGCACTCGCTCAAGATATTTCTACCTACCCAGAAACCCACCCGCTCAGTTTTCAAAGTCCTTCTATGTATTGGGGTTGGTCTTTTGGCTACATGCACATGATCACAGGTGGCAAGGCCGATAGCAACAACGACGGCGTTCCAAACGCATACTTTGAATTACACAACCTCGGCAACAACAACCAACAAAGCGTTACGCTGCCAACCATTCAAACCACAACAGGTTCCCAAACCGACCTCTTTTACAATTGCCACATCGACCGCTGGCTCAACCAAATGCCGCTCTCAAGTGTAGGTGTGCTACACGGAGAAACTGGGCTCAACCAAAGTGTCATGCAAAATGTAAACACGCAAGATGTGTTTACACTCAACCCGTCTGCAACCATTCAAGAAAATCACAATCTGTTTGTTTCTTGGAAACAGAATGCTACTGAAATTACCATTCAAGGTCTTCAAAATCAGTCAATCAAAAACTATCAGGTATTTTCCAATACAGGTCAAAAAGTCCTAGACCATCAAGTAGATACACCATCCGCAAGCGTCCCACTCGAACAACTTCAAAGTGGTCTGTACCTGATCCGCACAGAGATGAACAACGGGAAAACACAAGTCATTCGGTTCGTCAAGCCCTAAATGATGCTGCGCTTTCTCTCCATAGCGCTGCTTTTGATCTGTGGTTTTGTAGCCCTTCGCTGTGGCCAAACCCAAGACCTCAATGCAACAGTTCTGGTTCCCGCACCCTCAGACAACCCTCAAAACGCCGAGAAAATCGCTTTAGGACGCAAACTTTTTTTTGACAAACGGCTGTCCTTGGACGGCAGCATCTCTTGTGCAAGTTGCCACGATCCACAAAAAGCCTTTAGTGACCAACGCAGCAAAAGTATCGGGATCAATGGCCAACTAAGCGAGCGCAATGCGCCCAGCATTCTCAATGCCGCCTTTCTGAAAACGGCGATGTTCGATGCGCATTTGGCAACACTAGAGCTCCAAGCAATTGTGCCCATTCAAGAACCGGTAGAAATGGGGCACAACATGAAAATCCTGATCAAGCAATTGCGCCAAATTCCGGAATACCAAGCCGCGGCGCAAGCTATTTTTGGCCGCGATTTCGATGCTTGGGTACTCACGCGCAGCCTGGCCGCTTTTGAGCGCAGCTTGCTCTCCATGAACGCGCCTTTTGACCAATACATGGCCGGCGATAAAAAGGCAATGAGCAAAGACCAACTGGCAGGGTGGCGCATTTTTTCAGATGAATTATACTGCACCAAGTGTCATCCGGCGCCGTATTTCACCACCTACGAAGCGGCCAATAATGGCTTGTATACCAGCTATGAAGGCAAAACAGACCAAGGGCGTTTTCGCATTCACCACGATTCTTCAGACATTGGCAAGTTCAAAATTCCGTCTTTGCGCAATCTGCCTTTGACTTATCCTTATATGCACGATGGCTCGATCAATTCAATGGAAGCGGCACTTGAACACTACCAAAAAGGTGGCGCCGGGCATCCCTTACAAGATCCCCGAATTCTTTCTTTTGAACTAAGCACAAAAGAAAAAGCGCAACTTCTCGCCTTTTTCAACGCTTTGGTCGATACTTCTTACCTGCGCAGAAACGGCTTTTAAGCGAGATTGCTTACCTTTGTTGCTTCAAAAACAAAGGCTATGTATCGCTCACACACTTGCGGAGAATTAAGAATTGAACACATCGGAACAAAAGTCACACTCGCTGGCTGGATGCAACGCTCCCGAGACCTCGGCGGCATGACCTTCATTGACCTCCGAGACCGCTACGGCCTCACCCAATTGGCTTTCAACATGGAAGTCAATGCTGCACTTTGCGAGCAAGCCCGTAAGCTCGGACGCGAGTTTGTGATCCAAGTAGAAGGAGAGGTCATTGAACGCAGCAGCAAAAACAAAAACATCCCAACCGGCGAAATCGAAATCAACGTCACCAGTCTAACGATCCTCAATGCGTCCAAACTGCCGCCGTTTACCATCGAAGACGACACCGATGGCGGCGACGAACTCCGCATGCAATACCGCTATCTTGATTTGCGCCGCAATCCCGTATTAGAAAAACTACGCCTGCGCAACCGCGTGGCCCTAGAAACCCGCAAATACCTCGACTCCAAAGATTTCTTAGATGTCGAAACGCCAGTCTTGATCAAGTCTACGCCAGAAGGCGCGCGCGATTTTGTAGTGCCGAGTCGCATGAACGAAGGGCAATTTTACGCGCTTCCGCAGTCGCCACAAACGTTCAAGCAACTTTTGATGGTGAGTGGCTTCGACCGCTACTACCAAATTGTCAAGTGTTTCCGCGACGAAGACCTCCGTGCAGACCGCCAACCAGAATTCACGCAAATCGACTGCGAAATGGCGTTTGTTGAGCAAAACGACATCCTCAATATGTTCGAAGGCCTCATCAAGCACCTTTTTGAAACCGTTCGCGATGTCAAATTCGAAGGCGACTTCCCGCGCATGACCTACGCTGAAGCCATGGAGCGCTATGGTTCAGACAAACCCGATATCCGCTTCGGCATGGAGTTCGTGGACCTCACGGCCCTAGCCCAACAAAACGATTTTGTGGTTTTCAATAGCGCAGAAGCTGTTTTGGCCATCAATGCCGAAGGTTGCAGCGAATACACGCGCAAACAACTCGACGAGCTCACCGAATGGGTCAAGCGTCCACAAATTGGCGCAAAGGGCTTGGTCTATATCAAGTGTAACACAGACGGTACTTTCAAATCGAGCGTAGACAAATTCTACTCAGAAGATGACCTACGTGCCATGGCTGAGCGCGCCAATGCCAAGCCAGGTGATTTAATATTCCTCCTTTCCGGAGATCTTGCCAAAACACGCAAACAACTCAACGAACTGCGTTTGCACCTCGCAAGCCAACTTGGTCTACGCGATCCAAATGTCTTCAAACCTCTTTGGGTCATGGACTTTCCATTGCTCGAATGGGACGAAGAAAACGAGCGCTACCACGCCATGCACCACCCATTTACTTCGCCAAAACCCGAAGATCTCCACCTCATCGATACCGAACCAGGTAAGGTGCGCGCCAATGCTTATGACCTCGCCATGAACGGCGTCGAACTCGGCGGTGGCTCTATCCGTATCCACGACCGCGCACTCCAATCCAAAATGTTTGACCTACTCGGTTTCAGTAAAGAAGAAGCACAAGCGCAATTTGGCTTTTTAATGTCCGCATTTGAATACGGCGCGCCTCCACACGGTGGTTTGGCCTTTGGCCTCGACCGCTTGGTAGCCACAATGGGCGGCTCAGAATCTATCCGCGACTACATCGCCTTCCCTAAAAATAACTCGGGTCGCGATACCATGATTGACGCGCCATCGCCTCTAAACGAAGCGCAACTCAAAGAATTAGGTCTCAAGCTCAACTAAGCCGCTTGTTAATTGTTGTAAAGATATGAACCCACAAATCGATCAACTCCAAGCTGCGCTCAGCGCACAACGCACCAAACTTTTGGCGCACCCGATGTATGCTCAAATCCATAGCAGCACCGATTTTCAGGTGTTCATGGAACAACACATCTTCGCCGTCTGGGATTTCATGAGCCTGCTCAAAGCCCTACAGCGCAACCTCACTTGCGTAGAAGTGCCTTGGTCGCCTAAAGGCTCGCCCATTACCCGTCGCTTCATCAATGAAATTGTATTGGGTGAAGAATCCGACCTCGACAAAGACGGTAAAGTGCTAAGCCACTTTGAAATGTATCTAGAAGCCATGCAGCAAATTGGCGCCAATACTTTGCCTATTCACCAACTCACAGAGTGGTTGTCTTATGGCAAAACCTTAGACGAAGCGTTGTATCAGCTCGACATCCGCGAAGAAACACGCTCGTTTGTGCGCTTTACATTCGACATCATCAACAGCGGCCAAATCCATAAAATTGCAGCGCTGTTTACGTTTGGTCGCGAAGACCTCATTCCGGATATGTTCATTGAAATCTTGCGCGAAATGCAGGGCCAAGGACAAACAAACATCGACAAACTGCTCTATTATTTGGAGCGCCACATAGAAATAGACGGTGGTGATCACGGGCCAATTTCGCTGCAAATAATGGATGAAATTTGTGGAACAGATGCCATTAAATGGCAAGAAGCCACAGAAGTATCGATTCAAGCACTCGAAAAGCGCTATGCTTTATGGGATGGCGTTCAAGCCAATCTTAGCTCCAAGTAGTTCCTTCTTTGCCGTCCTTGACCACAATGCCTGCATTGGCCAAGCCATCTCTAATTTGATCTGAGGTAGTCCAATCTTTGTTGGTTCTGGCTTGCCCGCGCAAATCGAGCACGAGGTCCATGACGGGAGCCAAACGACTTTCTGAACCCGCAGCTTCTTTTTGCAAGCCCAAAACATCATAGACAAAAACAGCCATTTTTTCCTTGAGTAGCGCAAGGTCGGCTGCTGCAATTTGTTCTTTGCCGTCGTTGACCAAGTTGATCAGGCGTGTGGCTTCGAATAAATTGGCAACGAGAATAGGCGCGTTGAAATCGTCGTTCATGGCTTTGTAGAATGTTTGCACCAAGGCAGTGACATCAAAAGTAGATGCCGCTTTGGCTTCTAGGCGCTCTAGGGTAGCAATGGCGTCTGTGAGTTTAGACAAGCCCTTTTCTGCCGCATTGAGTGCGTCTTGGGTGAAGTCTAGGTTGCTGCGGTAATGCGCTTGCATCATAAAAAAACGCACGACGTTGGCCGTATACGATTTTTCAAATAAGCCCGTGCTGCCATCGAGGATTTGTTTGGGCAAAAAGTAATTCCCAAAGGATTTGGACATCTTTTGGCCGTTGACGTTGAGCATGTTGGCGTGCATCCAGTAACGCGCAGGATTGCAACCAAAAGAGCCACAGCTTTGGGCAATTTCGTCTTCGTGATGCGGAAATTTGAGGTCCATGCCGCCGCCGTGGATATCGAATTGCTTGCCGAGGTATTTGGTGCTCATGGCCGTACACTCGATGTGCCAACCAGGGTTGCCATTGCCCCAAGGCGAACGCCAAATTTGCATGTCGTCGGGGTTGGCTTTTTTCCAAAGTGCGAAATCAGCAAAGAAACGTTTTTCGTCTTGGGCATTGAGTGCTCGGGTTTCGTTTTCGAGTTCGTCTACCTTGCGGCCGCTCAAGGTACCGTAATGGTAGTCTTGCATGTAGCGACGCGTGTCAAAATAAACCGAACCCTTGGCTTCATAGGCATAGCCGTTGGCTAAAATTTGCTCTATGATTTCGATTTGCTCTTGAATATGCTGGGTAGCCGTAGGCTCAATACTCGGCGGCAAGAGGTTGTAGATGCGCTGTAATTCTTGAAACTTGACGGCGTATTTGTAGACAATTTCTAAAGACTGTAGCTGCTCTGCTTTAGCAGCAACGCCAATGCTGTCGACTTCTTGGCCTGCAGAATTGGTAATATGTCCCGCATCGGTGATGTTGCGCACATACTTGACACTGAAGCCCAGATGCAACAAGTAACGGTAAATGAGGTCAAAATTGATGAAAGTACGCATATTGCCCATGTGCGGTTCGCTGTAAAGCGTTGGTCCACAGACATACATCCCGATCTTGCCCTCTACAAGCGGAACAAAAGGTTCTTTATCGCCTTTCAAACTATTGTAGATAACGAGTTGGTCTTGCTGAGCTTTCATTTTGTGTGATTATTCTTACAAATTTAGCCAATTTTACGGCATCATTTTTGTTAAGTTTGTGGCATGAATGTAATTTACAGTTTCCTGACTGCCGTGTTGTTTTCACTTAGCCTAAGTGGAGATTTACCCTACACCACCATTCAACGCGGGATGGAAACCAACGACGCGCATGCGATCGTTAGTCTAGGTAAAGATAAAATCGTTTTACAAGTGCCGGGTTCCGATGGCGCGTATCCGCTTTCACAAGCCGAAATGATCTTAACTAGCTTCTTTCAAAAAAATCCAAAAGGCACGTTTGTGTTCAGGTATAAAAATACCAAATCTGTCGAAGGAAATGGCACCGTTATCGGCTCTTACGTTTCCAAAGGCAACAGCTACCGCAGTACTTTTCAGTTCCGCAGTGGCAAATACGAGACCAAGCTCGAAAGCCTGAGCATCGTCAAAGAATAAATCTTAAGCTTGCTGCCCTCTGTTTTCTTTGAGGGTATTGAAGAAGAT
This sequence comes from Crocinitomicaceae bacterium, assembly GCA_021738405.1. GTDB lineage: Bacteria > Bacteroidota > Bacteroidia > Flavobacteriales_D > Crocinitomicaceae > UBA952. Next base: position 73,857 of record JAIPCC010000001.1, on the reverse strand, counting down.
GATGCCGTAACCAATTGCGAGCATCAGGTGGAAAGGCACCATTCCGAGGTCGCCATAAAGCGCTCTGTTTACTGCCGTAAAGCCAAACGTCACCATGAAAATACCTTCCATAATATTGATGATCGAAAGACTCTTCTTGTCGTATTTGTTGCCCTTGAATTCATCTTTCTTGGCCACATTGAATTTAGGTGTGCGCACAAAAGAACTTTTGATGCCGAGGTAGCCCTCAATCACCGCCACCGCATTGCTGAGGCCGAGCGCCATTGAAACCGTTAAGAACTGGACAAAACGACCCAAGAAACGGAAGAGATCGCCAAAGAAGTTGCCGCGCTTGTCGCGGAATGAATTCCAGTAGTAGAAGCCCAAGAAGATGGTGCTCGAGAAGAAATACATCCCGTACTTGATGTAAATATTGAGATCAGAGAAAGAATCTTTGATGTGCAATACCGCCAAACTGAGTAAGGAAAGGATCAAAATAAAGACGAATACCGAAGAGTTGAATAAGTGCGCCAAACCGTGAATGCGGTCGCCAATTTTGAGGCCTTTTGTTGTAGCCAAGCGCTTCCACATCTTGATGAACACCTCTGCGCCACCTTTCATCCAACGGTGCTGTTGGCTTTTGAGTGCCGACATCGTGATAGGCAACTCTGCCGGAGACTCTACTTCTTCTAAATAAACAAAACGCCAGCCTTTCATTTGGGCACGGTAGCTAAGGTCGAGGTCTTCGGTGATGGTGTCGTGTTCCCAACCACCGGCGTCGTCGATGGTGGCGCGGCGCCAAACACCTGCTGTTCCATTGAAGTTGATGTAGTGTCCGCTGGCATTGCGACCACCTTGCTCAATGGCGAAGTGTCCGTTCAAGCCAAAAGCTTGCAATTCCGTGAGCAATGAATAATCTTTGTTGAGGTGACCCCAACGCGTCTGAACCACACCCACGTTTTCAGTGAAATAAGGAATGGTGCGCAACAAGAAATCTTTGCTCGGCACAAAATCGGCATCGAAAATGGCAATGAATTCGCCCTCTACTTTGTCCATCGCACAATCCAAAGCACCCGCCTTGTAACCAGTGCGGTCTGTGCGGTGCACGTGTTGGATATTGATGCCACGGGCAGCTACTTCAGCACACTTGTTGGCAATGATATCTTTGGTTTCGTCTGTGGAGTCGTCGAGAACTTGAATTTGAAATTTGTCGCGCGGGTAGTCTATTTCTGCACAAGTTTCGATGATGCGTTCTGCCACGTACATTTCGTTGAACATCGGCAACTGAACCGTTACTTTTGGTGCATTTGCTAAATCAAATGGAGGTGTAACGCGGCTTTGCTGTTTCTTTCTATTCTTGACATAAGCGACGGCCAAACTCAATTGAATGACGCTGTAGAAGAAAATCAGGACCAAACACAAACCGTAAATCACCAAAATGATGCGTGCCACCATATGAGACCAGTAGTGTTCTTTGCCTTGGTAGTCGCCCCAGTTGAACAACCAAGAAACTTTGAGTTGCGCAGAAAAAGGCTGCGTTTGACTGAAGGTATAATGCACGAGGTGCTCTTTGGCATTGGTTTCGAATACTTTCAAGACCGTAGCGCGGTAATCTTTGTCGATGAGCTTGATGGTTGACTTACCGATCGGCACATTGCGGAAAGTGAATTTTCCGTTTTCGTCGGTTTCGGTGGTATAAACTTTACCAGTGACCGCTGATTTGAGTTGAACTTCAACTTCTTCAACATCAGATTTGGTCTTGAAGTCTACTAGAAAACCTTCGATTTTTTTAGAAACAGGGATCGCTAGGTCTTTGCTGGCGTGTGTGGTAAAGGCCATTGACAAGCCAAAAACGAGCAATAATAAAGAATTCTTCATTCGAGAAAACGCAATAGATGTGAAAATAAAAAGCAAATATAGATTTATTCTTTCATTAAGGTCATTTCGTCGACCAAGTGTTTGGCCCCCGAATAAATATCCATGACCCAAAGTACGTAGCGGATATCGACGACAATGTTTCGGCAGCGGTTCGGATCAAACAAATAATCGCTCATGGTACTCTCCCAACTGCGGTCAAAATTGAGCCCCATGAGGTAACCGTTTTCATCTAGAACTGGCGAGCCAGAATTACCGCCTGTTGTATGGTTAGAGCCCGTAAAACAAACCCACAATTCATCGCCCTGCGCATACGGCCCATAGTTTTTAGCGGCGTGCAATTCGAGCATGCGCGGCAAAAGCTCAAAATCTGGGTTGCCGGTGTTGTATTTGGCCACAATTCCATCTAAAGTAGTGTGCTCGGTGTAGCGCATGCCGTCAGTAGGTGCAGAGCCTTCGAGCTGCCCGTAAGTAATGCGCAATGTGGAATTGGCATCTGGCCAGTGCTTGTAGGTCGAAAACATCACATATTTGCCTTCAACATAAACCTGCATCCACTTATTAACCTCTGCTTGGAATGTCTTGTAAGCCGGCACGATTTCATTTCTAAATGGTGTAAAAAACGCATTGAAATGCACAAAACCAGCGTCTTTTTGCAATTTTTTGATGGATTTTGCGCTAAAACTGCTCAAAAACGCTTTGAAACGCGCGGCGTCAGTAAATACCGATTTCGTATAAATCAAGTTGGTCAATTCCTCGACGCTTTTCCCATTTAATTGTTGACTGCTATATCCTAAATACAATTTAGTCAAGTCCAAGAAGATCCGACGATCTACTGCCACATCGTAATTCTTGAAAAAGCCATCTGCGGTAGTTTGCAGTTTCTCGAGCACGCCCTTTAGTTCATTATTGGCGGCATATTTAGCATAGTTCGTCAGTAAATCCTCTAAGCCACGAACCAACTTGAAATATTCCGGGCCCACAGAAAAATACTCTACGCCTATCGCATAGTTGTACTCCGTTTTGGTTCCTTCGGCCATAAGGCCATTGAGTGTTTGCAGCGCAACGGCATATTTTGCCCATTCAGGTTTGCTGATTGCCATTGCCTTGTACTTGGCTTCGTAGTCGAGCTTGAGTTGCACAGCGCCCAGATTCTCCAAACCTTCAACCTGCCCAATCCATTTTTTCCAGGCATTGGCAATGCTCGCTTGCTTGGCCGAATACTGAATACGGGTGAGGTCAGAAGCTTTCATGCCGGCGTCGATAGCCGCCAAAGAATGATTGCGCATTTCAATGCGCGCAGGACGCTCTTTCTCAATAATAAATTTGAGGTATTCCGAAACAACGTGTTGCTCCGTTAAGCCAGGAAAGCCATAAACCATAGTAAAATCGCCTTCTTGGCGGTTTTGAAAAGAAATCGGCAAATAATGTAGCGGCTTATAAGGTTGGTTGTCGTTAGAGAACGTCGCCGGCTTGTTGTCTTTGCCCGCATAAATTCTGAATACCGAGAAGTCGCCGGTGTGGCGTGGCCAAACCCAGTTGTCGGTGTCGCCACCAAACTTACCTATAGAATTAGGGGGCGTGCCTACAAAACGCACATCTGTAAATGTTTCCTTCAGCATGAGGTAGTAATCATTGCCATAATTAAAGGCCTTGATCTCCGCCTCATAATGCGTGCCGGCTATGGCCGCAGCAACTAGTTTCTTAATGTTAGCCGCAATGACCGCTTGATCAGCTTTCGAACTGGCGCCTGCCAAAACCGCAGCCGTTACATCCTCTATGCGCACAATGCGCGTTGCCGTGAGGCCCGGATTGGGCAATTCTTCTGCCAAATTTTTAGCCCAAAAACCATTTTTCAGGTAGTCATGCTCCAAAGAACTGTGCGCCTGTATTTGGCCATAACCACAATGGTGATTGGTCAAAAGCAAGCCCTTATCTGAAACCAATTCTGCGGTACATCCGCCACCAAACTGAAAAATAGCGTCTTTGATACTCGTGTTGTTGATACTATAAATATCGGCCGCACTGAGCTTCATGCCCTTGGCTTTCATGTCGTTTTCAAATGCCGCAATCAACGACGGAATGAGCATTCCCTCTTCTGCCAACACTGGCTTGAGACCCAAAATAGCTACACAAAATAAGACGAGTAAACGCAGTTTCATAAGGTTGAAAATTTGAATACGAAGGTAGGGAAATTATTTGCCAATACATGAATCAATAATAATAGATAACTGCTGAAACCCTTATAAGCAGAGGCTTTCAAGAAGTAATTCGAGCAACAAATGAGCAACTACTCATCAGATTTCGACTTTGTTGCGTAACAAATAAGCAACAATAAAGAACGATAAAACGAAGATAAAATATTTTTTTAATAGTTGTATTTTGTTGTTGATTTTTATTTTTTTCTACTTCGATTTTTTGTTCAAAAAGGAAAGGGATGAACAGTGAATATTTGAATAAATGAACAGTGAAATACTAAATAATTTTATCGTTTTTTATCACTCTTTATTCTTATTCTGTCTAAAGGAGTCTAAAGTACTGTTCCAAAGTGTACCAAAATGTATCAAGGCTTTTTCTTCTGAAAAAATGATTTTATTTTAGAATATTATGAATGTAAATACTAAGATCAAAATCACAAATGAAATGCTTTTGGAACAATTCATGGAAATGAAATCTATGCTCCAACATTTGCAATCCGAAATAAAAAGTCTGAAAAATCCGGTTGATGATTTCACAAGCAAATGGGTAGATACCTATGACGTGATGCAAATGCTACGATTAAGCCGTCGCAGCATAGATAATTATATTAAAGCCGGGAAACTCTGTCCCACTCGAATTAATAAAAGAAATTATTTTTCAGTTACACAGGTGAATAGTTTGTTACGCATTCCTGAAGTTAAACCAATCAGAACTTACCAGGAAGATATTTGGTGGATGGCTCAAAAAATAAATGAGTTAAATGAAATTGTGTGAACGAGTAGTTGCATTTTTTGCAACAACTCGATTTTGGAATATGCATTTTCTGCATATTCCTATTATTCTAAAAATTAAAGAAGATTGAATGCAAGAGTATTTTTTTGCGAAAAGTAGCGGATTTCACTACTTTTCGCAAAAATTCTCTCTTTTTCTACAGTTTGCAATTTTGGCGAAATTTCGGCGTCTCTGATTATTTCCATTTTGGAAACAGTGATATTAAGTAACCTTTTACTCAACTACCGAAAATTCCTCGGTAGTTGTATTTATACCAATTATACTAGCACTCATACTAAATTCTTCCTTGGGTTGCCAAAATTAACGAGATTGGAGTAGACCAGTAGTTGCAAAAAATACAACAACTCAATTTTGAAATATGCAGATTGTGCATATTCCAATTTAAAATTTAAAAGTTACCTGTTCCAAAATGGAACAACTTGAAATTAATAAAAATTAGGAGTGAGGAGTATGAACTGTTGCAAAAAATGCAACAGTTGAAAATGAATAATATTTTTTTTTATGCTAACAAGGATTCTAATTTCAACTTCCATTTTCCCCAATCCCTCATTTCCTTTGATTGTAATTCAAAGAATTTGTGTGTGTGGTCATGATGAATTAAATGGCAAAGTTCATGTGTGATTACATATTCGATTGAGCCTTTTGGAGCTTTTATTAATTCAGGATTTAATATGATTTTACCTTTAGCGGTACAGCTTCCCCATCGTTTGGGCATTGAACGAAGTTCTATATTGGAAGGTGCAACTTTGTATTTTTTAAATTTATCAATTAATGGTTGGGCAATCGTATGTAATTTATTTTTAGCTTGCTGATGATACCAGTTTTCAAGTAAGAGCTTTACATTGGTAGATTTTTTTGTAGAAACAATAATATGTTTCCCTTTCAGTTTAACCGATTCTTCTAGCTCCAGATTTACTTTTAATAAATACTGTCGCCCCAAATATAAGTGAGTTTCCCCATTGACATATTTTCTTTTTGGTGTTTTTGGATGAAAAGACAAAAAGTAACTCAAGTGTCGAATTATCCATGGAGCTCGTTTAATGAGCTTCGGTTCAATTTTGTGAATTTCAGTTCCTAAGGGTGCCGTAACAATTACTTCCATTTCTGGCGTAACTGTAATTCCTAAAGTTTTCCTCTCTGAATACTGAAGTGTATATTCAATTTCTGTCGACCCAAATAGAAATGTTCGCTTGCTCATTTGTATCGTATTTTTGCGACTTCGATACAATCTTCTGCAAGTTTGTCCATTTCTCCAAATGATAGGTCAATACTATATTTGTCACGTACTTCATCAATTAAATAATCTCCAATTTCAATTAAAAGCTTTCCAGTTATATTGGATTTATTTTGCCAATCAACAACAGGCTTGTTATTATCAAGTACAGATTTTCTAATTAGTTCGTCAATATTTAATGCTGTTTGTGCAGAGACTTCCTTAAGTACTATTTCATCTTGAATTTTCGCAGTAAGTAATTCCTTTGAAATTCCATAAAAGGCCTTTGCCTCATCTTTACCTGCTAATAAATCCGGAACGTCATTGTCTGTTCTAGTTAGAACATTGTCCATGATATCCTGAACTTTTGATAAATACTGTGCTTCTGAAATTCTTTTTGCTTCATAATCTGCAATGGTCTCCTTGAGAAGTTGTGAGAACTTCTTATAAAAGGCTGGATCTTCATCCATTTTCTCGGTAATATGCTTCGCTGTTCTACTAGCAATCTTGTCTGCTTTAGCTGCTTTACCTACCGTGTTTTCAACCTCTTGTTGAAATTTATTTTTATCGAAAATATTGACTAGCTCTACAATTGTTTCAATTTTCTCGGTGGTTATGTGAGTGTCTATCAGTTTTTGAATTTGGCCTTCGTATTGCTTGTAATCAATTACATCGCTGTATCTTTCAACAACTGCCAAACGTAATTTCAAAAACATTGTCAAATCTTCTTTGTAGCGGTCGATTACCTTTGCTTCTACCTCTTTATGAAATTGAATAGAAGATAAGGCTAATTTGAATTTTTTGGCAAATACAGCTAGTTTATCGTAAAACAATACTCGTATTGCTTCATCTTTTAATAATTGCTGATACGCCTCCGCATCACGTTTGTTGGCAATGGTTTTAAATATATCCCAAAGGTCTGAATGCTTTTGCGGTAGTTTTTTTATTTCATCTGAAATGTTGGTCAACGTTCCTGCCAAATCTTCATCATCAAAATCTTCAAAAGAAGAATACAACTGCAAAGCATCATCCAAATTTTCAATTACACCATAATAATCAATGATGTAGCCAAATTCTTTGTCGGGATAAATGCGATTTACTCTTGCAATAGCTTGCAATAATTTATGGCTTTGTAAATTCCTTGTGAGATATAGAACGGTGTTTTTGGGTTCATCAAATCCCGTTAGTAATTTGTCTACTACAATAATAATTTCTGGGTCATTCTGATTTTTAAATCGACTAATAATGTTCTTTTCATAGCTTTTTGAATTGCCATGTTCATCCATCATTTTTTTCCAAAACTGATTTTCCTTTTCTGTAGATTTTTCATAAGCACTTTCTTCGCCTTCTCTTTCATCAATTGACGAAATCAAAACTGCACTGCTTACAATACCAATTTCATCCAAATACTCTTTGTATTTGATTGCGTTTACTTTTTTATCACAAACCAACTGACCTTTGAATGGTGTTTTGCCTTGCCAGTTGTCACGGAAATGATAGCTAATGTCCCAGGCAATCATCCGCATTTTTTGTTCGGCCGAATTCAAATGATCGTTTCGGGCAAACTTCTTTTTTATGTCTGCTTTTTGGTATTCTGTTAATGGTTCTGAAACCATCCCAAAAAAAGTATCAATGGGACTAGCATTTACATTTTGCAATGCCAATCTTCCTTCATAAAGTAACGGAACAACAGCATGGTCTTTTACAGCTTGGTCTACTGTGTAAGCGTCAATCATTCCACCAAATTTCTCTGCGGTACTTTTATCTTTCTTGAATAACGGTGTTCCCGTCATGGCAATAAAACAAGCATTCGGCAAAGTCTTTTGCATATCAATGTTAAATGTGCCATGTTGCGTTCGGTGTCCTTCATCCACCAACACAAAAATGTCGTGGCTTTCTAATGGTTTGTTTATTTTTTTTACGGCTGCCACAAACTTGTTGATGATAGTAGTTACAACTGCATCACCTTTGTTTTCCAGTAATTCTACCAAGCGTTGTCCTGTGGTTGCATTTTCTACAAACCTACCACACTTTCTAAATGTGCCGGTAATTTGATTGTCTAAATCAGTTCTATCAGTTACTAATACAATCTTTGGATTACGAATGCTTGGTTCCATGGCAATGGCTTGTGCCAACATAACCATCGTTAATGATTTCCCGCTTCCTTGTGTGTGCCAGATTACCCCACCTTTACGTTTTCCATTTTCAATTTGCTTAATGCGTTGCATGGATTTTTTGATTGCAAAAAACTGCTGATAGCGGGCAACTTTCTTTTCTCCATTATCGAACAAAACAAAATTGAATACAATATCCATTAATCTTTCAGGAGAGCACAATCCATACAAATAATTATCCTGTTCGGTTGGCAAAATTTCCTCTTGTTCTAATGCATCAAAATATTGACGAACATATTTGAAACGATCAGAAAATAACTGTTCTTTTACAGCTAAAGTAAGTGAATGATTTTTGAGTTCCAGTAATTTGTTATTATAGTTTCTTTCTTCATCATCACTGCTGAATTTTTCGTTCCATTTAGCCCAAAATTTTTCTGGTGTGGCATTAGTAGCGTATGCCGCTTCTTGTGTGGCAATACTCATTGTGAGCTGAGAATATACATACAAACTACGAATACCATCTTCTTGTTGGTTACGCAAATGCTGACTGATAGCCTGTTTCAGCGGCTCTTTCATATCAGGACGTTTGCATTCAATGATGCAAAGTGGAATTCCATTGACAAACAATACCAAATCGGGACGGTAATGTTCTTTGCTGGTGCTTCTCATCACGCTATATTCTTCGCTTACATGAAATACATTGTTTTTGATATTTTTCCAATCAATGTATTGCATGGTAAAACTCTTTTTGTCACCATCTACACTTTGTTCTAATGCCTGACCTAAAGTGAGTAGGTTATATGCTTTTTCGCTAGCTGCAATGTAGCCTTCGTTCATGGGCAGATTTTTTAAAATCTGAATTCCATTTTCAATATTTGCATCGCTTATATAAGTTGATTTTGTTGAACTTATCGTTTTTTCTGAATTAATTTCCTTCAGCTGTTTACGCAGTACATCTTCTAGTAATACATTAGTGGTTTTTCCTCCTCTTTGTCTGTCGGCTTCTGCCGGACATAAATAGGTATAACCCAAATTCACCAGCATTTGCAATGCAGGAATCTGGCTGATATGGTCTTCTTTAAAACTTGGTGTGTCCATTACTTTTTTTTTTCGATTGATGTCATGTATAGAAAAGTATGGTTTTCTATACATGATGTATTAGTCATGCGTAGTTTTTGCACTTTTTCTTTACATAAATCTGTTTTTCCGGTGATATATCACCTTTTATTTCAATTTGTAGAATGCCTACTTATATAATTCACACTATGCATATCTATATAACATGTATAGGAAATGTCGATTTTCTATACATGTTATATTTGATTCACGTTCGACAACAGGGTATATAAGTCAGTATTGATGTAATAATTATCCCTACCTAACTTCACTTTATGCACAATTCCAATTTGCGCAAGTTCTTCTAAATACTTAGTAGCGGTCAAACGACTTACATCCAAATCTTTCATAATGAAATCAATTTTAGTGTAAGGGTGCTTGAACAGGTTGTTAATTAAATCCTGACTATAAAACTTGGTATTCTCTCTAATTTTCTTCTTATGCTTCAGCATCAGGTTTTTGATGCCTTCAATTATTTTAATGGTTTGCAAGGAGGTTTGTTCTACACCATCTAAAATATACAGCACCCATTCTTCCCATGCATTTTCGGTTCGAACTTTTTGCAGCAAGCGGTAATAATCACCTTTGTTTTGGTTAATGTAGCGGCTCAAATACAGAATTGGCAAATTCAATAAGCCTTCCTTTACCAGATAGAGAATATTTATAATCCTACCTGTTCTTCCATTTCCGTCATAAAAAGGGTGGATGCTCTCAAACTGATGATGGATGATAGCCATCTTTAACAATGGGTCCCAATCGCACAATGTATTGTCATTCATAAACTGCTCTAAGTTGCTCATGAATGATACCACTTCATCATGTGTTTGGGGTGGAGTATAAACGATTTCACCTGTTTGCTCATTCTTCAATTCTGTGCCAGGTACTTTTCTAAATCCTGCATCATTTTCTTCAAGCGTTGCCTGCATTTGAATGATGTGGTTGTTTATTAAAATTCCTTTTTGCCTTACGGTTTCAAAACCCCAACGCAAGGCCTCTGCATAGTTATGTACTTCTTTAGACGCAATGGATTTAAACTCTTTTTTCAAATAATCGCCCTGATACAATTCATCATGAGTAGTGATGATATTTTCAATAGCAGAACTGTCTTTGGCCTCCTGCAAGGAAAGTGTACTTATTAAAATACTTTCATTCGGAATACTCATGGCAGCTCCTTTCATTTCTGCCAAGGCACTACGTGCTGCTGCCGTTTTTTTAAGTATTGCTTTGGATTCTAAATCCATAAGCAATGGGAGTTGGGGTATTTTATATGCCATGATTTCTATCTTTATTTATTTTAATAAGTCCTTTTGGATAACCAAACAATCTCATTGTCAACTCATGTGTCTTTATCTTTATAATGTTCAACTGATTACCTAATAATGTAATCCCTAAAGCACCAATTAGGTTAAAAATATACCCGTAGTCTTCAATTTTTTTAATTACCTCAGGAGAGTACAAAGGTAACTGGAGCATCCCATAGCAAAGGCCAAACAAAAATCCCAATTGCAATAACCACGATAGCACTTTCATTTTTTTAACAAAGCTTTCATCAAATAATTTCAATAGTTGTTGTTCACTTCCAGAGGGTGCTTCTTTGAGTTGCAATATTGAATTGTACGCGTGGATAGCACATAATATTTGAAAATCACTTTTGCTATCAAACAATGCAGTGTTCTCATTTATTCTATTGAAAGTGGTATTAAGAAAATCATTCGTAATAAGGCTTTGGTTGATTTGTTGAAAATACATAAATACTATTTCATGTATGTTGCTAGTGCTGTAGTAGTTCTCTACTAAAAGATTTTCTAAAGTAGTAGTGATTGAATTTTTGCTCCTAATGGAAACGATATTTTTAATCCAAACTTTGTCAATGCTAAATTTTGAAACACCAAGGATAATGGAGAAAATTAGAAAATCATCATTTACAAACGGTGCAGGAGAATCTTTGCTTGGATTGCTCTTGCTCTTTTTACTATAGTATTTTTCAAATTCTGATTTGTTGTTGGCTTGGATCGCTGAAATAATTCCAAAATAAATTTCATCGGTTTCACTCAAATCATTCTCGCTTGGTTGAGCTATAGATAGCCCATTCAGTAATTGATTTACTGCTGATAGTTTAGGGCTTTCGCCAATCCTATTCAAGTAATTAATTTTTCTCTCTAAAGAAACCATTTTTTTCTTTTTAATCCATAGTTTAAGTTATCTGCATCCCAACCAGGAATACTTCTCATCTTGCCAAGTAACCGTGAAATAAGGTTTGAATATTTCATAGTAGCGGGTTCTTCACCCGGCAAAAAACTTCTCCATGACAAATACGTGAATGAAAATATCTGCTGTGTGATGTAGCTCAAATCATGAAAAATCATATCATTCAACCCATTATTATCATAGTTGCCTTGTGGAGTGCGTATTTTAATTTGTATGGGTTTGCTCATTCCTTGTTTAGAGGTTTTTAATTCATTAGCTCCCAACATTTGTACAATGCAGGTTTCAGAATCTAAAAAAACATTGGTAGCCCTGTTTGGAATATATGCACCAATTACGTTGCTACTTCCATACTTCTGCACGCCATGTTGATTAATATCAAACAGCATGGTAGGGTGGGTTTGGCTTATCGTTACAAAAGCAAACTTTATCTTGAATTGCGTTATTTCCTTTACTAGTTGACTGATTACGTCAAATTCAGTGTTCTTGATGGGTTTAAATATGTGAAAAATCAGACGCACTGTGTCCCCTTCAGCCCAGCCATATTCTGAGGATAGCTTTTCAATTGAACTTTTGAGGCTTTTGAGTAGTTCCGAAAAGTAGTCTTCAAAAGCAACATCCTTTACCTTATCTGATAATAAATATTGACCATCTCCTGAAAGAAAAGTTGTGATACCCACCACTCTGATTTGTTCGGATCCTGCATATTGATTTTTTCTGAGCCAACTATGTCCAATACCAATTACAATTTCTCTATCAACAGAACGTTGCGAAGGTAAAACCCAAGGAATGCCTCCGAGTTTTGCATAAAGTTGTAGTGCGAGAGAGTTTAAAATGTATTCATTGTGATTTTTCACAATCTCAGTAGTAATATACTGAACAGGTATTTCAAGCGAGAGCAATTTTGCTTTTATGGCATAATATGGATTATTACGATCATCATATTTTTTAAAAGCTGCCGGTATTTCAATGATGGCTAAATGTGGTTTGCCATCATCATCGCTTTTAATTGCATTGAGGTATTCATTTAAGGTATAATCCTGAATTTCTTTAATGTTAAACACTACATCTTGTAAATCGTATTTCTTTTGCAATCCTTTTTGAAAATATCTGGATTGAGGAAGTCCATCTTTAAGACTGGAAAGAAAATTTGTAAAATTTCCACGGTTTTGCTTATTGCAAATACAAAGTATTTTCGGTGTCTTGATATCGAAAGTAATACTGTCATAAGGCCCATAATTAGACAGTCCTGCGTCCGGATTGTAGTTATTGGTTTTAGTAGCAGCATGGTCAAAAATAAACGTAGGCGTTTTTAACTCTATTGTATTAGAAAGACCAAGCGGTTTATGATCTACCGTAAAACAAAAACTGTCTTTGTTTTGAAATAGAACAGATTGTCCATTTTGAGTGAACAGATTTTCTGCAATTTTGGTGATTTCTGAGTACAGATTTCTGGGATTATAAATATCTGAGCGCTTGCTTTCAATAATGTTGAGTACCTCATCACTTTTTTGTTGTGAAGTGGCAAAGGTCAGGTAGTTGCCAATATTGAATTTCGTTTTACGTATAAACAATTCGTTTAATTCAAATTCTTTTAACCCCTCATTAGTTTCTACTTTAGCCTTATTACCTGTTACCTCTTTCAATACTCCAACAAATTCTTCGTTTGGTGCAAGTATATTGGTCAATCCGGGTAGTGTTTCAGCATGTAAAACATCAAGGCCTTTCAAATCAAAACCTTCGGCATTAAGTTCAGAACAGCTAAGGTTGAAAATCCAGTTCCTGCGTATATTGATTAAAAATCCGAAACGTTTTATTCCATTAATTTCAGTTAACCTTAACTGAACCTCAATGAGCTTCTTATAACCTATTTTGTCTTTTAGTTTATCAGGTAATGCAGTTTTGATTATGTCTTCTTTCCCTGAGAAAAAACGAAATGGATAAAAATCCACAGGAGTGTATTGAGGGAAACGATCCTTAAAAGTCCTGAAGAAGATATGTTTTATCAGTGATGCAGTTATTTGATTGTCCCCAAACGTGCTTTTTTCGGAGAAGTTTCCAATAGCAATATTTTCGTCACCGTCTTTGTTGGATATATATATTGAATCACCATTTCTGAAAAACGAATGTGTTGCATTATGCAAGTTTCTCAATTCAACCAGACGTTTTTCGTTGTATGGCTCTGTGTTGATCTGAAACTTATCAAACTCAAAATGTATGGGAAAGAAATTTAGCTGCATACTTTATAATGTAATTTTTGTCTTTTTAATTAAATTTATTAATAATTCACCAACATTTACAATGCTAGAATCTGACTGATATGGTCTTCTTTAAAAGATGTTATTTTCATTTATCTATTTTGTTGGATTATCTTCAACTTCTTTTAATTTTAATGTCTCTACCATTTTCCCAGTGAACAAGTCCTTATTTGCATGACTAAACCAGAAATCAAGAATTGATTCTTTTCCACAATCCTCAATTTTGTAAATAAATTTTGTTTCATCTTCTTCAAATGGAGCAGCCAATCCTTCCTTGTTTCTTGCATCACCAATAATTGAGTATTCAGAATTTACAATCGCATCATCATTTATGATACAGTAATCATCAGTAAATGTTAAAATACTGTTGGCCTTTAGCTTTATTCTGTGGATATATGGGAAACACATTTCATAGAATACTGAATTCACTTGATGATGTAAATAGATGTGTTTCACATCAAGACATTCAATCGGGATTAAAAACTCAATTGTATAATTCCTATCAGATGTTGTTGAACGATATACTTTGGCAGTGTAAATTGAATTTCTGTGTCTTTTTCTGTAATCTGATGGCATCACTTTGGGTAACACAAAAGAATCAATCATATAGTCAATATTGCCATCAGCCGACATTGCAACGGTAATCAAATCATTTGGAAATTTAACTTTTGGGATATGAGTGAAGTAAGCAAAATGAAAATTTATACATTCCTTACTTCCTCTATAGTTCCATTTCGAAGACCTCAAGTTTTTACTACCAGTTATGCCATTGTAACCTCCTTCACTAGTGTGATGATATAGTTTGAAGTAAATTTTATTACCAATGGTTTTAAATTCACCGCAAGCATACTCTTCAATATCAGCAGGCCCCAATATTTCACAATCAAATAGCTGGCTTTTATCAGCGTAAGTTTGAAGCAATTGATGATTTAAAAAGTGTATTTTAATTGTTATCCCGTTTTGTATATCAATAAAGAAGTTGCATTCAATTGAGGTTTCGTCTAACTTAAATAATAAAGGAGCTGTAAAATGTAAGGGCTGAATCCAACCATTTTTCAATAATATGTAATCGGGAATGATTATTGAGTTTCCATCTTCATGTACCAAACGGCACTTTATTTTTCCTAGATAAGATCTCGAATCTGTGTTATTGAAGTCTTGATTATTAATATTCGCATAGTGATGGTCATTCTTAGATTCGTAGCGGTTAAGTTGTTTGTTGTATATAAGCTGAGGCTTTTCCACTGGCAATACTATTTCAGGTGTTAACCAGCAACACTTTTTATGTTTTTTCCCACTTCCACAAGGACAAGGGTCGTTTCTTCCTGTTTTCATTTCATTTAATTTTTAACCTCACCCTCCCCGTCAACAACTGCTGCATCAACCCCTTTTTCTGCTCCCTCAATTTCTCAGCTTTTGCTTTTAGTAAACTAATTTCTTTATCTGCCACTTGAAATACATGGGCGATAGCAGTTTGTTCTTCAATAGATGGAAGTTTAATCTTAATAATTGAAAATGCATCCCATCGCAATCCACCTCTCCGGTCAATTGATCCTTCCATTCGATTTTGATATTGGTAAACTAAAGGATGCGACTTTAGCAATCTGAATAAAAATATATCGTTTACTGTTCCATTGGTTTTAAAAACAGTATACATTGGACTTATTAGCGCCTCATCTAAAAGTCCCTGATAGCCTATACTACCTTCTTCAATGTGATTTGTTGCATAAGCAAAATGATTTTTCGGAACAATCTTGTAAGTGCTCACATCATCAGCAAAAATCTTTCTACCAAAGTATTCAAGGGATGGCACTAGTCCATCATACTTGGTGCATGATAAAACAGTTAATTGTTTGTCACTTTTATTTCTAATGCTAACCTCTTTCGCAATATCACGGATATGAATTTCCTTCAATTCTCCAGCAAAACCTTTCAATCTTTTCTTTCCAGTCAACAACTGCTGCATCAACCATTTTTTACGCAGTTCTTTTTGGGTAATAAGTTTTTCAGTAGTTTGAATAGCGGCATCGGCCTTGCTAAGCACTTGGGCAATAGCTTTTTGCTCCTGTATTGGTGGAAGTGGAATTACTGCTTGATTTAAATGAGCTGGACCAAAGTTTGGTTGGGCTCCTCCTGTAATTAGGAAATCAATTTGTCTTTTTAACAAAAAAGAACTTAAATATGCCCAAAGATAATTGTAATCAACATCCTTGATAGGTTTGAATCTGATTACACTAGTATTCATCATTACTGGCAAATCTTTTTCGCCAATTATAGATGCTTTACAATATGTAGCACCTGAGCTTGCCATTAGAATGTCGCCAGCATCAATTGCAAAGTGTTTATATGTTTTCTCAAATTCCTCAAATGCTATGTAGCGTTCAGTCTTTTCTAGATTTATGATCCCGCCCACTAGGTTGGTTACATTAATAACTTTCATTCCGCTTGTAGTAAACTGCCAGTGTCTAAGCCCAGGACCTTCCTGGAACCATGCAACCTTATTTAATGCGCTAATTTTCCAGTCATTGGGTATATAACTAAATTCTGGAATTTTAGCAGTAATTACATTTTTCCTTTCTTTACTCATTATTTAGCTAATTGAGTGAGATATTGATTAATTTCAGCCTGAACATTTTCCAAATCACCCTCTAGTTTGTCAATCTCCTTTTGTACTGCAGCAATATCTACTTCTGCTTCTTCTTCAAAAGTGTCCACATAGCGAGGAATATTTAGATTGAAATCATTTTCCTCAACCTCTTTGAATGTTGCTACATAGCTATATTTCTCCTCAACTATTCCCGGTTTCATCTTACCTTTTGCAAACGCTCTGTAAGTCGATACAATATGTTCAATATCACTTTCACGTAGTTTATTTTGATTCTTCGCACTTTCAAAATGCTGACTGGCATCTATAAACAATACATGCTCACTTGCTTTAGCTTTGTTGAATACCATGATAGCTGCTGGAATACCTGTTCCAAAGAACAAATTCGCAGGCAAGCCAATTACAGCTTCCAATAAATTTTCCTCAATTGTCTTTTGCCTAATTTTTCCTTCGCTGCTTCCACGGAACAATACTCCGTGTGGCACTACCACTCCAGCTTTACCATGCTCGTTTAATGTTTCAATCATGTGACTGATAAAAGCCCAGTCACCTTTGCTCTTTGGAGGCACACCTCTCCAAAAACGATTGTACTTATCACTCTCCGGATCATAACTCACCGTAGTCTTATCGCCATCTTTATCTTCAACCTTTCCCCATTTGTCCAATGAGAAAGGAGGATTAGCAACCACTGTATCAAACTTCATCAAAACATCACCTTCCTTTAATTTCGGATTGCGAATGGTGTCACCCCAACGGATAGTGGCATTGTCAAATCCATGCAGGAACATATTCATCACCGCCAATGCCCAGGTACTTCCATTGGCTTCTTGGCCGTATAAAGAAAAATTATCTGAGCCTACTTCTGTTCCGGCTTTGATAAGTAATGAACCTGAACCACAGGTAGGATCACAAATACGTGAACCCGGTTTGCTTTGTGTCAACTTTGCTAATAAGGTAGACACTTCATTTGGCGTGTAGAATTCTCCCGCTTTTTTACCGGCATCACTAGCAAAGTTTGCAATCAAAAATTCGTAAGCACCACCAATGATATCCGCACCGCCAACATGCGAAGGACGCAAATCCAATTTTTCAGAATTGAAATCAATAAGTAAAGTTTTCAATCGTTGGTTTTTATCCTTCGGTTCACCCAACTTACTATTATTAAAATCGATGTTCTGGAATATTCCAGCACCATCTTCACTGTAAAGTTTATCTCGGTTGGCTTCTTCCAAATCTGTTAAAGCGATATTAATAAGCTCACCAATATTGGCTTCATTTCTATGTTCGTATAAAAACTTAAAATGACTATTTTCTGGAACAACAAAACGTTCATGTTGTATTGCACGTTTTGCACGTTCAGTATCTCCATTATATTTTTTGAGGTACTCTTCCATTTTATCATCATGCACATCACTTAAGTATTTTAAAAATAACATAGTGAGTACATAGTCTTTATATACACTTGGGTCAATGCTTCCACGAAATGTGTCGCATGCTTTCCAAACTGCATCATTGATATCTTTTTGAGTTATTTTAGCCATAATATTTATTTTATTGCGTTGAGTATTTGTTGTTGAATTTGTTTTTCTCTTATTGTTTCAATTTTCTGTTTCAAATATTTTTCCTTATTACGGAGTTTCGTGATTTGTAGAATAGCATTTTGCATTTCAATAATTGGAATCGAAATTTCGAAATTCTCTAAAACTTGTTTTGATATTGAAGGGATTGAAGTTCCGATTGCTTGGGATTTAAGAATTGCTTGTGTATTAGAGTTGTTTAGAAACCAAGTTAAGTATTCAGGGTTTATTTTGGAATCAAATAATCGAATAACAAAAAAAGATGTAGAAGCAACTGCAGGAGGATTGTGTTCTTCATATACTGCAGCAAAGTTTTTAGTTCCCTTTGCTGCAAAGAGAATATCACCCGCTCTCAAGAAATGTTTTTCTGAAATATTCTCCTTTAACAAATCGGGATGGAGCGTAGTTAAAAGGTTTCCCTGATCATCGAAGTGCTTTGATTGCAAATAAACAACTTCGCCCTTCGCCAAAGGCTTGGCAAATAATCCGGTTTGAAGCGTTGCAATATCTTGAATTTTTGATTTCAATTTTTATTTTTAAGTAATTACACTACAAAAATAAATAAATAAATCAAATAATCAATAAAATAAGAAATAATATATTAAGTAATGTGACTACAAAATTAAATCATAGATAAAATTTAGAAGTTTTCGGACGAATGAGTAGAAACATGGTAATTTTAAGCCTTAATATAGCAATTCCACAAGAATCACCGCAATTCCACGGTAATTCCGTGGTAAAATCAACTGAAAAAATCAGAATTTTCTAGATTTTCTAGGAATTCTATGGAATCATCATCGTATTCGTAGGAAATGATGATGTCTATATCTTCTTCATCTTCGTCCTGGTCTTCAATTGCGTTTTCTAATGTTTCGTTGAACATTTCAATGAGGGATTTAAAGTAATAATGCCCTAGGTGCGATTCGGCATCAATGGCATACACCGCCATGTGTTCTTCTGCCTGTTGCCAGAGTTTATACAACGCTTTGAAATGACGTTTGAAAGTCGCTAGATCCATTTCAATTTCTTCGTAATCAAATTGAGAAAGTAAAGTCCGCTCTTTTTCAATCCAAACTTTCAATCCATGATTGATTTTTCGTTCTTCAATCAGTTGTTGCCTGGCTATGGCATCTTTCTCTAAATGCTTCAGCTCTAATTCACGTTTGCGTAGCTCTAATTCTTTGTCTTGTTGAGCCAGTTTGCGCAACTCGAGGTCATGTTCTAATTGCAATTTCTTTAAAGCGATTTCACGCTCTAGTCTGTTGAGGTCGTTGTTGTTTTCCATTTCGTTTTTATTTTTTTGTTTAAGTGATTGTGGCGTGTTGCTGGTTATGGCAATAAGGTCAATGGGCAAGGTGTTGCCTCCATTGCCTGATTGTCCATTAAGCCACCGAAACACGGTACTTTTGCTTGTATTGAGAGCTGCTGCTATCTGTCGGATGCTTTTGCCCATTTCTTGTAGTTCAAGAGCTCTTTTAATTAATGCTTGGTCTTCCATAATTGATATTTCGTATGTTCATTTATTCATATGTTCAATGTTCACCGGGTTCCACTTTGACTACTTTGCGATAAAGCCCTTTAGCGGTTCGCTCAAATTGTCCTCCCAATAAATAGCGTCTAACGGAAGAAGGAGACATATTGCATTTAGTTCCAATATCAACGGCTTTCATCCAATTAAACTCTTCCGGCAGTTCGTTGTAGAATCGTTGTTGTCGGATTTGTACTTGTATATTCTTACTTCCATTTTTCATATCTGCGATTAATAAATTGGAATGATAAAGAAGGGTAATACTTATTTCATGAGAAATATTTAAATCATCGGCATGGATTTTTATTTTCTGAGTTTCCTTTCGATTAGGATTGTTGTAATAACGAATCAAGCTTAAGACCATCGCAATTCTAAAACTGATGAGTCCTAAGCGATGAATAGTAGCTAATATCGGAACGCCAGAACCTTTATGTGCAACTATAGTTACTTGCCTAAAAAACTTAAGAAAATCATCTTTAAGTTCTGGCTGTAAATAGAGTTGAATTGGCTCAGGTTGTGCTTTTAAAAATTGATACATTTCTTGTACCAATTGTCCCACTTTTCTAAATGCTTGTCCCGGATCTGTCCCACGATGATCAAACACATTTCTAAAACTTGGGACAGCTGGAAAGGAATAAAACATGAATCTGCTGAACAACCCATTCTCGGTATCGGGGATTAATCGAAATACTTGACCACGTGTCCCGGTGAGTAAAACAGATAAGCGTGGGTGCTCCACCGAAAAGTGTTCGCGATTTTGTCTGCGTTGCATTTCCACAGGTTCATGGTGAAATGCAGCGCGAAGCACATCGCTAAAATTTCCCCAGTCTTGTGCCAATGAATTGGCTAAGGTATCGGCTTCAGTGGAGAATAGAATTCCTGCGCCATCGTTCTCACTGAGGGTTTGTACCACAGAACTAGCACTGTTATTAGCTGGAATAAAAAGAAGTTTATAAAGTGGTTCTTGTAAAGAAGCGATGTCAGCATCTTTTTGCTTAATCTTTTCTTTTTTTAATTCTTCAAAATGTTGTTTAGAGATGCGTGTTTCTTCCAACAACATTTTATGAATTTCCATACCAATCAATCTTGTCCAACTCAACACGCCTTTTCCTGAGCCTGCTGGAGCTTCGATAAATGTGTAGAGATTTGGCGAAACCCATTTGCGGTCATAAAAGCCAATTACATTAGGCATACAGCCTGATAATACAGTGATAGTACCCAACAATAATATATCTCGTTCGTACACATTGCTCATATCATCGAACAAACTTTTTATTGGCTCGGGTAAACATTTGAAAATACCTTGATGAAGCGTTGCTCTTAATTCATCCTGGTATTGAGGTAATAAAAATAAATCTTCCTCTTGTGGTGTTTGGTTTTTCGAATTGTACATGATCAACGTTTTAAAGGTTTATCCTGCACATAGCGCAAAGCTTGTTGATGAATTTGATTTTCTTGTTCGTGTTTGCCTGAATTTAACCATTCTTGTAATTCCCCTTTTTTAAATAGAATTTTCTTTCCATTCTTATAGAAAGGAATTTTTCTTCTACTTGTTAAGGAGTACAAGGTTTGTTTGGCAATATGTAGGAACTCCGCAGCCTGATCGGCATTGAGCACTTCTGCATTTTGCTTATTTTCTGCCAATGCTGTTGAGGCAGATTCTTGATGCTGCACTAAGGCAGTCTGAACAGCTTCATTCACCAACTCTGTGATGAATGCTTCTAGGTGAGTAATACTTTCTTTCATAATGAAACATTTACTCACCTAGCATCAAAAAAAGAACCGTGCCAGAATTTTTGGTTTCCTTTTTTTAGTTATCGAT
Source organism: Crocinitomicaceae bacterium (assembly GCA_021738405.1). Classification (GTDB taxonomy): domain Bacteria; phylum Bacteroidota; class Bacteroidia; order Flavobacteriales_D; family Crocinitomicaceae; genus UBA952. Next base: position 52,574 of record JAIPCC010000001.1, on the reverse strand, counting down.
TTTTGGAGGGTTCGTAATACAAAATATTTTAGTGTCATGCTGTTCCATACTGTTCCAAACTAGTCTACTTTTGCGTAGATAAATTTCTTATTGCGCAATTTCAAGAAAACAAAAATCATCTCCGTATCCTGCTGATATTCAGCCAATTTGTCACTGACATTCTTTGTTAATCTTGGACATTTTTGTCATTTTTGATACCCAATTGAATACTTTTCATCGCTTTTGTTTTCGTTGTATCCATCACTTTACCATAGATCTGTGTGGTATGAATGTGTTTGTGTCCAAGCAATTTTGAAACGGTATAGATATCGGTTCCTTCCGCTAGTTGTAACGTAGCAAAAGTGTGTCGGAAATTATGAAAAGTAATTTTCTTACGAATGCCTGCACGTTGCAACCATCTATTTAAATGCGCATAGTCTCGCTGAAAATTATAATCACCAAAAATCTTCTCACTACTTGCTTCTAATTCTCCAAGAAAACTCAATGCTTCATCCGATATGGGTAAGGTTTCCATGCCTTTGGTTTTGCTTTGTGTGAAGCGAATAAAATAACCGAGGTTTTCAGAATGTTGAATTTGATCTTTTCGTAGTTTTACAACATCTCCTAATCGTAAACCAGTGAGTGCGGAAAACAAACAGGTACGTTTGAGTAATGCTGATTCCGATTCGGTATTGTAAAGTTTAATCAATTCTTCTTTAGTTAAAAACTCTCGATAGGTTTCTGGTTGTGTGATACCTTTCACTGCATCAAAAGGGTTACTGATGATATGCCCGAATACCATGGCTTCACGCACTGCTGCTCGGAGCTTGTTGTAATAGGTGTAACAAGAGTTTTGTGAGATGCGCATTTTTGGCGAATTGATTCGAGTGGCTTTTTTCTGTAGAAAATCTTTGTATTCATTAATGAATTGTGGAGTGAGATCTCCGAAATTACATTGCTCATTACAAAATTGAAGAAAGGTTTTGTAGGAAGCGACCCATCCACCATGCGTACTCGGACTGTCTATCCATTTATCTACTTGCTTTTGAAAGAATGGTAAGAAGTCATCAAATTGGGAACTACGTTTGATGCCGAATTTTCCTGCCAATCTATCCAACTGCCGATTAGCAGCTATCGAACGAGCAAGGGTTTCCATATCCTTGTTATGGCGTTTCTCCATTTCATCCCTGGGTGGGTTGTAGAGATACATATCAAGGTATTCCCACCTGGTTATTTTGCCACTTTCTGGGTGGATAACTGGAGGGTAGTGATCGAGGTAAAGGCTGATCCGACCTGTCTTTAGCTGACGCATTCTAAGTGTTACTCTCATATTTATTTGGTTTTTAATAATTTATTTAATTCTTCACGCAGGATTAATCGCCTCGTGCCAATGGTAATTGTTCTAATTTTATTGGTTTTGTACATGCGCATAACCGTCCATCGAGAGATTCCAAGCAACAAACTCACTTCTTCAATACTTAAAACTTCCCTTGCTTGAAGCATGATTACAGGCGCTGTTAAATCTCTCTTTATCGTCGCATTACTTTGGAGTATTTTTTCCTGTCTTTTGTTCTCTTTATAGGCTCTAGAGCCACACTTGTGAGAGCAGTACAAAGTGGTGCTTTTCCTTGCCAAAAATGCTTCTTGGCAGAAAACACAAATTTTCGAATATGGGTATTTACTAGCAGTCATTGTCATTTCGCCTTTATGTAGCACCGTGTAGCAGCGTGTAGCTACATGGTGCAGTGTGTAGCAATTTTTTTTGTGTTGTTCAAGATTTGTTGCTGACTTGTTACTCATGAAATCTGAACAACAGATGAGCAACAAAAGGGGTGCAAAACGCCCCAAAAGACGAAAAATGACAGGTTTGCTTAAAAACGAGAAAACCCTTGACTGGCAAGGGTTTCATTTAGCTATTGTTATCGATGTTTATTGATGGTTTTCGGGCATTACTTCCCAATACAGAACTTAGAAAAGATGGTTCCTAGGATATCCGTATCCACATCAATCTGACCAGTAATTTGGCCGAGTTGGCGCATGGCTTCGCGGATGTCCATCGCGATGAAGTCGGCGGTGGTTTGGCCGTCGAGGCCTGCTTGGGCGAGGTCTAGGGCGGCGGCGGTGAGTTGGAGGGCGGCGTGGTGGCGGGCGTTGGAGACGATGGTTTCGTCTTGGATGCTGAAGTCGCCGAGCACGAGTTTGACTAATTTTTCTTTGAGATCAGTAATGCCGGTGCCGGTGAGGGCGCTGATTTGGAGTGCTTCTTGCGGATTTAGATTGGTAGAATTCGCTAGGTCGGCTTTGTTTTGAATGAGCAATATGTGTTTGTCCGGGTGAATGATGAACAAAGATTGCACCCATTCTTGGGTTTCTTGGAGGTTGGTGAGGTCGCCGGAGTCGGCCAAGCAAAGGACAATTTTAGCCTGCTCGATTTTTTGTTGAGAGCGTTCGATGCCGAGTGCTTCGATGGTTTCGGTGGTTTCGCGAATGCCGGCGGTGTCGATGAGGCGAAACTGAATGCCGTCGATGTTGAGGACTTCTTCGATGACGTCGCGGGTGGTGCCGGCGATATCCGAAACGATGGCGCGTTCTTCGCCGAGCAGTTGATTGAGTAGGGTGCTTTTGCCGGTGTTCGGGGCGCCAACGATGGCAACGGGTACGCCTTGTTTGATGGCGTTGCCGAGTTCAAATGAAGCTGCCAAACGGCGCACCATTTGCAAAACGGAAGCTACGAGTTGCTTGAGGGAACTACGGTCGGCAAACTCGACGTCTTCTTCTGCAAAATCGAGTTCGAGTTCGATGAGGGCAGCAAAGTTGATGAGTTGCTCGCGGAGTTGTTGGAGTTCGGAAGAAAAACGGCCGCGCAATTGTTGCAGGGCAACTTGATGGGCTTGTTTGGATTGCGCGGCAATGAGGTCTGCCACGGCTTCGGCCTGCGAAAGGTCTAGGCGGCCATTTAAAAATGCCCGCTTCGTGAATTCGCCAGGCTCGGCAAAGCGGCAGCCGAGCTCGACCAAACGCTGCAACAACAATTGCTGAATATACGGCGAGCCATGGCAGGCCAGCTCAACGCTTTCTTCGCCAGTAAAACTTTTGCCGTGGTCGAAAAGCGTGACGAGCACTTCATCTAGGCGCTCGCCGCTGGCGCTGAGCATCCAGCCTAAATGCACGCTGTGGCTAGATAAAACAGACAAATCTTTTGAAAAACCTTTCGAAACCAAGGCCTTTACACCAGCGCCACTGACGCGAATAACGGCGATGGCACCCATGCCGTTGGCTGTAGCTAAAGCGCAAATAGGGTCTTGGTGAATGTCGTGCATGTGACAAAGTTACGAATAAAAAATCCCTACCTTTGCCTTCAAAATCAACACATATGTCACTCCAAGCAGAAATCAAAGACATCTTGGGCCAATTTGGTATCCAAGAAAACAATAGCGGTGCCTCTACTGGTGCCCAATGGATCCAAACGAGCGGTGCAAGCATTGCTTCTGTTTCGCCTGTAGACGCGCAAGTGATTGCGAACGTTACGATGGCTACCGAAGCTGAGTACCATCAGGTCATCGAGAAAGCACAAGCAGCTTTTGTAGAATGGCGCAAAATTCCCGCTCCAAAACGCGGCGAAATTGTACGTCAGTTGGCTGAGCGCATTCGCTTTTATAAAGAACCACTAGGCAAACTCGTTTCTTATGAAATGGGAAAGTCTTTACAAGAAGGCCTCGGCGAGGTACAAGAAATGATCGACATCTGCGACTTCGCAGTTGGTTTGTCGCGCCAACTTTATGGCCTCACTATGCACTCCGAGCGCCCGGGTCACCGCATGTATGAGCAGTATCATCCGCTCGGCATTGTCGGTATCATCTCTGCATTCAACTTCCCGGTTGCCGTTTGGAACTGGAACACCGCCCTTGCATGGGTTTGTGGCGATGTTTGCGTGTGGAAGCCTTCCGAAAAAACACCACTTACTGCTATCGCGTGTCAGCGCATCACAGAAGAAGTATTTGCTGCCAATGGCGTGCCTGAAGGCGTTTCTGGTTTGGTCATCGGCGACGGCGAAATCGGCAAACTCATGGCCAACGATACACGCGTTCCTTTGATTTCTGCTACAGGTTCTACCCGCATGGGCAAGTCTGTAGGAGCAGCAGTTGGGCAGCGTTTGGGTCGTTCCCTTTTAGAATTAGGAGGCAACAACGCCATCATTATTGCACCTACTGCTGACCTCAAAATGGTCGTGCCAGGAGCTGTATTTGGTGCAGTTGGTACGGCTGGTCAGCGCTGTACCTCTACGCGTCGCCTCATCATCCACGCTTCTATTTACGATAAAGTGACAGAAGCACTTACTTCTGCATACAAACAATTGAGCATTGGCAACCCACTTGATCAAAACAACCACGTGGGCCCACTGATCGATCAAGATGCCGTCAACAATTACCTCAACGCTATTGAAGCTGCCCAAAAAGAAGGTGGTAAAGTATTGGTAGAAGGAGGCGTATTGAGCGGCCCTGGCTATGAGTCTGGTTGTTATGTGAAGCCTTGTATCATCGAAGCTGAAAATCATTTTGCGATTGTTCAGCACGAAACATTTGCGCCTATTCTTTACGTCATGAAATACACCGGTGATGTGCACGAAGCAATTGCCATCCAAAATGGCGTGCCACAAGGGCTCTCTTCTGCTATCATGACCAACGAACTCAAAGAATCTGAAGCCTTCTTAAGCGCTGCAGGTTCTGACTGCGGTATTGCCAATGTCAATATTGGAACATCAGGTGCCGAAATCGGTGGCGCTTTTGGTGGTGAAAAAGAAACTGGTGGTGGCCGCGAGTCTGGCTCAGATGCTTGGAAGGTTTACATGCGTCGCCAAACCAATACCATTAACTATTCTGATTCCTTGCCACTTGCACAAGGCATCAAGTTCGATTTATAATAGAAAATTGACGACAATCAAAAGGGGGCTAGTTGTCCCCTTTTTTTGTGTTGTGCCTGACCATCAGAAAACGCGCTGAAATAAAAAAGCTATTGCTCTTGAAAGTGGTATTGTCTACAACAGAAAAAGGTGCTAGTAAATACATGCCCGTTTGAACGTGTAGTTGCCACACCTTAATGCCCACGCTCGGGCAAATGCCGAAGCGCAACTGCTTGAGGTCGGTGCGAACTGCTGCACTGAGGCCATAAGTGAGGTCAAAATTGCCGGTACGGTGCCAAAAACCCAGGTCATAGCCTAAAACCGGATTGAGGTAAGCGAAATCAAAAGTGGCGTTGAAGCCGTGGTGTAAAGCTGTTGTATTCGCGTTCAAGAAACCTTTCTTGTTTTTATACTGTAACTCCCAACCATACTCCAACACATAAAATCGGCCACTTTGCAAGCCAAAATAAGGCCCAGATTTAAACGATTTTTGCTTTTTGTCAAGCAACGTTTGTTTTTGGAGTAAGGGTGCAATCGGGTCATTGGCAGCCAAAGCAAAAGAGGCCAACACCAAAAAACAACTTGCTATATAAATATTAAATAAACGCATTACGATCAATTCGCTTTTGGAGTTTCTTCTTCAATGAGCTGCTCTTTTGCTTGTTGCAAATACGCATCAAACACCACACCCTCTCTGATTTTTGGCAAGGTATTTTGCAGCATATTGGTATAGAATGGAACGGCTACGGATTGGTTACGGGTTTGGGCAGAGATCAGGTTTTGCTTGCTGTCGTTGGCCAATACAAACAATAGTAACGTTCCGACCAAATACATCCATTGCAAAATACCCAGCAGGGCGCCCGCCAAGTTGTTGAGTATGGATAGCTTCACCACCTTGAGCGCAGTTTCGAGTAGTTTTCCGCCAAAATAAATAGCGGCGCCAATACCCAAAAACAGCAACACAAAACTAACCGGCATGAGCGTAGTTTTTTCCCAATGGAGGTTCTTGCTTCCCCATTCCACCACGACATCCGTGAGCTGAAAAGCGGCATAAAGCCCCACTACTATAGCCAACAACATGAACAAAGACATGATCAGGCCGCGTTTGTAACCCTTGTAGGCACCATAAGCCAAAGGAGCAAAAAGAAAGAGGTCGAAAAGATTCATGGCCGAAAATTAAGAGAAAGTTTGTAATCTTGCGCTATGCTGAGCCCTTTCAACGACGAATATTTCATGAAACAAGCCTATCAAGAGGCTTTAAAGGCTTTTGAGGCCGACGAAGTGCCCGTTGGCGCCGTTATTGTTTGTAAAAACCAAGTGATTGCCCGCGGCCACAACCTCACGGAGCAGCTCACCGACGTCACGGCGCATGCCGAAATCCAAGCCATTACAGCCGCCGCTCAATATTTAGGCGCCAAGTACCTCAAAGAATGCACGCTGTACGTCACGCTTGAACCCTGCTGCATGTGTGCCGGAGCTTTGTATTGGTCTCAAATTGACCGCGTGGTATTTGCCGCACGCGATGCCAAACGCGGCGCAAGCGCTACAGGCACCAGCTTGTATCATCCGGCTACGCTCGTCGAAAATGGCATCATGGATGCCGAGTGCAGTCAGTTACTCAAAGATTTCTTTGCCAGAAAACGCTAGTCGTAGAGGGTGTCGTGCAAGATTTCTAAGGTCTTGTCTATATTGAACTTGGCCAGGTGAATCGTGGCATACTGAATCAGAACCCGCAAGCCCTCTTTGTGCACCATTCCAGAAAATTGAGCACCCGCTTTTGGCCAAAATTGCGCGGCTAAGTATTCGAGCATCGTTCGGTCTTGAATACAACTCGAGTTCTCGCCGAGCGCGTGGCTAAAACGACCTGTATTCATGTCAAAAACACTATAGCCGTCGTCGTCTATTAAAGGTGTGTAGCCTAAAATCATGAGGTATTGCGCCAAAAAAGTACCCGGAAAATCACGGAGTTGCGCATTGGTTTCTAGCCGCAACAGTTGATCTCTAACGAAATAAAAAAGCTGTGGGTCGGCACCCTGATACCGCAAGGTTTGCTGCAGAATATCGGTCATAAAAAAGACCAACATCACCTTCTGAGGGTGTTCAAATAAAGCCAGCGGCGTCCAGGCAAAGTCCAGTTGATTAACGATGCCTAAATCAGACTCCGGGCGCTTGAAATAACTGAGTTCATACAAACCCAACTGATTGAGCGCCTTGCGTTTCTTGAGTGCACCTTTGAAGACAAAAGACTGAAAGCCGCGTTCAAGTGTGTAAAAATGCAATATTATACTGCTCTCCGAGTAAGCTTGCTTATCGATGAGAATGCCGAGTTCTTTAGCTTTCAAGATCTATTTGCGCGTCGCTCTAAAGTCTATTTTGTAATAGAAAATCGGGAAGAAGCCCAACTGAGTTTTTTCTGCGAATGGCTCGAAATTCGGATTGGCAATTTCTTGAGGTGTCAGTGCAGGACGGTAAGCTAGAGTGAGGAGGTTTTTAGTACCCAAAATATTCACCAAATCTAGACCAAATTCGTGCGTAACGCGGTCTGCATTTTTGCGCCAAGAAATCTTGAGGTCTGCTCTGAAGTAATCTCTAAACTGACGGTCATTGAACATAGAATCCATGAAAATGATTTCTTTTGCTGCATTGGTGGCCGCAATATCAACGAAGCCGTAGCGTTTGCCACCAGCTGCCGTTACCTTTCCGCCGATGCCAATCACGCTGCGCTCTCCCACTTTGAACTCTTTACCGCCTAAAAAATTGACGACGTAGTTGCCATTGTAAGATGTGTTGCGCCAAACCATATCGCTGCCGCGGTATTGTGAGTTGTATACCGTTCCAGAGAACAAGAAGAAGAAGGTTTTATCAAAGTATTTTTGAACGGTGAGCTCTAAACCATAATTGTAGCCGTCGCCCGTATTTTGCAGTTGGTCAACAAACAAGCGAGAGAAACCGCTACCCACATTGATCATCGAGAAAGACGAAGGTGCAACTGTTACCGGAATGTTGTAAAGGTATTGGTAGTAGGCTTCTGTTTTGATGTTGAATCCTTTGTTGAAAGATTTCTCGTAACCGATACCAGAGTGCGCACTGCGCGAGAAATCCATGTCGATGTTGCTGTTATCATTTGTTACACCTGGAAGCACTTTATAAGCATAGGTATAATAAGGTTGAATCATGCTGTGCAAACCTCCACCCACTGAAATAGCCTGGCCGTTGTCCATGCGGTATTTCCAGCCCAAACGCGGCTCGAACGGACTCACACTATTAGTGAGCGTAAAGTACTGCGCGTGTACACCAGCTGTGAAGTCCATTTGGTCCGAAATGCGCCATTTCCACTGTACAAAGGGTTGAATAATGGCTGCTGTACCTTGGTAATTCCAACGTGTTTCAAAACCAAGTGCTGCGCTGTCCAAATTGTATAAGCAAGAATCTTGAAAATCCATAGAGATCAAATCAAAACTTATACCCGCTTTGAAAAGGTGTTGCTTATTCACTTTATGATTGATTGCCGTATAACCACTCACCTTCTGGACCTCAAAACCATAACCCATCATGTAATATTTTTCATCATATTTGATCAATGAATCACTTGGGTCCAATCTTCTGTTCTTTAAATATTCATGTCGTGTTGTTTGATTTTCTTGGCTATAGGCCAAAGTAGACGATATGAAGGTCTTCTCGTTGAGGCTCTTTTTGTAGTTCAGACCAGATGTGATCATGCTTGTGCCGAAATACTGGTCGCGGTCGCCTTCGCCATACAAATCCTCGGTGTACTCCGTAAAATCGGAAATTTTAATTGCGATGTCGGATTTTCCACCCATGCCGAAGAAAGCCAGTTGACCACCGTTTTTAAGCAGCCAGTTGAATTTAAAGGCGCCATCGAAATACTTAGGAATGGCATCAGTACCTAAATTGATATTCAATTGTTGGAAAATCGTGAGGGTGGAGTAACGCCCCATCACTAAATAACTAGACTTGCTGTCTTTGCTCATTGGGCCCTCTGCCAAGAATTCGGTTCCGAGTAAGCCAAATTGGCCCGTAAACTCGTGTTGGTTGTTATTACCATTTCTTAATTTGAGGTCAAAAACACCAGACAAGCTGTTGCCGTATTCGGCTGGGAAGGCACTCATGAAGAAATCGGAGTTACCCAAGATTTTGTTGTTGAGTAGCGAAACCGGACCGCCGGATGTACCTGAAATGGCAAAGTGGTTGGGGTTCGGAATATCGATGCCCTCCACGCGGTAAATGACGCCAAGCGGTGAGTTACCACGCACCACGATATCGTTGCGAGAGTCGTCGGCGCCGTTTACACCTGCAAAGTTAGAAGCCATGCGTGCAGGGTCCATGCGCGATCCAGGATAACGGTTGGTTTCTTCAACGCTGAACTGCTGGGCAGACAACACGGCCATTTCATTGAGGACCTCTCCTTGTTTGCGGCCCACTACGCGTACTTCTTGCTGTTCTGAAACCTTCTCTTGCAAAGGAATTTGAACAATGAGTTCTCGTCCTGAACTGACCTCCACCGTGAGTGTTCTGGCGTCATAAAAAGGTGCAGAAGCATTCAATTGGTGCTTACCCACTGGTACTTTAGCGATGGCAAACGTACCGTCGGCACCAGCTGCAGCCATGTATTTTTGACCGGCAACTTCAATAAGTACTTTGGCACCTGTTAATGGAAAGTTGGTTTCGCTGTCAAACACTGTTCCGCGGACGGTTTGGGTAGGCAACTGTGCGAAAATCAAAAGATTTATAAACGAAAAAAAGAATAGTAATTGTAGTTTCATGGTTAGCAATTTGGAAACGAATATAAAAAAAATTGACAACAATATCATATAGACAAGTTTTGCACGGTTTTTGTCTATTGGCGGTTTATCCTTAACTTTAGAAAAAAAATTACATGAAAACTATCGCTCTATTTACGATGCTTGTTGTGGCTCAATTGAGTTTTGCACAAAAAGCGACCCTCACTTGGTACACAGACATGAACGAAGCTACGGCTGTCGCGAAGAAAGAAAATAAACCAATGATGTTGTTTTTTACCGGTTCTGACTGGTGCGGATGGTGCCATCGCCTTCAAAATGAAGTTTTTAAAACCCCAGAATTTGAAGCTTGGGCCAAAGAAAACGTAGTTCTTGTAGAACTTGACTTCCCGCGCTCTAAGCCGCAAACAGAAGCCATCAAAACCCAAAACCGTGCCCTCCAACAACAATTTGCCGTTCGTGGCTACCCGACATGTTGGTTCGTTAAGCCAGAAAAACTCAGCGACGGCAAAATGAATTTAGCACCACTAGGGTCTAAAGGCTATGAAGCTGGCGGCCCTGCCAACTGGATCGGCGGCGCTACTACCGTCATCAAAGCAAAATAAAACAAGCTTTAAGCGAATTTCAGATCTGAAAATTCGTCGTAATTAAAACCCCTGGATGCCAAGAAGCGAAACAGCTTTTGCTTGCGCATCCAGGGGTCTTTTTCTTTATGGAGTTCTCGCCATTTTCTTTCGGCTACTTCTTTAAGTATACCAAAGTAATCTTCTTGTTCATATAAGTCTGAGACTGCTTGTGAAATCAAGTCGCGATCCAAGCGCTTGAGTTGCAATCCTTGTTTGATTTTATTGACGCCCCAATGTTTGATGCGCAGCTTACCGACCGCGTAGGCATGGGCAAAACGGACATCGTCAAGAAATTTGTTGTCGATCAGGGAGTTCAGTACTTGCAATACTTCGCCATCCTCGGCACCCATGCGCTTGAGTTTTTCAATGACTTCAAAACTACAGCGCTCCTGATAAGCACAAAATGCCTCAGATTTCTGAAGCATTTGTGTAAGGTCATAGGCACGAGGCGCCGACATTTAGAGCGGTATTTCGTTGTTCTCTTTGTCGACGAAAGTGTACTGCAATAAGTGATTAGCAGTTACTCCGCGCACTGGAATCCAGGTTTTGAATTTGAAAAGCCATTGCAACTGACGGCTCCAAAGACCATTCTTGAAAAAGGCCTCTAAATACGGGTGCACCAGCAAAGTAATGCCGCGCATGCCGCGATCATTCATGAGGTAAGCCAAGTTGTTTTCGATTTCTTCTGCAAAAAGGATACTGGCCTGAACCTCGCCGCTGCCGTTACAAGTAGGGCAAGTTTCGTGGGTTTGGATATCGGTTTCGGGGCGAACGCGTTGGCGCGTGATCTCGATGATGCCAAATTTAGAAGGCGGAATCATGTTGTGCTTGGCACGGTCTGATTTCATAAATTCCTTCATTTTGTCAAAGAGAATCTTGTTGTTTTCGCGCTCGTGCATGTCGATGAAATCGACGCAGATGATGCCGCCCATGTCGCGGAGCTGCAACACGCGTGCAACTTCTTCTGCTGCTTCAATGTTGGTGGAAAGTGCGTTGGATTCTTGGCCATCGGCACCTTTGCGGTTACCGCTGTTGACGTCGATGACGTGCATGGCTTCAGTGTGCTCAATGATGAGGTAGCCTCCGCTTGGCAACGGCACTTTTTTACCGAATAATGTTTTGATTTGCTTATCGATACCAAAACGCTCAAAAATACCAATGCGGTTGTCGTAGTGACGCACGATTTTCTCGCGACCTGGCGCAATTTCTGAAATGTAGTCCTTCATTTGAAGGGCCATGGTTTCATCGTTGACGTGTATATTGGTAAAGTTGCCATTGAGCAAATCGCGCAAAATGGAATTGGTAGTGTTGAGTTCTCCGAGTACGCGTCTTGGTGGTTGAGCACCTTTGAGGTTGGCGTGGAGGGTGCGCCATTTTTCTAGAAGGTTGCTGAGATCGGCCTCGAGATCGGCGGTCGATTTTTTTTCGGCAACGGTACGAATAATGACACCAAAATTCTTGGGCTTGATGCGGTCCATGAGTTCTTTTAGACGCTCCTTTTCGGCGCTGTCTTTGATTTTTTGACTCACAGAAATTTTCTCTGAAAAGGGTACGAGAACTAGATAGCGGCCAGCGAGCGTCACTTCGGAGCTCAAGCGTGGGCCTTTTTGAGAAATCGGTTCTTTGGCCACCTGAACAAGGATAGCTTGGGAAGAAGATAAGGTATTGGATACTTTACCTTCTTTTGAAATTTCTTTTTCTAGTTTGAAGTATTGGAGGTCTGCAACGTTTTGCTTTCCGTTGATGCTTTCTTTTACGTATTTTGAGAAAGATACGTATTGTGGGCCGAGGTCGTGGTAATGTAAAAAGGCATCCTTTTCGTATCCGACATCAACAAAAGCCGCGTTGAGGCCATTGGCAACACGACGTACCCGTCCGAGATAGATATCGCCTACAGAGAAGTCTGTGTTGCCGCGATCTTCGTGCAACTCAATTAACTTCCCGTCGCGTAGCAATGCTATCCAGACGCCGTTTGAACGGGCGTCTACAACGAGTTCTAAATTCACTTGAAATTGTTTTTAGGTGAAACAATGAAAGCTCAAAGAAATATCAATGAGCTCTCTATGCGTTTACATGAAAGAAAGAAGGATTATTTCTTCTTCTTGTGGCGATTTTTTCTAAGTCTTTTTTTACGCTTGTGCGTCGCCATCTTATGTCTTTTTCTTTTTTTACCACTTGGCATAATGAGAAGGTTATATGTTTAGTACTTTGTTACAAATAAAAATGCACCCCCGTTAAGGGAGTGCAAAGGTAATACAAATTTCAGAAAAAAAGAAAACTTATTTTACTTTAACCTTGTTCTTAACCTCGTCTACAAAGGTTTTGGAAGGCTTGAAAGATGGGATGTTGTGTGCTGGAATGATGATTGTGGTGTTTTTAGAGATGTTGCGTCCTGTTTTTTGAGCGCGCTCCTTGACCACAAAACTTCCAAACCCACGTAGGTACACGTTTTTTCCGTCTGCCATAGAAGCTTTAATGTTGTTCATAAAAGCTTCTACTGCACGAAGTGCTTCTGCTCTTTCCAATCCGGTTTCTTCTGCAATATTTGCAACGATATCCGCTTTTGTCATATCTCTGAGTTAATTGATTTGGTGATTAATTGCGGGGGCAAAAATACTCCACAGAAAGTATATATGCGTAATTTTCGCACAAAATTTCTAAAATAAATTATGAACGCACTTCGGCAAGCACTTCAAGAGTGGTACAAAGCACAGCAGCGAGACTTGCCTTGGCGACACACCCAAGACCCCTATTTCATCTGGTTGAGCGAAATCATTTTGCAGCAAACGCGCGTCGATCAAGGCTTGCCGTATTATCTGAAATTCACCAAAGCCTTCCCGACCGTTCAAGATTTGGCCAACGCTGAACAACAAGAAGTGCTCAATTTGTGGCAGGGTTTGGGTTACTACAGCCGAGGGCGCAATTTGCACGCAACAGCCCAACAGATTACATTGGAGCACAATGGTGCATTCCCAAAGACCTATCAAGACTTACTCAAATTGAAAGGCGTCGGGCCTTACACGGCTGCGGCTATTGCGTCGTTTGCCTACAACTTGCCCCATGCGGTTGTGGATGGCAACGTCTTTCGGGTATTGAGTCGGTATTTTGGCGTAGACTTAGCGATCAATTCACCAGAGGGGAAGCGTCAATTTGAAGCGCTGGCTGGCGAGCTGTTGGATCAGCACAGCCCCGCGCAACACAACCAAGCGATCATGGAATTCGGAGCGCTGCAATGCAAGCCCGTTTCGCCAAATTGTAGCGTTTGTCCGGTCCAAGAAACTTGTATGGCCTTGCTTTCAAATAAGGTTTCTCAACTTCCGATTAAAATCAAAACAGTCAAGGTCAGGAAGCGGTTTTTTGTCTATCATATCCTGACGAATGGACAAAATGAACTCGCTTTTTCGAAAAGAGGGCCTAAAGATATTTGGGAAGGGCTCTATGAGTTTCCATTGACAGAATTTGCTACGCTCGACGACATGCTGGACTATTTAGGAGGCAAACAAATCATTGGGGAAAGGTTTCAGCACGTCTTGACGCATCAAAAGATTGAAGCTTATTTTATCAAAACAACGCCAAAAGAAAATTTCAACTCAAATTATCTAATGCTCGATTTAAAAGCGTTGACAGACCATCCGATACCGCGTTTGATCGACAAATTCCTGATTGCGCACAGCGGCGAATTATTTTAAGGGCGCGCAGCTTCATTCTTTTTAACTTTGTACAAAATCAACAAGATGTTAGTTCTGACTAAAAAATCAAAAAATACACCGAATGCAGTAGTTCGTTTTGTCGCGAAAACCGACGGCGGCAAAGATTTCGACTATTTCAAAACCCAAGAAGGCTTTGCTTTTGAAATCCAGGAAGGTCAAGATTTAGAACAAATTCGCATTCATGCCCACACCATAGAAAAACATTTACACGACGCCCAACCGTCGCTTTTACTCGAAAACGGAACCCCAGATGAAGCGTATGCTTTGCTAGAAGGTCTTTTGCTTTCGAGTTACCGCTTTACCCAACATTTCAGCAAACCTGAGGTAGCCAAATTTACCGAAGTAGTGATCAAAGCGACGCTCAGTGCAGCACAAATCACCGAACTCCAACACATGGCCAAAGCGGTGTTCAAAGCGCGCGACCTCGTCAACACACCCGTATCGCACCTCAACGCCGAACAACTTGCGCATGCGGTTGTCGAGATGGGCGAAGAAGCCAAATTTGATGTCAAAGTACTCGAAGAAACGCAAATCGAAACCCTCAAAATGGGCGGTTTACTTGCCGTGAACAAAGGATCTATTGATCCGCCTACGTTTACAATTGCAGAATACAAGCCCAAAAATGCCACTAACAAACAACCGATTGTGTTGGTTGGAAAAGGCGTTGTTTACGATACCGGAGGCCTCAGCTTAAAGCCAACGCCAGGCAGCATGGACACCATGAAAGGCGATATGGCGGGCGCGGCAACCATGGCAGCTGTTGTTTATTTAGCGGCTTTGCAAAAATTACCCGTGCATATTGTAGCGCTCTTGCCCGCCACAGACAATCGTCCGGGGGGCAACGCGTATGCGCCAGGCGATGTCATTACCATGTTTGACGGCACCACAGTTGAGGTACTTAATACCGACGCCGAGGGCCGCATGATCCTCGCAGACGCTTTGGCTTACTCCAAAAAATTCAAGCCAGCACTTGTCATTGACGCAGCCACACTTACCGGCGCGGCCCTTCGTGCAATTGGCACCGAAGCGAGCATCGTGATGGGCAACGCGGCAGACAGCATCTTTGAAAACCTCGAGAAAAGCGCCACTGCCGTTCACGAGCGCGTGGTTCGCTTCCCTTTCTGGGACGACTACAAAAAACACATGAAATCCAAAATTGCCGACCTTAAAAATATTGGCGGGCCAAACGCCGGCATGATTTCAGCCGGAAAATTCTTGGAGCATTTCGTAGAAGCACCATATATCCACATGGATATCGCAGGGCCAGCTTGGCTAGATGCCCCTGAAAACTACAAAGGCGAGGGCGGAACAGGCGCCGGCATTCGTTTGCTTTACCACTTTCTTAAAACGAACAACATTTAATGGAAAAAGAAACCAAAGATAAAGAGGTAAAGGACAAAGAACAGTCCAACAAAGCCCTGATCAAAGTCGGTATTACGATAGGCGACATCAATGGAGTTGGTCCTGAAATCATCGTCAAAGCCCTTCATGACAGCCGCATTTTAACGGATATTATCCCGGTTGTCTACGGCTCCAACAAAGTCATTTCGCACTACAAAAAACAACTCAATTTACACGAGTTCAGTTACGCTACTTGCAAAAGTGCTGCTGAAATCAACTCCAAAAAAGTCAACATCATCAATGTTTGGCAAGACGAAGTAGAAATTGAACCCGGTGTCTCAAACGCCAACGGTGGCAAATACGCACTTTTATCACTCGAAGCCGCCACCAAAGATTTGGCAGAGGGCAAAATTGACGTGCTGGTAACCGCTCCTTTTTCCAAGGAAAATGTAGCTAAAGCAGGTTTCAACTTTCCGGGCCATACCGAATACCTCGCAGAAATGTCTGGTGCCAAAGAGGCGCTCATGGTACTCGTTTCTGGCAATTTGCGCGTCGCGCTCGTGACCACCCACATTCCGGTCAAGGACATTTCAAGCCAGTTGCAAAAAGACCTGATTGTCTCCAAAATTGAAGCCTTCGAGCAAAGTCTCAAAAAAGATTTCGGACTCATCAGGCCAAGAATCGCTGTATTCGGACTCAATCCACACGCCGGCGAAAACGGCAAAATTGGAGAAGAAGAACAACAAACCATTATTCCAGCTATTCAAGCCGCCAAACAAAAAGGGATTTTAGCCTTTGGGCCCTACCCGGCCGATGGTTTCTTTGGTTCGCCGTTGCGCCAACAATTTGACGGTGTGCTCGCCATGTACCACGACCAAGGTTTGGCTGCGTTTAAAGCATTGTGTTTTGACGACGGCGTGAACTTCACAGCTGGCCTGCCAATTGTGCGCACCAGCCCAGATCACGGCACCGCTTTTGACATCGCTGGCAAGATGCTCGCCGACGAACAAAGCCTGCGCAGCGCTATCTTTTTGGCAGTAGACATCTACCGAAAAAGAAAGGTTTTTAAAGAGATCCATGCCAATCCATTGGCTTTTTCTAAGGACGAAAAAGGGAAGAAGGAACAAGAACGTGCCGACTGATTTTAAAAATCCAAAATAAATCCTTAATTTTGCTCTTTCGTTTTCGTCAGTGAATTATTCAGCATGAAAAGTCCATTCGCCATAACCTTTGTAGGCTTAAAGCTAGGGCTCCACGAGTTTGAATTTGACATTGACAAATCGTTCTTTGAATCATTGCCTTATTCGCTCATCGAAAACGGTCGGCTCACGGCCTACCTCGAGTTAGAAAAGAAGGAAACTATGCTCATCGCCAATTTAGGCGTAGTTGGTTTTATCTTTACTGATTGCGATCGCTGCACGGAGCCCCTTACGGAGGAAATCGACGGAGAATTCACGCTCTACTACACATTTGGAGAAGAAGAATCCGAAGATGAAAACCTCATTGTTATTGCTCCTGAAAGCTATCAAATCGACCTCACTCAGCCTTTGTATGAGCTAATTAGTCTTTCTTTACCTGCCAAAATGGTACACGAAGAAGGCGAATGCAATGAAGAAATGGTGGAATTGATCAACAAATACCAACAACCTTCTTCCGATTCAAAACCCGATGAAGACGACATAGACCCACGGTGGTCTGCACTTAAGAATTTAAATTAATAGATATAAATTAACAAAAATGGCGCATCCTAAACGCAGAATATCGACCACACGTCGTGACAAACGTAGAACTCACAAGAAAGCGACTGCTGACAACGTAGCTACTTGCCCTACAACAGGACAACCACACTTGTTTCACCATGCACACTGGCATGAAGGCAAACTTTACTACAAAGGAAAAGTTGTAGCTGAGAAAACCACTGACTCCGTAGAGGAGGTTCAGTAAGCTCTAATTTTCTCCCATGAGGATTGGGCTTGATGTCTCCGGTGGCGATTTCGCTCCGCAAGCGACAATTGATGGTGCATTATTAGCCAAACAAGTTTTGGGTAGTGATGTCACTATCGTTTTGTTTGGTGACGAACTCATTATTCAAAAAGAATTAGCCAGCCGCGCACAGAGCGCCGAGCTGTTCGAAATTATACATGCTCCTGAAGTCATCACCTACCATGACCACCCAACCAGAGCACTTCCGAAAAAACCCAACAGCTCTATTGCTGTAGGTTTTGAAAAGCTTGCCAAAGGGCTCATCGATGTTTTTGCAAGCAACGGCAACACGGGTGCAATGCTCGTGGGCTCCATGTACAAACTCAACACCGTTCCAGGTGTCATTCGTCCTTGTATTACCTCTACTCTGCCAAACATTGACGGTGGTAAATCACTCTTACTAGACGTCGGTTCAAATGCTGATTGTAAATCTGACGTGCTGTACCAATTTGCGGTGCTAGGTTCTGTTTACGCAGCAAATGTATTGGGTATAGAAAACCCTAGAGTGGCCTTGCTCAATATTGGCGAGGAAGACTCCAAAGGCAACTTGCTCTCAATTGCTACATATAAGCTGTTAGAAGAATCGGACGAATTGAACTTCACGGGCAATATTGAAGGTCGGGACCTCTTTACAGGTGTGGCAGATGTCATTGTTTGCGATGGGTTTACCGGCAATATCGTCCTTAAAGAGGCAGAAGGCATCTTTAATTTAATGAAACTTCGCGGCATCAAAGACGACTATTTTGAGCGCTTCAATTACGAAAACTACGGAGGCACGCCAGTTCTAGGTGTCAAAGGAAACGCCATCATCGGCCACGGCATCTCCAACGATATCGCTGTCAAAAACATGTTGTTGCACGCACATGACGTAGTGAGTTCTAACCTTACAGAAAAAATTAACGAAGCTTTTAACTAATATGGGTAAAATTACCGCTGCTATTACCGCTGTTCAAGGCTATGTGCCAGAACACATCTTATCAAACGAAGATTTAGCCAAGTTGGTAGATACTTCCGATGAGTGGATCACCTCCCGAACAGGCATCAAAGAACGCCGCATCATGAAAGACGGTGCGAGTTCTGATATGGCTGCTGCTGCGGTCAAAGCTTTACTCGAGAAAAAAGGCATCGACCCCCTCGAAATCGAATTAGTTATTGTTGGAACCGTTACCCCTGACCATCCTTTTCCAAGCACGGCAAACATTGTCTGTGACAAAGTAGGCATGAAAAACGCCTGGAGTTATGATGTCAATGCGGCATGTTCTGGCTTTTTATATGCGCTTTCTACCGGATCTCAATTTATTGAGTCTGGTAAACACAAAAAAGTAATCGTTATTGGCGTCGACAAAATGACCTCCATTATCGACTACCAAGACCGCACTACTTGTGTCATCTTCGGCGACGGCGCCGGTGCCGTATTGCTAGAGCCAAACAAAGAAGGCAATGGCGTCATGGATTTCATCTTGCGCAGCGATGGTTCAGGCCGTCAATATTTGCAACAACCTGCCGGCGGCTCAGCTATGCCAGCCTCGATAGAAACCGTTGAAAACCGCATGCATTACGTCAAACAAGAAGGACAAGCTGTTTTCAAATTTGCCGTAACCAACATGGCAGATGTCTCTGCTGAAATCATGGAGCGCAATAACTTAACCAGTGACGACGTCAGTTGGTTGGTTCCGCACCAAGCTAATCTGCGCATCATAGACGCTACCGCAAACCGAATGGGCCTCACCAAAGAAAAAGTAATGATCAATATCCAGCGTTATGGCAACACCACCGCTGGTACTTTACCGCTTTGCTTATGGGATTACGAAAGCCAACTTAAAAAAGGCGACGTACTCATCCTTTCTGCCTTTGGCGGCGGCTTTACTTGGGGTGCTATTTACCTCAAATGGGCCTACAATTCATAATTAAATTAACTTTGAAAAAAATTATACCATGAATTTAGAAGAAATCAAAGACCTCATCAAATTGGTGTCCAAATCCGGACTCGGCAAAGTTGAAATCGAAAGAGAAGGTTTTCGTATTTCCATTAAAGGAAGTCAGTCTGAGCCAATCATGTACCAAGCTGCACCAATGGTAGCTGCACCAGTTGCTGCTGCACCTGCACCAGTTGCACCAAGCGCTGCGCCTGCAAGCACAGAAACCAACAACTCCGATGACAGCAAATACATCACTGTCAAATCACCAATGATCGGTACTTTTTATCGTACACCAGGGCCAGATAAAGACGCTTTTGTCAATGTCGGAGACACCATCCAAAGCGGAGACAAAGTTTGTATCATTGAAGCCATGAAAACATTCAACGAAATTGAAGCCGAAATCTCTGGTAAAATTGTGAAAGTACTCGTAGACAACGCTAGTCCTGTAGATTACGACCAACCATTATTCTTGGTTGATCCAGCATAAAACCCAAAACATGTTTAAAAAAATATTGATTGCCAATCGCGGCGAAATTGCGCTGCGCGTGATTCGCACCTGTAAAGAAATGGGCATCAAGACGGTGGCCGTTTATTCTACCGCCGACAAAGACAGCCTGCCCGTTCGCTTCGCAGACGAAGCAGTTTGTATTGGACCTCCAACCAGTGCACTGTCTTATTTGAGCATCCCCAACATTATTGCTGCCGCTGAAATCACGAACGCCGACGCCATCCATCCTGGCTACGGATTCTTGTCTGAAAACGAAAAGTTTTCTAAAGTTTGTCAGGAGCACGGCATCAAATTCATCGGTGCACTCCCTGAGCAAATTGCCGGAATGGGAGACAAAGCCACAGCTAAAGCTACAATGATTGCAGCTGGCGTGCCTTGCATACCAGGTTCTAAAGGCTTGTTAAAAGATCTAGACGATGCCTTTGTAACGGCAGAAGTAGTGAAGTACCCAGTGATCTTGAAAGCTACCGCAGGTGGTGGTGGAAAAGGAATGCGCATCGTCTGGAAAAAAGACGAAATGGAAGCAGCTTGGGATTCCGCTCGCCAAGAAGCAGCAGCAGCATTTGGCAACGACGGTATCTACATGGAGAAATTCATCGAAGACCCACGCCACATCGAGATCCAAATTGCCGGTGACCAATACGGAAACGCTTGTCACCTCTCTGAGCGCGACTGCTCCATTCAAAGACGCCATCAAAAGCTTGTCGAAGAAACACCTTCGCCATTCATGACCGACGAACTCCGCGAAAGAATGGGAGAAGCTGCTATTAAAGCTGCTAAAGCTGTGCGCTATGAAGGCGTTGGAACTGTCGAATTTTTGGTAGACAAAAACCGCGACTTCTACTTCATGGAAATGAACACGCGTATCCAAGTTGAGCATACCATCACAGAAGAAGTCATCAATTTTGACCTCATCAAAGAGCAAATCAAAATTGCAGCTGGTGAGAAAATCTCCGGTAAAAATTACTACCCTACAATGCACGCCATTCAGTGTCGCATCAATGCCGAAGATCCGTACGCAGACTTTCGTCCGAGCCCGGGTAAAATCACAGACTACCACTGCCCTGGTGGCCATGGTGTGCGCATAGACGCACACGTTTACGCAGGATACTCCATTCCGCCTTACTACGATTCAATGATTTCTAAACTTATTGTAGTGGCACAAACGCGTGAAGAAGCTATTTTGAAAATGAAACGCGCTCTGAATGAATACGTTATTGGAGGTGTCAAAACCACTATTCCTTTCCACCAAAAACTCATGGAAAACCCGGACTTCAATGCCGGTAATTTTACCACTAAGTTCATGGACACTTTTGAATTTTAAACTAAGGCTTCCGAAGAAGCCTTTTGTTTTTGTGAATGGCTAAATACATTATCTTACAAATCAACAGGCAACCGGTTCCACGGTTTTACGTATACGTCGGTGAATGGTCTTGCTAATTTAATTCGTATCAATGAAAAAACTTTTACTCCTAAGCATCTTACTTTTTTCTGTCTTTGGCATCTCTTTTGCCCAAGGCACTCCAATAAGTGTTGGTACTCAAACAACTACCTTCACAAGTATGATCCGAGGCTACCACTTTACTGCACCTACGAGTTTCACTATTTGCGGTTTGTATATTCCGCCAGACGCAGCGCCAACCGGTACTCAAACCATTCGCGTGGTTCGTTTTACAGCTGGCCCTCCACCGGCTTTTGCAGCTACAACAAATAGTTTTGTTCAGTTATTCACCATTTCAAACGCCCCTGCTACCCAAGTTATCGCATGTAACATTCCAGTTGCTGCAGGTGAAATTATCGGTGTGTATGGTGCAAGAGGTGCCAACTGCGTCAATAGTTATGGCCCTGCCAACTTTGTAACGAGCATCAACGGGTTCAACACAACCCTACAACGTAGTGGCATGCAGTCTTGCCCTGCAGGAACCGGTGCAGCTATGGCCAATATTTGGTCAGAGGTCAATTACAATATCGGCCGTATCTCTATGTATATCAACTGCTGCCAAACGCCAACGCTAACCGCTTCCAATACGAGCCCAATCTGTGCAGGACAGCCATTTTCTCTTGACGCTACCCCTAACCCAACCGGGACTAACTATTCTTGGGCGTGGGCAGGTCCTAATGGCTACACCTCTACCCAACAAAACCCAACCATTGCTAGCCCTACATTATTAGCGGCTGGTACCTACACCGTAACGCTAACAGTTCCAAACTGTGGAACGGTAAACGCAACTACCAGTGTAACAGTAAACCCTGGTCCAACTGTTACTGCAACTCCACTCACCATTTGTTCAGGTGCGAGCGGGAACCTAACGGCAAGCTCTACAACACCTGGGGGCGCTTACACTTGGTTTCTGAATGGTACGCAAATTGGAACGGGTCCGAGCATCTCTGTATCTCCATCAACTACAACCACCTACTCCGTAGATTATTCAGCTGCTGGTTGCACAGGCACTACAAACGTTACCGTGACAGTAGAACCCACTCCACAACCCACTGTAACCACAGATTCTGTCTGTGTGGGCTCAGCAGGTTCGCTTTTCGTCAATAATGTCAGTGCTGGGGGTACATACCTTTGGAGTAACGGCGCAACAACAGCAAGCCTCACAGCAAGCCCAACAGCAACGACCAACTACAGTGTTGTATTCACAAGCTCAAATGGCTGTGTGGCACCAAGTGTGAGCGGTACTATCGTTGTGAAACCTTACCCTGTAATCAGTACCGCAAACGACACCATTTGTTTTGGCGGCTCCACAACACTCAACACAAACGTTGACCTTCCTGGCGGCAACTATACTTGGTCTCCACTTGCAGCAAGTAGCTCAAGCATCACGGTAAGCCCAGCAGCAACTACAACTTATACTGTAATTTACGATTTATTAGCTTGTCAAGACACCGCCACGGCAACCGTTTTGGTAAACCCTATTCCGGTGGCGCAAACTGCAAACGCGGTCATGTGTTTTGGGGATGTCATCAACCTCATCGCTACAGCAAACTTACCTGGCGGTACTTATCTCTGGTCTACCAACGACACCAACGACACCATTTCTGTTAGCCCTGCAAGCGGTACCAACTATACAGTAACTTATACTTTAAACAACTGTACAAGCCCGGCGGTAACTGCGCAAGTAACAGTAAATCCCATTCCAGTCGTAACCCTGACCAGCGCAACCATTTGTGAAGCTGACCCCGTTACCCTGACCGCAACACCCGACTTAATTGGAGGTAGCTACACATGGGGGCCAAATAACCTCATCGGTGGAGCCAACCAAACGTTTACACCCTTACAAGACAGCACACTCACAGTTGTATACACCCTCAACAACTGCCCAAGCTTGCCTGCAACGGGTACTGTAACCGTTCATCCACTCCCGATTGTTACGTTTAGCGCTACTCCAATAGAAGGTTGTGCGCCACTTGCGGTTAACTTCACTGCAGACGACGCCACCAACACAACATACAGTTGGTCTACAAGTAACGGTCTTTCTGCATCGGGCACCGCACCAACTATTGTATTTGGAAACGGCGGCACCTTTGATGTAAGTTTGGCGGCAACGACCTCTTTTGGTTGCTACGACACACATACCGAACTGGCCTATATCTACGTAGAAGATCTCCCTGTAGCCGATTTTGAATCGCCAATTAGTGTCTTTACACAAGAAGCACAATACGTGATGTTCACCAACTTGTCTATGGGTGCCACCAACTACGTTTGGGATTTTGGAGACGGACAATTCGCCTACGACTTCGAGCCGTCACATGTGTTCCAAAACACCACAGAGGGCTACACCATTACACTTACTGCACTCACCGACCTGCAGTGTGCCGATGTCACCTCAATTAGCATAGGGTATCAGTACAACGAAATACTCTACATCCCGAATAGCTTTACGCCGGACGGAGACCAAAACAACCAAGTCTTTTGCCCTGTTTTCTATTCAGGCTATGACCCTCAGAACTATGAGTTCACGGTCTACAACCGTTGGGGGGAAGTCATTTTTGAAAGTCGCAACGCATTAGTGGGTTGGGATGGCACCTACGGCCCTGATGCTTTTGAAGCACCAACCGGAATGTATACTTATCGTATTTTATACAAAAACCCTGATTTAGACGAACGCAAAGTCATTACGGGTCACGTAAATTTACTGCGCTAGTTTTGAGAAAATCCTATCTTTGGGCCTGACCATTCAGGCGCATGAAGGAACGCAGTTTTTATTCCAACCTATTCTTTTCATTGGGGCTCAACCTCTTGGTGAAGCCCGTCTCGATTTTTGCAATCGACGCCGCAGTGCAAAACATTGTGGGGCAACAATACGGCATCTACTTTGCCTTTTTCAATCTTAGCCTCATCATTTCAATCGTTTTTGACTTTGGGGTCAATAACTTCAGTACGCGCCTAAGCGCACAAAACTTACCAGAAGCCAAAAAGTTATTTTCGACAATCCTCGGCCTGCGTTTTTTATTAATGCTCAGTTATCTAGCCGGAATTGGCTTGCTCAAAGTTTTTATTACACTTTCCTGGACCGAATATAGACTGATTCTCTTGCTGGGTCTTAACCAATTTTTAATCGCCAACATCTCCTTTTTTCGGAGCTATTTTGCAGGTCTTCAGCGCTTTCGAATCGATGCGTTTTTGAGTATCCTTGATCGGCTTTTGCTTATTCTATCTATGGGTTACATCATTTATGTTTATCCTGATGGTTTCAAGCTAGTCGATATTGAATCTTATAGTATTTTTCAATTCATGTGTTACGCACTGAGCTTTATCGCTGCCGGTAGTTTAGCGATCTACTACATTAGACCAAAGTTGGAATGGCCGCGCTTGAGCAGCATTCTTCCGGTATTAAAAAAAGCATTTCCTTTTGCTCTGCTCATCGTACTGATGACGCTTTATACCCGTGTAGATGCTCTTTTACTCCTGCACTTCTCCCGATATAATGGTCAACAAGAAGCAGCTTATTATGCGCAAGCCTATCGATTAATTGATGCGCTTTATATGTTTGCAATGGTATTTGCAGGGCTGCTTTTTCCGATGTTTTCAAAACTAATTAAGGAGCGGCCTTCAGCAATAGAACCATTGGTCAAGCAGGCAAGTAGGCTTTTGCTCGGTTCGAGTATCGCATTTATTGTTTTTAGCCTGTTGCGCGGTGGGTTATTGATGGATCAAATTTATACCAATACATATGTGGATAGCGGGAGCATATTGTTTCTATTGAGCATCGCTTTTTTTGGAATGGCATCAAACCTTATATATGGGTCTTTGCTCACAGCCAATGGGTCTTTAGGGGTTTTGAATCGCATCTCCTTTATAGGGGTTATTGTGAATATCTGCTTGAATTTAATTTTGTTTCCAAAAGTACACAGTATTGGTGCTGCGCTTATTGCAGCAGGGGTAGCGGCGCTCACTCAAATTCTTGTTGCACTGGCACAAGCAATTTACTGTAAACGCTTGTTTAATTTACCGCTTGTAGCTCGCCATTTTTATAGATATCCTTTGCTCATTTTTGCCTTGATGTTTTGGTTTGTTGTTGTTGATTGGTCTCCCATCGGATATCTATATGGTGACTGGATCCTGTTAATTGATGTTTTCGTTACAATATTATTGCTTTTAGCTTTTAAATTCGTTGATGTCAAGGAGCTGATTTCACTTGTTCAAACGCGCAGTAAAACGCAATAAATATGGATTTTTGGAGTTAATGTCATAGCTTTGAAAAAAAATTGGCCGCAAGTAAGCACTATGGAAAACAATAACCTCTCAGACCAACGCAACGCATTATTAATATTTCTCTGGAACCAACGCAAATCCTTGCTCCTATTTACAGGTGTAGCCGCGGTCCTTTCAGTCATCGTCGCTTTTATCATTACCCCACTCTATTTGTCTACTGCAATTGTATTTGCGGCGGCCTCCAGCAATGTATCTTTCTCTGAGCAACGCAACGTAAAAGCAGCAGCCATGGACTTCGGAGAAGAAGAACAAGCCGAGCAATTGGTTCAAATTTTATCGTCTTCGCGCATCAGAGACCGTATTGTCCAGAAATACGACCTCATGAAAGATTACGAGATTTCAAAAACAGATCCCAATAAATTTTACAAACTCAACAAGGCCTACAACGAGCATTTTACCTTTAGCCGCACGCGCTATGGTTCAATTCAAATTGACGTGCTCGACGAAAACCCTAAGCAAGCGGCAGCTATGGCCAATGACATCGTTGACCTCATCGATACCATCAAGAACGAAATGATCCGCGAGCGCACCATTCCCGCCTTTCAAATCAATTTGCGCAAAAAACAACAAATGGAAAAAGAGCGCGACTCGATCTTACAGCGCTTAGAAGACCTCGCTGAATTAGGCGTTTTGCCCAACGATACGCGCGCCACGCTTTACCAAGCTTTGGTTGATGCCAAAAATCCACAGGAAAAAGAAGAGCTCCGCAAGAAAATTGAAGCCAATAGCAAATACGGTTCAGTTTATGACGGGCTCGAATACCAACGCAACGAGAAAATCGTGAAGATAGAAGACTTTAAAGTGTCTTACGAACAAGCAGAGTCTGATGCCAATGCCAATTTTAACCACAAATTCGTGGTGGAAAGAGCCGTTGTTGCCGATCGCAAAGAAAAACCAAAGCGCATGATCATTGTGTTGGTTTCTACCGTAGGTGGTTTTCTTTTCGGACTGTTCTTCTTATTGATCCGTCAACGCATCAAAGAACTCCAACAGACCGCTGCATAAAGTTCAAATGAACGACCCTATTCTTTATTCGCTCATTCCTGTTGGCCTGCTCGCCATCTATTTTGCTATATTTCATACGGACAAACTCTTTTTGAGTCTCGCCTTTCTGACGCCGCTCTCCTTCAATATTGAAGAGTACACGAGCAGTTTTGGTTTGTTTGTCCCGACAGAACCACTGTTGTTTGGCCTCATGATTTTATTGAGTGCCTTCCAACTCAAAAAAGGCTTCTTACCTGTACAAGTTTGGCGCAGCCCACTCGTCTGGACTATTATCGTTTATTTACTTTGGCTTTTATTGTCTGCCATCACGAGCAGCCATCCTATTGTGTCGCTCAAATTTATCCTGGCTAGGCTCTGGTTTATTGTGCCTATTTTATTTTTTGGCACTTACTTTCTTCAAAAGCGCACTGCGCGCATCGCCTTCCTTTGGCTCTTTATAATCGCTACGGTTATTGTGATCATCTATACACTCATCCATCACTCCTTTTATGGATTTGGCGAAAAAGAAGGGCATTGGGTCATGTCTCCATTCTTTAAAGACCATACTATTTATGGTGCTATTGTTGCACTCGTGCTGCCTCTGGCTGTTGGGCTTTACCTCTACAAGAAACACAATCCGTTGGTGCAAATGACCCTTCTCGCGATCATCGCGATCATTTTGGTGGGCTTGGTGCTCTCGTATACGCGTGCAGCTTGGCTAAGTGTGGTAGGAAGCATTGGCGTAGCCCTTGTGCTGTATTACAAAGTTTCTTGGAAACCCATTGCTGTTTTGGCGAGTATTGGGGTGGTGGTAATTTTGATCCAATGGGACCGCATTCAAATGGAGCTCGAACGCAATAAATACGAGCATACCACAGAAGCATTTGACGAACGCCTACAAAGTGCGGCTAATATTTCTACCGATGCCTCAAACTTGGAGCGCATCAATCGGTGGAGTTGTGCTATTGAAATGTTCAAGCAGCGGCCTATCATGGGTTATGGCCCCGGAACCTATGCCTTTGAGTATGCACCTTTTCAGCGACCAGAGAACCTCACTATTATTTCTACCAATTTTGGCGACATGGGCAACGCACACAGCGAATACTTGGGTGCACTCGCAGAAACAGGCCTCATTGGTATGTTGAGTTTAATTGCGCTCATCTTTGCGATATTTTATACGGGAATTACGCTCTACCATCGCTTGCCCAAAACCAACAAAGAAGACAGAATTATTGTACTGAGTACCATAATGGCACTGAGCACTTATTTCATCCATGCCTTCCTGAATAATTATTTAGACACCGACAAGGCCGCAGTTCCTATTTGGGGAATTTGCGCGATGTGGTTGGTTTACGAACGTGAATTAAGTACTAACGACCAATCCAAAGCGACGGATTGAGTGTCACGGGGCTCGCGCCTACAACCTGATGCACTTCAAAATGGCACACAGACACCCCGCTATCGTTTAGGAGTGTCCCGATGGCTTGTTTGGTAGATACCTTAGATCCGACGCCCACAAATGTTTCTGACAAATTGCCATAAACGGTACGATACGCGCCGTGCTTGATGATCACAACCTTTCCTGCACCAGCCACTGAAAAGACCGTCGTGACTTCGCCTTCAAAGACTGCGCGCACCTTTGATCCTCTGCTGCAAGTAATATCAATGCCGTTGTTGTTCCACTCCACGCCGCTGAGCGTTGGATGATAGTTGCGGCCAAATCTTTCGGTCACGCTGCCGTTGTCTACTGGCCATGGCAAACGACCCCGATTGGTTTCAAAACTTTTGCCAATTGCCGCCCCTTCGGTAGAAATTGGTGTTGCTACAACTTTTGGCGCTGCAGTAGGCGTTGTTGCTTTCGGACTTGTTGCGGTGGTAGCCGTTCCTTGCGTTTTGGGAGTAGCATTAGTGGTCGTCTTGGCTATTTCAGCTAGACGAGCCTTTTCTCTTGCTTGCTCTTTGGCGATATCTGCCCGAATTGCTGCATCGATTTGCTTTTTGAGCTGAATTTTCTTGCGCTCATCTTCTTTGAGTTGCGCAATGAGTGCTTGCTCTTCTTTTTTGAATTTTTGATACGACTTTTCCTTTTTGGACTTGTCGTTTTGAATGAGTTGACGTTCTTGCTTTTTCTCTTCTAAAGCTTGTTGCTTGATGAGCTTTTCGGAATCAATTTGATTGATTTCCTTGAAAATGAGTTGTTGGTGTTGCTTGATGAGCGCTGCTTGTTTTTGCTGAACAGCTGCTACTTTTTTCAGATAGCGGTTGCGCCTGAGTGCTTCGTTGTAGTCGGACGAAGCCAATAAATACATGACTTTGTTGTAATTGCCGCGGTGTTTGTAGGCATACAAAAACATTTTGCGATATTGTTGCTTGAGTTGGGTGAGCTTGG
The DNA here is from genome assembly GCA_021738405.1 of Crocinitomicaceae bacterium. GTDB lineage: Bacteria > Bacteroidota > Bacteroidia > Flavobacteriales_D > Crocinitomicaceae > UBA952. The sequence goes on along the minus strand of JAIPCC010000001.1, from coordinate 23,753 downwards.
CGCGCAAGCGCTTGATCTCCATCTTTTTTTGAACGATTTTCATTTCGGCGCTGCGCACTTGGTTGTCAAAAAGATTGACCAAAGCTTCGCGGCTCTTGATTTGGTTTTCAATCAAACGGATTTCATTGAGCGAAGCTTGGCTGTTGTTCTTCACTTTATTCAATAGCTTCTTGGTATTAGAGATGCGTTTCTCTAATTTCTGCTGTTCGCGCTTGAGTTGGTTTTGATCTTGCTGAGCGTAGGCCATTGGAGCCATACACAAGAGCAAGACGATGCTAATCACATTTTTCATAGCTTTCTGGTATGACGATGATTAATTCTTGTGGTTCGTTGACCTCGACACGCTCGTAGAGCAAAGTGAGCAACAGCGTTTTTTTTGGTGTGCGGATATTGATTTCAACTTTCAAAGGCAAATCGTAGCCATTGAGTTGCTGTCTCTCTAGATATACAACACTCACCTCAGTTGCATCTTCCAGACTCCAGATGCGGGTCTGCTTGAGGGCCTTGGCGTCGTCGGTGAGGCGGTATTGGATCATGAGGTCGTCGCGTTGTTTGCGGTCTGGTTTCTTGCGGTCGTGCTTTTTGTGGGTCGAGATACTGTACTGAAAAGGGTCGTTATCTACAAAATACTTTTGCGTGATTTGGTAATCTAAAGGCTTGCCGTAAATGATTTCTTCTATGTTTTCATACGAGAAATCAACGCCAAATAAATCTTTCAAGTAATCTAAGGAAGCGACGGTGTAGCAGCGGTCTCGCTTATTGACAACGCTCAGGGTATCTTGGGTTACAAGTGCGGTAACTACCGGAATACGGGCATAGGTAATGATCGCTGAAACAGCGCTGTCACTCACAATTTTGATGGACGTTTTTACAGAGATTTCGCCTTCGTCTGCTGGTTTGCTCAAATCTTGATAAGACAGCGCCAGCTTGCTGTAAAAAGTCTTGGGCTCAATATGTGAGAGGCTATCGATGCGGTCTATCAACTCTTTGTCTTTGATTTTTGGGAGTTTGTCTGTGTTGCTTTGCTCAGCGACAAGCTCTTGGGTTTTACAGGCCGTGAGGCCCAAAAACAAAAAGCAGATGAAAAATAATTTATGGAACTTGAACATACGTTTTTTTAGAGATTTTCTCGGAAAGCACAACACTGCCCTCTCCAAAAGTAAGCGCCTTCTGCCAGCAGTTGTTGGCTTCCTGAACTTGACCTAAATGGAAATAGATATCGCCGAGGAGTTCTTGATAAGCAGCAGTCTGAAGCAGTTTGGTATCCGTAATTTTTTGAATTTCTTGCCAGGCCATTTGGTGAGTACCAGACTGAAACGCGGCAAAGGCCAATTCAAAAATCACTTGTGCATTGGAAGCGTCTTTTGCCAGGCTTTCTTGTAAACGCTGCGTGGTTTTAGGAAGCTCCGTTTTATAGGTTGTTAAGGCGTGTAGATATTCCAATTCGAGGTCGTTAGAAGAAATACTGAGCGCCTCCTCAAACGCTGCAAAGGCTTTTTCTTGTTGTTGCAAGCCTAAATAGGCGCTGCCTTCTTGCAAAGAAATTTCTCCTAAGAGCGCGTTGTCATTGAGCAATACGCCTTTGGCGAGCGTGAGGTTTTCTAAGGCTTCTGAATGCAAGCCACTTCTATTGAGCATCATGGCTTTGAAAAAGAAAGGCATTGGCTGACTCGGAAACAGTTCGGCACAACTTGAGGCGTCTTTGAGCAAGTTGGTCCAGGATTCTTGTTCAAATTCTAAAATCATGACCTGACTCCAAACTGGAAACAAATTGGGGTCGCAGCGCAGTGTTTGCTGATAGCTGGCAATGGCGGCTTTGATTTGGCCAGAAACGTAGTAGTAATCGCCGGCGATGGAATGCGCTTTGGCCTCGTTGGGGTAAGTTTGGGTCATGTACACTACAAGGGGCTCCAATTTGGGGTCAGGTGCCGTATGTGACTTTTGATTGACCAACATGATCAAAATATTCATTTTCTGATCGAGACTTGGGCCCTGTGCTAAAATGCCGTCGTGTAAGTATTTCTTTCCTTCGTCCACTTTGCCAGAACGGTAGAGCATTTCTCCGTACATCAAAAGTGCAACACCATTTTGAGGGTCGGCTTCTACGAGGTCCTTGAGCAGGCCAAAACCAGCCTGGTAATTTTGGGACCTGAAATAATGATCGACTAAATTGGCGAGGATACTTGGTTCTAAAGGGAAGCGCAGTCGGGCGGCTTCTAGTAAGGCTACTCCTTCTTTGGTCTTACCCATTTCTTGCAAGAGTCGGAATTTTTCAAGAACCGTATTGGGGTTTTCACCGAGCTGCTGTTCCATTTGCCCGATAAGCGCATAAGACTTGCTCGATTTATTGAGCTCTTGGTAACTCTTCAGTGCCCCGCTGTAATAATCTATGTTTTTTGGATCTGCTTTTAACAAAGCTTCAAAAACTTCGGCGGCATCTTGATAACGACCCAATTGTTGGTACATAAATGCCAACTCGCGCTTGTAATGCAGGTTTTTGGGGTCGAGTTGGGCAGCTTGCTCGGTATGGAAAGCAGCTTCTTGGTATTTTTCTTGCTTGAGGTAAATCTGAAAAAGCGCGTAATGCACAGCGGCATCTTTGGGCTGTTTTTGCAGACATGCCTTGAACGCTTGGATAGCTTCCTCGTTTTGCGCGTTGAGCATATTGCGGACGCCGCTGTGGAACTGCCGAATGTAGGCAGGATCTTGCAGCGCAGCAGTTGGTTCCTGCACTTTGCAAGCTGCCAAAGCAACGAGCGCGAGGGCGTAGATCAATTTATTCATTGACTGTGCTGAAATCGCCGAGGCTGAGGTCTTTTGAGCGGCCATTGTATTGCGCATTTGAGCCGATCATGGCGCCAGAGAGGTTCACTCCTGATAATTTAGTTTGGTTGCCAACGATGCAATTTGACATATTGACGTTTGTCAGTACCGTGCCTTCTCCCACAGATACATGCGGCCCAACAACTGATCTTTCAATACGCACATTCGGGCCAATATAACAAGGCTGAATGATGACGCTATCTGTAAAATTGCTGGATAAATTTTGCAGACGGCCTGCCTCGGCGTCGTGTTCGAGGACGCGTTGGTTGGTTTCTACCGTGACTTCTTTGTTGCCGCAATCGAGCCATTCGTCTACAGTGCCTGGCTTGAAAGCGACACCTGCTTCGGTGAGTCGGCGCAGGGCGTCTGGCAATTGGTATTCGCCGCTTTTGACCACATTGTTGTCAATGAGGTATTGGAGTTCTTGCTTGAGGCGTTCACCATCTTTGAAATAGTAGATGCCGATCATGGCTAAATCTGAAACGAAAGTTTGTGGTTTTTCGACAAAATCGATGATGTGCCCATTGGCATCTAGCTTGATAACGCCAAAAGCACTTGGGTCTTCGATTTGCTTGACCCACAAGATGCCTTCATCTTCGTGAGAAATTTTAAAATCAGCTTTGAAGAGTGTGTCGGCGAAAGCCACTACCACGGGGCCGTCTAGAGCATCGGCTGCACACAAAACGGCGTGGGCTGTGCCGAGCGCTTGTAATTGGTAATGAATACTGCCTTTGGTGCCCAAACTTGCCGCTACAGCCAACAATTCTTGTTCAACTGCCTCGCCAAATTCTCCGACTACAAATGCAATTTCTTCGATGGGTTCTGCACAAACGCGTGCGATATCGGCAACCAAGCGGTGCACAATGGGCTTTCCGCCAACCGGAACGAGTGGTTTGGGAATCGTGAGGGTGTGGGGTCTGAGTCTGCTTCCGCGACCCGCCATCGGGACAATTACTTTCATGATATAAATTATTTGGTGCCGGTACTACCGAATCCGCCTTCGCCGCGCTCCGAAGAGCCCAGTTCTTGAACTTGAATCAGGTTTACCTTTTCTACTTTACAAAAAACGAGTTGTGCGATGCGTTCGCCATCGCTGAGCGTTACGGTCTCGGCCGACAGGTTTACAAGAATAATACCAACTTCTCCGCGGTAATCGGCGTCGATGGTTCCTGGTGTATTCAAGACGGTGAGGCCTTTTTTGAGTGCCAAACCGCTGCGCGGCCGCACTTGACATTCAAGACTTTGGTCCATTTCAAGAAACAAACCTGTCGGAACTAAAGCGCGTTCCATAGGAGCCAAAGTGAGTGGGGCTTCTAACATTGCGCGCACATCCATGCCAGAAGAACCCGCCGTTTGATAGGCCGGTACTTCGTGGTGGCTCTTATTGACAATTTTAACTTCGTGCAAATCCATCTTCCAAAATTAGCGCAATTCTACACTCAAAAGCGCTATCATTCAAGGAATAATCAACAGCTTAGTATGGACAACATCGGGCATTTTAAGCGTATTTGCTTACTTTTGTGTCACAACCGAGTAGTTATGTTAGAAATACAACGCATCCGTCAAGAAAAAGAAGCCATCCTTGCAGCCCTGGTCAAAAGAAATATAGATGCAAGTCAGACCATTGAAGCCATCCTTGAAACAGATCAAAACTGGAGAATGGCCAAAACTCAACTCGATCAAGTTGCTGCCGAAATGAACCAACTTGCGCGCGCTATTGGTGAACTTTTCAAGTCTGGTCAGCAGGCCGAAGCGACGGCAATGAAAGAAAAAACCAGCGCCTTAAAAATCCAAGAAGCCTCACTTAAAGAACAAGTAAGTGCCTTGGAAGACACCCTCCAAAAACACCTCTACACTTTACCGAACGCTCCGAACGAAGCAGTTGTTCAGGGCCGCGACGCCGAAGACAACCAAAATGTTTTTGAAGCAGGTCAAATTCCTCAATTTAGTTTTGCAGCCCAACCACACTGGGATCTCGCCAAAAAATTCAAGCTCATCGATTTTGAACTCGGCGTTAAAGTCACCGGGGCAGGCTTTCCGTTTTACCGCGGTAAAGGCGCCAGACTACAGCGTGCACTCATTCAATTTTTCCTTGACGAAGCCATTGCGGCTGGCTACGAAGAATTCATTTCTCCGCATATGGTCAACGAGGCCAGTGGTTATGGTACGGGGCAACTTCCAGACAAAGAAGGCCAAATGTATTACGTCAAAGAAGACGACTTCTACCTCATCCCAACTGCAGAAGTTCCTCTGACCAACATCTACCGCGATGTCATTTTGCCCGATGCCAATTTCTCGATCAAAATGTGTGGTTATACCCCATGTTTCAGACGCGAAGCAGGTTCTTACGGCAAAGATGTGCGCGGCCTCAACCGTTTGCACCAGTTTGACAAAGTAGAAATTGTCCGCGTAGAGCACCCAGATAACAGTGCCAAAGCGCTCGACGAAATGATCGAGCACGTCAAGAACTTACTCGAAAAACTAGAACTCCCTTATCGCATCTTGCGTTTGTGTGGCGGCGACATGGGCTTTGCCTCTGCCATGACCTACGATTTTGAGGTGTATTCTGCAGCTCAAGAAAAGTGGCTAGAAGTGAGCTCTGTTTCGAGATTTGATACCTTCCAGTCTAACCGCTTGAAATTGCGCTTCAAAGACGACAAAAAAACCACGCTTTGCCATACACTCAATGGCTCCGCTTTGGCCCTGCCGCGTATACTCGCCTCTTTGCTCGAAAATCACCAAACTGAAAACGGCATCCAAATTCCAAAAGCCTTACAAGCTTACACAGGTTTTTCGGTCATCGAATAAGGCAATGTCTGGGCAATTTCGACGTTAATATGCAGTCTCTGCCCATGAACCGCTTTTCGAGCTTGCGTCTACTGTCATTCTTTGTTTTCAACCTGCTCGGGTTGAGCGCCTTTGCGCAGCAAAACCACAAGGTTGTGGCCATCGCTCCAGACACACTGGTTCACTTTCTAGACAGCAACGCCATTTATACGCCGTCTTTGTACTTTTCGCATTTCAAAGATGGATCTGATACGATAAGCGTACCTGAGCAGACCTACGCCTTCGACCCAAAGCGCAATACATTTCAATGGAAAAACCAGCCCAAAGACAGCGTATACGTGCACTTTTTGGTCTTTTCATTTGCACTAAACCAAACCATTTTTCACTACCAACTAACGCCTGCAACGCCCGCAAATCCTCTTGAAAAGGAACGCGAAAAATTTCAGATCACCACCCGAGGCCCACAAGACCTTTTTGGTGGCAACGCCATTCACAAAAGTGGCAGTTTGGCGCGCGGCATTGGCTTTGGCAACAACCAAAGTCTTGGCCTCAATTCTGCGCTCAACCTACAACTCAACGGACAAATTTCTCCTGGCCTGATGCTCACCGCATCGCTTTCCGACGCCAATATTCCTTTTCAAGCATCCGGAACCACCAACCAACTCCGGGAATTTGACCAAGTTTTTATCCAAGTACACAACGAAAAACTCAAAGTTACCGCCGGCGATTTCTGGCTAGACAAACCCGACGGTCAATTCCTGACTTACCGCAAACGCGCGCAAGGCATCACGGGGCAATACAATTGGCAAACAGTCAATGGCGCCAAACTCTATACACAAAGTAGTTTGGGTTTGTCAAAAGGCAAGTTCCAAAGACAAGTCATTCAGGGGCTCGAAGCCGTGCAGGGGCCGTACAGACTTGTGGGCAGCAACAATGAGCCTTACATTCTCATTTTGGCGGGCACGGAGCGCATTTACATCGATGGGCAACTGCTGCAACGCGGACAAGAATTCGATTACATCATCGACTACGCCAGTGCTGAACTCACCTTTACCTCTCGGCACCTCATTACCAAGGACAGCCGAATCGTGGCAGAGTTTCAATATGCCGATCAAAATTTTGCCCGCAGTTTACTCCAACATACCACGCGTTTCGAAACCAATAAACTCAAAACGTGGTTGGCTGTCTATCAAGAACAAGATCTTAAAAACCAAGCGCTACAACAAGTGCTCAGTTCAGAACAACTCCAGCAACTGAGTCAGATAGGCGACAACCTCAACGCAGCAAATGTATTAGGTTATGACTCGAGCGCCTTTCTAGAAAATGCGAATATGTACCGCCTGATCGATACGCTCGGCTATCACAATGTCTTGGTTTTTAGTGTTGATCCCCAATTGGCGCAGTACCGCAGCACGTTTACCGAAGTTGGAATTGGTCAGGGCGATTACATTTTGGCGGGCGTCAGTGCATCGGGTAATTATTACAAATGGGTTGCCCCATTGAACGGTAGCCCACAAGGAAATTTTGCGCCAATTAGACGCGTACAAACCCCCAAGCGCAAACAAATGGCAAGCGCCGGAGTCAACTTTGAATTACATCCAAATTGGTCTTTGTTTGCAGAAAATGCCCTCAGTGAGAACGACCTCAATTTATACTCCCCACTTGACGACCAAAACAACCTAGGTTATGCCTCCAAAGGCGGACTGCGCTTTCACAAAGCAACTGCCATAGACAGCAGCAAACGCGTCATCGAAACCTCGCTTGAATACCTTTACTTAAACGCCCGTTTTGAACCGATAGAACAATTTCGGGCCGTAGAGTTTGATCGAGACTGGAATATCCGCAATCAAAATTATACTGGCACACAGCGCCAACTGGAGTTCAAGCAGCGCGTTACACACAGCCAATTTGGGCAAATCAACTTTGCCGCTCAACATCTCGACATCGATAGCGCGTTTGCAGGGCAGCGCCTTTTTAGCGACGGCAATTGGAAACAAAATGGTTGGACTGCCAAATGGGATGCCTCCGCTTTGCGCGCCCAAACTAGCGTTTCTCAAAATTACTTTGTGCGCCACCGCTTGAAACTCGACAAACAACTCGGGCACTTTAAAATCGGATACATCGACGACCACGAATGGAATCAATTTGGCGGCAGTTTGCAGGCCAACTCCTATCAATTTTACGATGCACAAGCATTTATTCAGTTGCAAACCACGGGCAAACTCGATTTGAAATTGTTCTACCGCGAACGCTATGACTGGCGTCCAGACAGCACACTCCAACTTGCCGCCAAAGCCAAAACAACAGGTTTAGAACTCAAATGGGAGCCAAGTTCGAGCCAAAACCTACAGGTGTTGTTGGGCGCAAGGCAGCTGGCAATCCTCGATTCTGCGCTCATCGATCAAAAGGCTGAAAAAAGTTTGGTGGCGCGTTTTGACTACAATGCCCGCTTCTTTAAAAATGCTTTGACGCTCACTACTTTTTATGAAATTGGTTCGGGGCTAGAGCAAAAAAGGCGCTTTCAGTACATTCGCGTCAACGACGGGCAAGGAATTTACACTTGGATAGACTACAATGCCGATGGAATTAAAGACCTCAATGAATTTGAGCAAGCTATTTATGCAGACCAAGCCAATTACATCCGGGTTTTTGTGCCGAGCGCGAGTTATGCAGCAGTGTTTTCCAATGAATGGAACCAAAGTATCCTCTGGAGACCAGAATTGCTCTGGCGCCAACGCGCAGGCATGTTGGGTGTATTGGCGAAGTTCTCGAATCAAACGCGCGTCAGGGTACAGCGCAAATTACAAGACGGCACCACTTTGCAATGGCTCAACCCTTTAGCCTCGGACATCGGCGAATTGGCCCTGCAATCTGCCAATGCACAATTCTCGAATTCGTTGTTCTTCAACCGAAACGCCAAAGTATTTAGTGCAGAATACAGCTGGTTACAACAAGAAAACAAAATGCTACTAGCCAGCGGCTACGATGCGCGCAGTCTAACCAAACACCAACTCAACTTGCGCTTCAACATCAATACAAAATTTGCGCTCGAAACAACCATCTTGCAAGCGCAAAACGCTGCCCTAGCAGACTACACCAGCGGACGCAATTTTCAGATTGCACAGCAAGAACTCAAACCGCAACTCATTTACCAAGAAGGTTCCTTACTGCGCCTAAGTTTTGCGGGTAGTATGAGTCAGAAAAATAACAGTGTATTGTATGGGGGGCAAAGTGCAAAATCAAAGTCACTCGAAACCACCTGGAAAATCAATAGAAGTGAAAAAGGCAGCTTCAATGGCGCTTTAAAATATGTCTATTTCGATTTCAATGGCACCGCACTATCTGCTGTAGGGTACGAAATGCTAGAAGGCTTAAGACCAGGTACCAACTGGACCTGGAACCTAAGTTATCAGAAAATTCTTGGCAAAAATTTACAGCTCAGCCTCAATTATGGTGGCCGGCTCATGCAGGGGCAGACTGCCGTACATACGGGCGGAATGGAGTTGCGGGCCTATTTTTAGCCGGGCGGTTTATTTATTGAATTGCGCTTGTACAAAAGCCCTAGCCTTCGCGTCTGTTGCCACGTAATCCTCGTAGTGCGGATCCAAGATGTTGGCAACATTTTGCATACAGTACTCGTTGAGTTGACCAATTTCCAAAAAGGAAATTTTGCGATCCAAATAAGCTGCTACAGCCTCTTCATTGGCCGCGTTGAGCGCACACGCTGCGGTCCCTTGCGCAGACATGGCTTGATACGCTAAATCTAAGTTTTTGAATACTTTGCGGTCAGGCTGCTCAAAGGTGAGCTGCGGATAATCCATGAAATTGAATCTCGGGAAATCGGTTTTGAAGCGCGCTGGGTAAGTGAGCGCAAACTGAATAGGTAACTTCATGTCGGGCAGACCCATTTGTGCTTTCATGCTGCCGTCTTCAAACTGCACCAAACTATGCACAATGGATTGCGGATGCACAATGACATCTATTTGCTCGGGCTGCAAACTAAAGAGCCACTTGGCTTCAATGACCTCTAAGCCTTTGTTCATAAGGCTAGCTGAGTCTATGGTGATTTTGGCACCCATACTCCAGTTCGGATGCTTGAGTGCTTGCTCGAGGCTCACTTTTTGAAGTTGTTCGAGCGTAAAACCCCTAAACGGGCCGCCCGATGCTGTGAGGTAAATCTTTTCGATTGGATTGTGGAACTCGCCCACCAAACACTGAAAAATGGCCGAATGCTCAGAATCTACCGGATAAATATTAACTGCTTTTTCACGCGCTAATTTGGTGATCAGCTCGCCGGCTACCACCAAGGTTTCTTTGTTGGCAAGTGCAATTGTTTTGCCCGCTTCAATGGCGTGAATAGTCGGTTTAAGGCCTGCATAGCCAACCAATGCCGTGAGTACTGTATGCACTTCATTCGACTCCACTACTTGGCACAAAGCTTCTTGGCCAGCATACACATGAATATCCGCAGACCAAAGGGCATCTTTCACCTTTTGATATTGGCTTTCATCGGTAATCACCACAGCGTTGGGCTGAAACTTCAAGGCTTGCTCAATAAGCAGTTCGGCATTTTTACCTGCGGTTAAAACCTGTAAATCAAAGTAGTCTGGGTAAGCCGCCAACACCTCAAGTGCTTGCGTGCCGATAGAACCCGTAGAACCTAGTATGGCAATGCCTTTCTTTTCTTGCATGAACAAAGGTAACAAAAGAGCCTTGAAATAGTTCCCAAATGCTTAGATTTGGTGACTTCAGCTTTTATTAGTTTTAGTATATATTCTAATAGGTGTATACTAATGTTTACCTAATTTAGCTCAACTATTATTTATTCGTACTATCCCTTATGAAAGCAATCTTTATTCTCTCTTTTCTTTTAGCAACTACTTTTGTTTTTGGTCAAGAACTCAAAACCACCGAAAACCGTGTAGAAATCGATATCAACGACGGTCATTTCGATGAAGATTTCTTCACTTTTGGTAAAAATGGCTTTGTACTCAAGAGTTTCAGTTACCAAGATGGCCGTAGAGGCGACCTCTACCTGCACCACGATCTCTACGACACCAATATGGTTATGGTTGGCGAGAATGCAGAAGTCGTCGACAAGAGAAATAGCTTTTACAGTGCTTTTCAAGGCGAGCAAAAAGTGTATCACTTGAGCTATGCGCGCAAAATGCCCTTTGTGATCTACGAATACGATGCCTCAGAAAAAAGCACTCGCAATTACAATATTCCGTCTGACGAGCTAGCTGGTCTCACTTCCGTCAACTCCTTTTATGTAGTGGATCAAAAAGCGGTTGCCATCGGCGTTACCAAAACAAAATCTTACCTCTTATTTTTTGACCTCGACAAACAAACTGTAAGTGCCACGCCTATCCTTGTCGAAGGTTTTAAATCCAAACGCACCTTTCCTATTAATGTAGAATACATCGATGAGAAAAACCTGTTTTACCTTTCCATCCGAGCCTATAAATCTGTATTCTCTTCTAGTGCTTACTTGCAAACCATCGATTTAGATGGTCAGGTTTCTGCACTACAAAAAATCAATGAAGGAACCGATAAAGTCATCAAAACCATTACTGTAGGCGGGGTTTCCAACGACGAAATTGCCATCGCAGGTACATATAGCAGTTTTGTGAATGGTGCGAGTAACGGTATTTATTTTGCGACCTCTGTAAATGGCGTGGTAGACAACATTTCCACCTACAACTTTCTTGAGATACCAAACTACACCTCCTATTTGCCTCAAAGAACCCAACAACGCGTCGAGAAAAAGAAAGAACGCGCGGCCAATCGTGGAAAGGAGCTCGAAGCCAACCAACTGATCATGATGCATGACCTCATCCCGGTAGACAACGATTTTTTAATCATCGCTGAGGCCTATTACCCGACGTATCGTACAGAAACCCGTACGACTTATGTCAATGGCAAACCAACCACCACCACGGTTCAAGTCTTTGATGGCTACCAATACACCCACGCACTCGTTGCTAAATTTAATAGCCAAGGGGAAATGCTCTGGAGTCAGGTATTCAAAATGTATTTGTGGTACAAACCCATGCGTGCCAAACAGTTTATCCGCATTGCAGGCCGCGAGCAAAACAGCATCAAACTCGTCTATGCCGATGGCAGAAACATCTACTCTAAATCTTTTTCTTTTAGTGGAGAGGTGCTGAGTGAAAAAACTTCAAATCCGATCAATACCACCAACGAAAACGACAAAATTCGCGCGAGCTACAGCGATGTCATTTATTGGTACGACAACTACTTTTTGTCTTATGGTAGCCAAGTAATCAAGAACAAAACAGACGAAGATGTCATGCGCAAGCGCTTTGTTTTGTTCATGAACAAAATCTCGTTTGAATAAGGTAAGCTAAAATAGCTTTACTCTACCGTCACCGACTTCGCCAAGTTGCGAGGTTGGTCTACGTTGCAGCCGCGCATGACTGCGATGTGGTAAGAAAGCAATTGGAGCGGAATGGTGGCTAGAAGTGGTACCAAGAATTCGTCTACTTCAGGTATCTCGATCACGTGGTCTGCCATACTGCGGACTTGCTCGTCGCCTTCTGTTACAATTGCAATGACTTTTCCTTTGCGGGCCTTGACCTCTTGGATGTTTGAAACGACCTTTTCATAGGAGTTGCCTTGGGTAGCAATCACGACAATCGGCATGTTTTCGTCGATCAGGGCGATTGGGCCATGCTTCATTTCTGCAGCAGGATATCCTTCGGCGTGGATGTAAGAAATTTCTTTGAGCTTGAGTGCGCCTTCTAAAGCAACAGGGAAAGAGCTACCGCGTCCGAGGTAAAGTGCGTTAGCGGCATCTTTGTAAATAGCTGCGATTTTTTCGATTTCTGAATCTATTTCGAGAACGCGTTTTACTTTTTCTGGAATTGCTTCGAGTTCGGCCAATAGCTGGCTGAATTTAGACTCTGAAATGGTGCCTTTTTTATGTGCTAAAGAAAGTGCCATGAGGGTAAGAACCGTAACTTGTGCAGTAAAGGCTTTAGTAGAAGCTACACCAATTTCCGGGCCAGCATGGGTGTAAGAACCTGCGTCTGTAATGCGGGCAATAGAAGAACCCACGACGTTGCAAATACCCAAAATAGTAGCTCCTTTTGACTTGGCTAATTCAAGGGCAGCAAGCGTATCGGCGGTTTCGCCAGATTGAGAAATGGCTATGACAACATCTTTAGGTTTGATAATTGGATTGCGGTAACGGAATTCACTGGCATATTCAACCTCTACATTGATGCGTGCAAGTTCTTCGATGAGGTACTCACCTACTAAACCAGCGTGCCAAGAGGTACCGCAGGCCACAATAATGAGGCGCTTGGCTGAAATCATTTTTTGCTCGTACTCGCGGATGCCCCCAAGGGCAACCCAAGCCTCTTCGGAGTTCAGGCGGCCGCGGAAGCAGTCGTGAATAGAGCGAGGTTGTTCGTGGATTTCTTTGAGCATGAAGTGCTCGTATCCGCCCTTTTCTAAGGCCTCTAATTCGAGCTCGAGTTCTTGGAAGAATGGTGTTTTTTGTTGGTCGGCGATGTCGTAGAGTTTGAGGCCTTCTTCGAGGTCAATAACAGCAACTTCTTCGTCGTTGAGGTAAACCACTTTTTTGGTGTACTCCACAATTGGGGTGGCGTCAGAGGCACAATAATAGGCGCCATCGCTGCCGATACCAACTACGAGCGGGCTGCTCTTGCGGGCGGCCACCAAACGATTTGGGTAGTCAGAAGACATCGCTACAATAGCGTAGGCACCTACAACGTGGTTGAGTGCCAAGCGCAATGCCTCACCAAACCAAACGTTTTCTTTCTTTTGGATATAGTCTACTAAATGTACAACAACTTCTGTATCAGTTGCGCTTTTGAAGACGTAACCATTTTTGATCAATTCTTGCTTGAGAACGTCGTAGTTTTCGATGATGCCGTTGTGAATAAGGGCAATTTTGCCATCCATTGAGGTATGCGGATGTGAGTTTACATCGGAAGGTTCGCCGTGGGTGGCCCAACGTGTGTGACCAATTGCCGCGTGTCCGCTGCGGTCTTGGTTGGCAGCAAAATCTTCTAGATTGCTAACTTTACCAACTCTCTTGTATACATTGAGTGCACCATTTTGATGCAGGGCAATACCCGAGCTGTCGTAGCCGCGGTATTCTAATCTTTTGAGTCCTTTGATAACTACTGGATAGGCTTCATTTTTGCCTATGTATGCAACGATTCCACACATAATTAATAAGTTGTATAGGTAACGACGAGTTTGGGTTTTTTCTTGTTATTGGTTTCTACGCCATTGAAGACAATGCGCTCGGCAGAATTCCTGAAAAAGAGGGGCGAAACAACAATACCGTTGTTTTCTAGTTTGCCATTGACCAAAGATTGGAGGTAAGCTCGGATATCTAAATCGTATTGCTTTTTGGTGTCAGAATAGAGCCCCGCAATACCAAGAGATGTATAAAATACATCGGTAGACGCTAATTTGCTGGCAGCGGTAATGCGCGAGCCCGGTTTGTAGCGGTATCCGGTTTGGAACTGAACCGGCAAACTGAGGTCGGCACGGTGAATAATGATGTTGTCTGGGAGTTGGTCTAGGCCAGGGATTTTGACCATAGCGCGCACTTTATTGGCTTGCGCATAAAAAGCTTTTTGACCCAATGTAGAATCGGCGAGTATGGCCGCAACTGGCGTATTAGCTTGCGCGTGGTCTATGTGCGTGAAGTCGGCACAATTAGAGTTGATGGTGAAATCGTAGGTTTTCTTGACGCCATCTAATCTGAAATAGATGGTCATTTTGGAGGCCGGATTGTTGTTGAGGTCTAAATAGAGAATAGCGCCCTGTCCGGTATTTTGATTGGGATTATTGACGGCAATTTTGAGGCCTTTGAAATACTCCTGGAAGGCAGCATTGGTAGCAAAAGTAGCAGGATTTGCGGTGGACTGATTGATGAAATCCCAGGCGCGGTTGGTGTCGAGGTGAATGCGCAATTGTGGATCTACTTCAGCGCCCGCAACAACTGCATCGTTGATAGGATCTGGGGTAATGGTGCCCTGACCATTTGCTACCCAGTTGGTGCTACCGGTATTCAAGGTAGAAAATTGATAGTATTTAACTTCCGAAGAATTTTGCAAAGAGTCGGTGAGTTGATACACCTCGAAAGTTTGTGGACTGAGGTCACCGTAGAAACCTACGTACTCCATCGCCAAAACAAATGAGTCGACCACAATAAGCGAGGCATCGCCAAAATTAGGATTGAGGCCCGGTAAACGCAATTCGGTGTATACTGATGCTTCTACCTTACCGAACTTAGGATCTACATAAGAACCCAACAACACGTTTGATGCATTTTTGGTTTCGGTGGAGTCTTCTAAAATGGAATAAGTAATGAGTTCAAAAGTATCGGTAGTGATGCCGTTGAGGATGGCATCTGGATCGATGATTTCTTGACCTAAACCAGAGTCTTTTTTGGTGCATGCCGCGGCTACCAAAAGCATGAGCAGAAGTGCGCTTAAGGTTTTCATGAGCTTAAGCTAGGACGTTAGCGTCGATTACTTTGTCAAAGAAAGCAGCCAATTCTTTACCTTGGTGCTCTTCGGCAAAATAAGGTAGTTTGAGAATATTTGCTTCGTCGTAGAGTGCTTGTAAGTTGGCATCTAGCACTTCGCTGGCGATGTTGACACCGTCGCAATGCGCTAAAATAACTTTGGTGAGGTTTTCACAGCTGGTATCTTTGAGTGCATCAGTGAGGTCTTGCGGAAAGCCGTCGAAAGCGAGCTTTTCGGCAAAACGCGGGTCCCAGGGTTGGTCAAAGGTTTCGTTGTAAAGACTATAGACAACCTTCGTTTCTTTGAAGTGTGGGTCTTTGCTGAAGATGTATTTGATGTACAAGGCCATAATACCGGTGAGCCAGCCGTGGCAATGAATGACATCTGGCTGCCAACCTAATTTTTTAACCGTTTCCAAAACGCCACGACAAAAGAACATCGCGCGCTCATCGTTGTCTGGATGAAATGTGCCGTCCTCTTCTTGCAAACAGGTTTTGCGTCTGAAGTAGTCGTCGTTGTCTATGAAATACACCTGCATTCTGGCTGCCGAAATAGAGGCAACTTTGATAATGAGCGGGTGGTCGTGGTCGTCGATAGAGATATTGAGCCCTGATAGACGAATGACTTCGTGGAGTTGGTGGCGTCTTTCATTGATCGCACCAAAACGGGGCGTAAAAACACGGATTTCTTTACCAGCATCTTGAACTGCTTGAGAAATGCGACGTGCGCTTCCAGAAATTTCAGATTTGGGTAAAAAAGGAAAGATTTCTTGAGAAATAAATAGGATTTTCTTCTTTTCCATTTATATAAGTATGCTGCAAAATTACGAAATAAACATGAACTAACCTAAAAAGCAATAGCTTTGTCCGATTCAAATTGTAGAAAAGACGAAGCCATGCAGACCTTTGTTACTAGGCAAGAAATATTCATTTGGCGCGAGCAACAACGCGCAGCGCAAAAACAAATTGGTTTTGTGCCAACCATGGGTGCTTTACACCAAGGACATTTGTCGTTAGTGGAACAAGCTTGTCGGGAGAATGACGTCGTGGTTGTTTCCATTTTTGTGAACCCGAAACAATTCAATCAAAACGCTGATTTACAAGCTTATCCAAGAATGCTATCGGCAGATCTTGCTTTATTGCAGCACCTGAGCAATCTGGTTATTTTTGCGCCCAACGAAAGTGAAATGTACCCCGCAGATTTGCCCTTTGACCCCATGCCACTTGGCAAAATTGGGCAGCTCTTAGAGGGTGCGCACAGGCCTGGACATTTTGAAGGAGTGGTACATGTGGTGCATCATTTATTTGCTTTGGTTCAGCCACATACAGCTTATTTTGGCCAAAAAGATTTCCAACAACTGGCTATTATTCGTTTGCTGAATCAGCATTATGGCTTCGGAATTGATATAATTGGCTGTGAAACCATCCGCGAAAGCGACGGTTTGGCGATGAGCAGTCGTAACCTCAGACTGACCCAAGAACAGCGTCAAAATGCCGTTTCTATTTCAAGAGCCATTACATTGGTCCAAAATAACATTGGGCAAGATACCATCGAAAACGTCAAACAAGCCGCACGAAACATCATTGAACAAGCTGGTTTAGAGATAGACTACCTCGAAATCGTAGATCCGCTTACCCTAGAAAACTGCACAGAATGGCAGCAAATTCAAGTTTGTTGCGTGGCTGCTTTTTGCGGAGAGGTACGGCTGATCGATAATATGTTGTGTGAATCGGTTCTTTGATGTAATTTTGCCGCGCTACAACGCGCTATAAGTTATGTACATCAACGTCCTCAAATCAAAAATTCATCGGGTCCGCGTTACACAAGCAGACCTCAACTATATTGGTAGCATCACCATAGATGAAGACCTCATGGATGCCGCAAACCTCATCGAGGGAGAGCGCGTTCAGATTGTCAATATCAACAACGGTGAGCGCTTCGAGACTTACGTCATCAAAGGCGAGCGCCAAACTGGCATGATTTGCCTCAATGGCCCTGCTGCTCGCAAGGTAGCCATCAACGACATCATTATTATTATTGGCTATGCCATGCTAGACTTCGAAGAAGCCAAAACCTTCAAGCCTTCTTTGGTTTTTCCGAACGAACAAACTAACTTGCTCTCGTAAATTTACATGAGCAAGCGCCTTCACAACATTCAACACAAAATTCTAAGCTGGGAAGACGCCCTCAAACTCAGAGGTATTTGGGCGCTCCAAGGCCAAAAAGTGGCCTTTACCAACGGTTGTTTTGATATTTTGCATTTGGGTCATGTGAGTTATTTAGCGCAAGCTGCAGACAGCGCCAAGCGCCTCATCGTGGGCATCAATACCGACGCTTCTGTTCGGCTGCTCGAAAAAGCCCCTAATCGCCCCATCAATGCTCAAGACGCCAGAGCGATGGTATTGGCTTCATTGAGTTGTGTAGACGCCGTTGTGCTTTTCGAGCAACAAACGCCGCTTGAACTCATCGAGGCCTTGAAGCCAGACGTACTCTTGAAAGGTGCCGACTACAACGCCGAGCAAACCAATCCCGAAGCCAAAGACTATATTGTCGGTTCGGCATTCGTTCAAACATATGGTGGCAGCGTTCAGACGATTCCATTTGTGGAAGGTTACTCCACTACGGGCATTTTAGCGAAGGGCAACTAAGGCTTTCCTTTGATTTTGATGGCCACCCCCGGCTGACCTTGCTCCTCTTTCCATTTTTCTAATTTTTGCTGCAATTTGCTATTCCTAGGAGAAGTAGGGGGTGGTAAATCTGATCCTTTAACTGGATTTTTATCCTTATTAAAATTCACTTGAATGGTTTCGTGCGGGGTAGTTTCTTCCTGGTACTTCTGCACGCTAGGGTCGTTTTTATACAGCCCAAAAGTTGCTTTGAGCATTTCTTTTGACTCTTGCTGACTGCTTTCAAACTGTTGTTGCGCGGCTTCTTTTTTACCTTTTTTGTCCCAACTCACCTTGGGGTCGTCGAGTGAGCCGCTGATGCGCACAAACAAGCGCAGCCCGGTGCCGTCGTCTAAAATTTCACCGAATTCAGTTTGTGTTTCCTGAACGAAGAGGTCGCGCAGACGCAGGCCAACAGCATAATCAATTTGATGCTCAAAACTATGGCTCCCTACTAAATCGAGGTCGAGTGCTGAGGATGCGATGTGCATTTTTTCAAAACTGAGCTGGCGCTCGGAGATGACAAACGTGTTTTCGAGTCGATCAAAGCGCACATCTTTGAGTTTTTGCTGCAGCGCTGCTTGGTTCTTGGCTCCGAGAATGGCCTTGCCTTTACCAATGGTAAGCGTGTTGGCCAAATCTTGTAGGATTGGCGCATGCAAGAGGCGGCCGTTGTCAATGACACAATGAACACGTACTTTTAAGCTCGCTTCGTCGAGACCCTTGAAGTAGTCGTAATTAGTTCGGACGGCAAAATCAAAATTACCTTTTCCAGAAAGGTGTTCATTTGTTAAAATGGCCTGATCAAAATTCTCCCACTCCTTGAACAAGTAACCAAGATCTACTTTTTTGGCAGCACCATTAGTTGCTATTTCAAATGCAACAGGGGCTCGCTCGTTTAATTGCAGCTCGCCATTCCAATAACCTTGCGCATGTTTAAACTTCAACTGTTCAAGTTGAAGCAAATGAGCGCTTAATTTCAAGGATCCTTGGACTTGATTGATTTCTTTGTTTTCATATCTCAATTGTTGAATGTCGAAAGGAAGCGCAACCAATAGTTGCTGGGGTAATATCCAATCTCGTTTTTGAGTTGTGGACTCGGTATCGAAATCTGCGAAATCAAGATTTTGAGCACGCAAGGCCCCGCTGAGTTGGATGGGCAAATCACGACTCAATTGTTGGAGGTAATTGGGAATTTGAAGTTGCAGGTTTAAATCACTACTTCCTATCTTGGCCTTCAAATCTCGGATAACAAGATCGTGGTCATCAAAAGATGCCGTGGCGCTCACCTGACGAAAACCATTTTTGTAATCAGTGAAGCGCACAGCAGCGGCTTTGATCCCAACACGTCCTTTTATATGGTTGGTTTGCCAGTTATTTTGTTGATCCTGAACCATTTTAGCTTGGACGTCAAGATGCGCCGCGCCGCCAAGTTCTTGCACATTGGCCAAAGGATAAATAGCTTGGATCAGGCTCAAGGGCACTTGTCCTTTTGCTGCAATAGAGAGTTTTGGGCGCAAAAAATTGCTCAACTGGAATTGACCAAAAAAGTGCGCGCCTCCTGTGTCAAACTTAAATTGCTCAATTACTAGGTTATCGGTACCTATATTCGAATAAGTGCCATTACACTGCAGGTCTTCAATTTTTGAACCAAATTTTGGCTCAGTGAGTTGTCCATTTTCAATGTTAAAATAGGCTTGTACCAATGGGTTTTCTCTGTCAATTACATCCTCGTAATGCAGGTGAAAATCTACTTTTCCTTTTGCCTTGACGCGCTTGAGCTCAGCCATTGAAGCGGGCTGAACCGTGCGAACGAGCTGAACCAAAGACAAGTTTTGAGAGCGGATGTCTAGGCTGCTTTTGACTGGGCCAAATTCGGCATCGATCAAAAAGGGTAAATTGGCGATTTTGATCTGTGCTTGCGGCAGCTTGATCAAATTTTGGGTTTGGTCTACTAAAAGAGCAAGGTCAAAAACCAATGGTTCATTCTTGAGCAAAACAACCCGACCCTTTTGAATGCGTTTTAGCCAAACATCGCCTTCGGCCTTCAAGGTGGTTTTTTGGGCAGAGAATTTTCCGGATAAAGAGGCGCTATGAATAGTGGAGGTGTAAGACTGCGCACTTTTTTGATCGCGGTACGCCACCTTGAATTGCTCAAGTAATATGGTTTCGAGTTCTAAATTGAAACTTGAGCTGCTCGAGGAGGTATCCTTAAAAATGTCGTAATTGGTTTGGCCTTTTGCATCAGTTTTCAAATTGAGCTGCCCGTTGAAACTGGTGATTTGCTCAATTTGGTACTTGCCGTTCCATAAATCAAATGGATTGAAGCGCAAACTGATTTGCTCCGCTTGCAAAAGCGTGTCTTTGGCTGAAAGTGGATCTGCGATCAGTACTTGTTCAAAAGCGACGCTCAAGTGAGGGAAAGTGCGCCAAAAATGAAGGTTGATTTGTTCAACCTGAACGGGCGCCTTCAGATAGGTATTGACTTGTGCGACTACTTTTTTGATGATGCGGTCTTCAAAAATATAGAGTGCCAAAGAGATGGTGGCCATGAAGACCAATAAAATCAAAACCGTACGTTTTAATAAGCGCCACCAAAACTGCATAATCCTCTAACGAAAAAACCACTCATACGTTGCAAACAAAGCCTAGAATTTTTTTTAGCGCTATCTTTGTAGCCCCAATTGTATAGTCATGAGTCATCCAGAACTTTCCGAACAAGAAATCTTACGTCGCGAATCTTTGCAAAAATTGCGCGATCTCGGTATTGATCCTTATCCAGCGGCACTCTACCCCGTAGATGCTTTCGCTGCAGCTATCAAAACCAATTTTGAGGACGGTAAACAGGTTTGTTTGGCTGGTCGCATGCTTTCGCAGCGCATCATGGGCAAGGCTTCTTTTGCAGAAATTCAAGATGCATCGGGCCGTATCCAAGTGTATTTCAACCGAGACGAACTCTGCCCCGGCGAAGACAAAACGCTTTACAACGAAGTATTCAAAAAACTCCTCGACCTCGGCGATTTCATCGGCATCAAAGGCCACGTATTCAAGACCCAAGTAGGTGAAATTTCTGTTCACGTTACGGAATTCATACTCCTCAGCAAGTCTTTACGCCCTTTGCCTTTGCCAAAAACAGACGCAGCAGGGGTTGTACACGACGCTTTCACAGACCCTGAGTTGCGCTACCGCCAACGCTATGTCGACCTCGTGGTGAACCGTCATGTGAAAGAAGTTTTTATCAAAAGAACCAAATTATTCAACGCCATGCGCGAGTTTTTCAACCGAGCAGGCTATATGGAGGTTGAAACACCTGTTTTGCAGGCCATTCCAGGCGGCGCCTCAGCAAGACCGTTTATCACCCACCACAATGCGCTAGACATTCCGCTTTACATGCGCATTGCCAACGAACTTTATCTCAAAAGACTGATCGTCGGGGGCTTCGACGGCGTGTATGAATTCTCCAAAAACTTCCGCAACGAAGGCATGGACCGCACCCACAACCCTGAGTTTACAGCCATGGAAATCTACGTAGCCTACAAAGACTACAATTGGATGATGGACTTCACCGAACAATTATTAGAATACTGCGCATTGGCAGTGAATGGTTCTACAATTGCTCAGTTTGGCGAGCACACCATTGATTTCAAAGCGCCTTACAAACGCATAACCATGCGTCAAGCGATCATCGACTTCACTGGTTTCGATATTGCAGGTAAAACCGAAGACGAACTCCGCAGCGCAGCACGCGGCATGGGAATCGAGGTAGATGAAACCATGGGCACTGGCAAACTCATCGACGAAATGTTTGGTGAAAAGTGCGAAGGCAATTACATCCAGCCTACTTTCATTACGGACTACCCCAAAGAGATGTCACCGCTTTGCAAAGTACACCGCGACGACCCAAGCCTCACCGAGCGTTTTGAACTCATGGTTTGCGGCAAAGAAGTAGCGAATGCTTACTCTGAGCTCAATGATCCTATTGACCAACGCGAGCGCTTTGAGGAGCAACTCAAACTGCAAGAACGCGGAGACGACGAAGCCATGTTTATTGACCAAGACTTCTTGCGCGCGCTCGAATACGGCATGCCGCCAACCAGTGGTTTGGGCATCGGTATGGACCGCCTCATCATGTACCTCACCAACAATGCCTCTATTCAAGAGGTGCTTTTCTTCCCGCAAATGCGACCTGAAGTACAGGCGCCGAAAGTCGTGCTCAACGAGACCGAAACAGCGATTTTCGAAAAAATGCAACAAGAAAAACAACTTTTATTGAGCGAACTCCGTGGGCACTTTGACATCTCGAACAAACTTTGGGATACCTCGCTGAAAACCCTGACCAAAAATCAGTTGTTAGTTGTGAGCAAGGAGAATGATTTGTTATTGATTCGCTTGGCTTAAATTACTCCGCAATATTTTTGCGGAATCAATTTTAATTCTAAATATACTTCTTGGTAAATTCCCAGAGCACGATGCCTGCGCAAACACTTACATTGAGGCTGTGCTTGGTGCCAAACTGCGGAATTTCGATGATGTGGTCTGCTGTGTCTAGCGCAGCCTGATCTACGCCGTCTACTTCATTGCCAAAAACCAATGCAAAGCCCGGCGCACTCAGTTGATCAATGTTTTGTAATAAAGTTGTTTGAACCGCTTGCTCTACCACGCAAATGGCATAGCCCTTCTCTTTGAGTTCGACCAGCACCTCTGCCAAACTTGTGCGGTGCTGCCAACGCACGGTGTCCGTAGCGCCTAAAGCCGTTTTGTGGATGTCGCGGTGCGGCGGTTGGGCGGTGATGCCACACAAATAGATTTCTTCTGCGTTAAACGCGTCGGCAGTTCTAAAAAAGGAGCCGATATTGTTGAGCGAGCGAATGCTATCGAGGACCAAGACCAACGGAAACTTCTTTTGCTCGGCAAAAGCGGCTTCGCTGAGCCGATTGAGCTCCCATAACTTTAATTTTTTGGTGTGGCTTGCTGACATCTATGGCTCAAAAATACTGCAAAATTGTGGAAAAATAGCCCGAAGTGCAGGGCTAAAAAGGGCTATCTTTACTCATCTAAAAAGAAACAGTGTCTAAGCAAATCGCAGAAAAATCGTCCGAAACGCCCTTGATGAAGCAATACAATCAAATCAAGGCGCGCCATCCTGATGCTATGTTGTTATTTAGGGTCGGTGATTTCTACGAAACCTTCGGCGAAGATGCCGTTAAAGCCAGCCGCATCCTGGGCATTATCCTCACCAAAAGAAAGAATGGTGCCGCCGCCGACATGGAACTCGCCGGCTTTCCGCACCACTCATTAGAAACGTACTTGCCTAAGCTAGTGCGCGCAGGGCAACGCGTGGCTATTTGCGATCAGCTCGAAGATCCGAAAATGACCAAAACCATCGTGAAGCGCGGCGTTACCGAACTCGTTACACCCGGTTTGGCCTTCAATGACCAAGTTTTAGACCAACGCAGCAACAACTTTTTGTGTGCGCTCCACCTCGACAAAACCGAAGTTGGTGCAGCGTTTCTCGATATTTCAACTGGCGAATTTCTCGTGGCGCAAGGCACAGCCAATTACATTGACAAACTCATTAGTGGCTTCAGGCCAACCGAAGTCATTTATCAAAAAAGTAAAACGAGCGCCGTTCACGAGTTGTTTGGCAATGACGCCTTTCACTTCAAGTTAGAAGACTGGGTCTTTGGCTCAGATTTCGCCAATGAACAGCTTAACAAGCATTTTGGTACCAAATCACTCAAAGGATTTGGCCTAGAAAACCAAGACTTAGCGATTATTGCCGCAGGCGCTGTTTTTCATTATCTCTCCGAGAACCAACAACAACAACTCGGCCACATCACCGGCATCTCGCGCATTGCCCCCGATCGCTATATGTGGCTCGACCGCTTTACCGTTCGCAACCTCGAACTCATTCATTCTCCGCACGACAACGCCATTACGC
>JAIPCC010000054.1 GCA_021738405.1 Crocinitomicaceae bacterium | reverse complement strand
TGGGCCTCATTGTAGGTGGGATTCTTTATTTTTCGAATGATGTTGTGGTGCACAAACGCGTTTCAGCAAACTATAAATTGCAGGCTGATGAACGTTTTGTAACCCACGAGCACTCCCAAAATGCGGGTGAAAACTACAAATGGATCCGCACCGACGACATGACCACCACCATTCCTTTTTTCAAAGGCAATGAATTCAATTACAACTGGCTCATTGGCGACGTCAATAAGTCTTATGGTTGGCTGATTTTTATCCCAATCGTCATTTTTATTGTCATCGCGGTATCGAATGGCGCCAACATGACCGATGGCCTCGATGGTTTGGCAACCGGCACCTCAGCTATTGTGGGCTTGGCTTTGGCTGTCTTGGCTTACGTGAGCTCACACGCCAAATTTGCCGACTACCTCAACGTAATGTACATTCCGGAGGCCGAAGAGCTCGTGATTTTTATCGCTGCTTTTGTGGGCGCTTGCGTGGGCTTTTTGTGGTACAACGCGTTTCCAGCCCAAGTATTTATGGGAGACACCGGTAGCTTGGCACTCGGCGGCATCATTGCGGTATTTGCTATTGCCATTCGCAAAGAGCTCCTCATTCCGGTACTGTGCGGTATTTTCCTCATTGAAAACGTGTCGGTGATGCTGCAAGTGGGCTACTTCAAGTTCACCAAACGGCAATACGGAGAGGGCAGGCGCATTTTCTTGATGGCACCGCTGCACCACCACTATCAAAAAAAGGGTATTCACGAGGCAAAAATCGTTGCGCGCTTCTGGATTGTAGCCGTACTCTTGGCTGTTGTCACGATCGTAACCCTCAAATTGCGTTAAGATGGAAGCCCAAAATCGCTTGCTTGTTATTTTAGGTGCTGGAGAATCTGGCGTCGGGGCAGCTATTTTGGCCAAGGCGAAAGGATGGCGCGTATTTGTTTCTGACGGCGCAAGCATAAAACCTTCTTTTCAACAAGAATTAAACGAACAGCACATCGCTTTTGAGTCGGGTTCACATGATTTTTCTCGAATTCTTTGCGCCGATTTAATCATCAAATCTCCAGGCATTCCAGAGAGAGCTGAGGTCATGAAGGCCATTCGTCAAAAAGGCATTCAGGTCATTTCAGAAATCGAGTTTGCCGGGTATTATTCCAAGGCCAAGCACATTTGTATTACCGGTAGCAACGGCAAAACGACCACTGCCATGTGGTGTTATCATATTTTGAAAAAAGCAGGCTATAATGTAGGTTTAGCCGGAAATGTAGGACAAAGTTTTGCCAAGCAAGTGGCTACTGAGCATTTTGATTATTATGTTTTGGAGCTCAGTTCATTTCAGCTCGACGATATGTTCATTTTTAAAGCAGATATCGCTATCCTCACGAACATTACCCCAGATCACCTCGATCGTTACGCATACCAAATGCAAAATTACGTGAACGCGAAATTTCGCATTCTTCAAAATCAAGGCGCTGCAGATTATTTCATTTACAATGCAGACGATGCCATTATTACCGCACAACTTGGGCAAGTGCAGACCAGCGCTCAATTAGTCCCTTTTTCTATTCAAACGCCACAGCTCAACGGTGGCTACGCAGATCAGCAACAACTATACATCAACATAAACAAACAACAACTCACCATGTCTATCCACGAATTAGCTCTTAAAGGCAAACACAACACCCAAAATGCGCTTGCAGCAGGTATTGCAGCAAGGCTCGTTGAAATCCGCACTGATGTCCTGCGAGAAAGTTTAGAAGATTTTGTCAATGTCGAGCACCGCATGGAGTTTGTCGCCAAAGTCAATGGCATTGAATTCATCAATGACTCAAAAGCAACGAATATCAACGCCGCTTGGTTTGCGCTAGAATCAATGGAAAAACCGACCGTCTGGATTGTAGGTGGTGTCGATAAGGGCAATGACTACAGCGAATTACTCGATTTAGTGGCTCAAAAAGTAAAGGCCATTGTTTGCCTAGGCGTGGATAATCAGAAAATCATTGAAGCCTACAAAGACAAAGTTGAGGTGATCGTTGAGGCGAAATCTGCGCATGAAGCGGTTTCGTTTGCTTATCAGCTTGCCAAAAATGACGACGCAGTTTTGTTGTCTCCGGCTTGCGCAAGTTTTGATTTGTTTAGCAGCTACGAAGACCGCGGTCAGCAATTCAAACAGGCCGTCCGCATGTTATAAGTGCCACTATGAGAACCTATCTATCTTATCTGAAGGGCGACCCCGTTATTTGGATCATTACTTTGCTAATGATGGCTTTTTCGTTGGTTACCGTGTATAGTTTTGTGCCTATTTTGATCAAAATAGAAGGTGGTTCTCCGTTTTTGTATCTTTTCAAGCACTTGGTTTACGTGATCCTCGGGTTTGCGGGCATGTACGCTATTCATCGCGTGCCAGCTAAGTACATTAGTCAGTTGGCTAAGTTTGCCTACTATTTGGGCTTGGCTCTCCTGATTTTTACTTGGTTTTTTGGCGCTCAAGTGAACGGTGCAGGTCGCTGGATCCGCATTCCTTTTGTCAATCTCACGTTTCAATCTTCCGATTTTGCCAAGCTCGCACTGCTCATTTATCTGAGCAAGTTGTTGGTCAAAAAGCAACCAAAATTCGACAACTGGCGAGAGGGAATTTTTCCGTTATTGATTCCAATTGGTGCCATTTGTTTACTCATATTAAAGGACAACTTCTCAACCTCAGCCATGGTGTTTATGTTGAGTATGCTGTTGCTTTTTATTGGGCATGTACCACTCTTGAAGTTGTTTACATTGGTGGGTGTTGGGTTTGGTTTGGTTTTGTTCATTGTCGGTTTGCATGTAGCGATTCCACAAGCTAACATTTTGCCGCGCTATGATACCTGGATGAACCGCATCAATAATCGAGTAGACGCCAAAGACCAAAGCATTGAAAGTTTGCAGGCCAACCAACAAGCCAATAATGCCAAATTGGCTATTTCAGTGGGTGCTGTTTTCGGACAAGGCGTTGGCGATGGCAAGCTCAAAGAATTTTTACCCGAAGCTTATGCAGATTTTTATTACGCCACTTTTGTAGAAGAATTCGGTTTTGTATCTGCTTTGATACTCGTACTGCTGTACCTGATCTTGCTTTATCGCATGATCCGTTTTGCACTCAAAACCCAAGATTTGTTTCAGAGTTATGTTGCCATGGGTATTGGTATTCACTTACTGACCCAAGCAAGTGTGAATATGTTGGTGTGCACAGGTGTGTTTCCTGTTACAGGTCAAAACATGCCATTTTTAGCAATGGGGGGTTCGGCTTTGGTCATGGCCTGCATTTCCATTGGCGTGGTGCAGTCTTTTGCCAAAGAACTTCCCAAAAACGAACAAGAAAATCAATTTGCAAGCCCAGTACAAAATGAAATTGACTAAAATCATCATCTCTGGAGGCGGAACAGGCGGTCATATTTTTCCTGCACTAGCCATTGCCGACGAAATCAAGCGCCGAAATGAAGCGGCCGATATCTTATTTATCGGTGCCGAAGGAAAAATGGAGATGGAAAAAGTACCACAAGCAGGTTATCCAATTGTCGGTTTGCCCATCGTTGGATTTCAGCGCAAACTGACTCTCAAAAATCTATTGCTTCCCTTCAAATTATTGCTCAGCTTAACAAAAGTTTTTTTTGTCATCAGACGATTTAAACCAGAGCTAGTTATTGGGGTAGGTGGTTATGCGAGCGGCCCCACTTTGCAAATGGCGCAGTTCCTTGGCGTACCCACTTTATTGCAAGAGCAAAACTCCTTCCCGGGCAAAACCAATCAACTTTTAGCGCGCAAGGCCAAGGCCATTTGTGTCGCTTATCCAGAAATGGACAAGTTTTTTGAAGCTTCAAAAATACAACTTACGGGCAATCCTGTGCGCGCAGCCTTGCTCCAAAATCTGGATGAAAAAAAGCAAGAAGCAGCCGAATTTTTTGGTTTGGATGCCAGTAAGCCCACTTTGTTTGTCATGGGAGGGAGCCTCGGTGCCCGAACCCTTAACAACGCGTTGCGTTCCGCACTTTCTGTTTTTGCGCACTCCGATGTACAGGTCATTTGGCAATGCGGCAAATCGTTTGAACAAGAATTGTTGAATTTCCAGCAGACACTACCAAAAAATGTAAAGGTTTTCCCTTTTATTCAGCGCATGGACCTCGCCTATGCGTTGGCTTCGGTCATTGTTTCTCGCGCTGGTGCGCTGTCCGTGAGCGAGCTCGCGTTGGTGGCCAAGCCCGCTATCTTGGTGCCTTCACCAAACGTAGCCGAAGACCACCAAACTAAAAATGCCCGCGCACTTGTTGAGCGCAGTGCTGCTTTATTGGTGACCGATGCGCAGGCGCAAGAAAAATTAGTGCCCTTGGCATTAGAGCTCCTTCAAGATCCTGCTCAGCAGCAAGCGCTGTCTGAGGCCATGAAAACAATGGCGCTGCCCAATGCCACCAAAGAAATCGTAGACGCTTGTCTGAAAGTAGCCAAAATATGAAACAGTTAGCAGCGTTTGATCGGGTCTATTTTGTGGGTGTCGGCGGCATTGGCATGAGTGCGCTGGCCCGCTTTTTCAAGTTTACAGGCAAGCAAGTAGCAGGTTACGACAAAGTAGAAACTGTGCTCACGCTGCAACTTGTGGAGGAAGGCATCGCTATCCATTATGAAGATTTAGGAACAGAAGTTCCGTCAGCATTTCAAGATCCTGAAAACACGCTAGTTGTGTATACACCAGCGATCAAAGCGCTCGGTGAGCTCACGTTTTTTCAAGAGCAAGGTTTTCAGATCATGAAACGCGCCGAAGTACTGGGTGCACTGACCCAAACCTACAAGGGGCTTTGCGTGGCCGGAACCCACGGCAAGACAACAACCAGTTCTTTATTGACCCATCTCTTGACCGAGATTGAAGTGGGTTGTACCTCATTTTTAGGCGGAATTGCCAGTAATTTTGCCTCCAATTTGGTGTTGCATGCCGAAAGTCCGTATGCCGTTATTGAGGCCGATGAATTCGACCGCAGTTTTTTACAGCTCTCTCCGTTTGCCGCAATTGTGACGGCTGCAGATGCCGACCACCTCGATATCTACGGAACCGAAGACGCTTTTGTGGAGGGTTTTAGACAGTTCACCATGCGTATTGATCCGAAGGGATTTTGCATTCAAAAAGAAGGTCTTCAGCTGCAGAGTTTGGCCCCCGTTTTTACATATGCAATAGATTCTCAGACAGCAGATTACAGTTTTTTGAACCTGCGCTACGAGAACGGTTTTCAGGTGGCTGATTTGAAAATTGGCGCGCACTTTTACGAAGGTTTTGAACTCGGTTTGCCCGGCATTCACAATGCAGAAAATGCGCTTGGCTGTATCGCTTTACTCGATTGTTTGGGTTTTGACGCAGAAGCGCTTCGAGCGCCACTCAAAAGTTTCAAAGGCGTCAAAAGACGTTTTGAATACCATTTACGCACCCCTGATTTGACCTACATCGATGACTACGCGCATCATCCGACAGAGATCAATGCCCTGATCTCTTCGGTAAAGTCCATGTATCCGGGTCAGCAAATCACCGGTATTTTTCAGCCGCATTTGTTCTCCCGCACACAAGATTTTGCAGCTGAATTTGCCCAAGCTTTGGCGCAACTCGATATACTTTATTTGTTGCCAATTTATCCAGCGCGCGAAGTGCCGATTCCAGGTGTGACGAGCGAATGGTTGGCAGAGCTCACCCCGCTTCAAAACAAGTGGGTGTTGGATTCACATGAAATACTCACGGCACTTCAAAAACCACAAAAAGGTGTGGTGCTCACTATTGGCGCTGGCGATATCGACCGCATGGTTGGTCCGTTGACAGCTTTACTCAATATGCAAAAACAACCGCGATGAAAATTTGGCTTTTTAGGATCTTCTGGTTGCTGCTCGCTATTGGTGTGGTAGTTGTCTTTTACTTTGCCAATGTCTCCGAACAAGAGAAAGTGCTGCAAACGCCCAAAATTTCGATCCATGCTGCCGACGAAAACGCTTTTTTAACCAAATCAGAATTGCTCACTCGCTTGCAGTTGCGTAAATTATTTCGCCGCGATATGCAGGCCGACGAACTCAAAATTCACCGCATCGAGCGCACCATTGCAGCGATGGCAGAGGTCAAGACCGTAGATGTATTCAAGCATTTGGGAAATAGTTGGGAAATCAAATTAGAACTTCGCAAACCAATTGCGCGCATCTTCAATTTGAAAGGCCAAAGCTATTACCTTGATCAGGACGGTTTTATGATGTATCGCTCCGCTTTGCATACAGCCAGAACACTCGTGTTTTCGGGGCATATCCCCGACGCCTATAACCCCCGTCTTCACTGTGATTTTATTAACAATTCAAATTTGAAAAGTTCTCAAAAAATTGGTCAAATCTACCGCATTTCAAATTATGTTTGTAATGATCCATTAATGCACAAATTAATCGGTCAAGTTTACCTAGAACCCGACGGTGATTTCATCCTCATTCCGTTGCTCGGTGAACAACAAATTGTCTTCGGTCCGGCACGCAGTACCGAAGAAGTTTCAGACAAATTTGAACGTCTGAGCCATTTTTACAAAGAAGCCCTGCCCCACGAAGGCTGGAACAAATACAAAGAAATAAGTGTCAAATATGAAGGACAAATCGTTTGCAGAAAAAAATAACAATCCCGAGGTAAAGAGCACGCGTGTGGTTGTCGGTTTGGATATTGGCACCACTAAAATTGCTTGCTTTGTCGGTCGCAAAAACGAGCACGACAAAATTGAAATCGTCGCCATGGGCAAAAGTGAGTCTTTGGGCGTGATGCGCGGCGTGGTTTCCAATATCGAGCGCACGGTGCAATCCATCAATGCAGCTGTAGAGGCTACCCAAGAAGCTGTAGAAGGCGACCTCAAAATCAAAAATGTGCATGTCGGTATAGCTGGTCAGCACATCAGAAGTATGCAACACCGCGGTATTTACACGCGCCGCACCACCAACGGTGAAATCTCTCAGGTAGACATCGATGCATTCGTAGACGACATGTATCAAATGGTCATGAATCCAGGAGAAGAAATCATTACCGTTATTCCACAAGAATACATCGTCGATGGCGAACCAGAAATCAAAGATCCGATTGGAATGGCTGGTGTTCGCTTAGAAGCCAACTTTCATATCATCAGTGGTCAGGTTACCAACGTTCAGAACATTACCCGTTGCGTAGATCGCTCGGGTCTGAAGGTCAAAGATATTATTTTAGAGCCCATTGCATCTGCTGAGGCTGTACTCTCCGAAGAAGAAAAAGAAGCGGGTGTTGTACTCGTCGATATCGGCGGCGGTACCACAGATGTAGCGATTTTCCACGACGGCCTCATTCGCCACACCGCAGTGATTCCGTTTGGCGGCAATGTCATTACCCAAGACATCAAAGAGGGTTGCAGGATCATGCAGCGTCAGGCCGAAATGCTCAAAGTGAAGTACGGTAGTGCTTTGGCTTCAGAAAGCAAAGAAAACGAAGTTGTTTGCATACCTGGCTTGCGCGGACGCGATCCGAAAGAAATTACCTTGCGCAATTTGGCGAGTATCATTCAAGCCCGCATGGAAGAAATCATCGAATTGGTGAACCTAGAAATCAAAAGTACCGATTACGAGAAAAAACTCATCGGTGGTATTGTCGTTACCGGTGGCGGTTCGCAACTCAAGCACCTTACGCAACTCATCGAGTATCTCACAGGCATGGATGCACGCATCGGTTACCCAACTGAGCACTTGGCTAATACCAATGACATCGACGTCTTGTCTAGTCCAAAATACGCCACAGGCATCGGATTGGTCTTGAAAGGCTTCGAGAGTTTTGAGGCAGCCCAACCATGGGAGCAACAACCTAATGCCAAACAAGAAGACCCCATTATTGAGCAGGCAATTGCAGAAAAGCAAGAAAAAATTAAAACGCATTCAGAACCTGGTCGCCGAGGCGAATTTTTTGACCGTATTTTAGGTCGTGTAGGAAAATTCTTTGACGATTCAGAAGATTAATATTTAAGACAAACTTGGTTATACAAAGCAGTATTATGGAATTTGATTTACCAAAACACGACACACCTCAAGCGGCCTCCATCATCAAAGTGATCGGCGTAGGCGGTGGCGGCTCAAATGCCGTCAACCACATGTATTTGCAAGGCATCGCTGGTGTTGATTTTATCGTTTGCAACACAGATTGTCAAGCGCTAGATCTTTCGCCAGTTCCGCACAAAATTCAATTAGGGCCAAACCTAACTGAAGGTCGTGGCGCAGGCATGATTCCTGAAGTAGGCATGAACGCCGCAATGGAAAACATCCAAGAAATCCGCGAGTTACTGTCCAAAGACACCAAAATGGTTTTCGTAACAGCCGGAATGGGCGGGGGCACTGGTACAGGTGCGGCACCGGTTATTGCGCAAGTTGCCAAAGACCTCGGTATTTTAACGGTTGGAATCGTTACGGTTCCATTTAATTTTGAAGGCCGCAAAAGACGCCAACAAGCCGAAGAAGGTTTGGAGCGCATGCGCCAAAATGTCGATACCTTACTGATCATCAACAACGAGCGTTTGCGTGAGTTTGGCAAGAACATGTCTCTTTCTGAGGCGTTTTCTCATGCCGACGACGTCTTAACGGTTGCTGCTAAAGGCATTGCCGAAGTAATTTCCGTTACCGGCGCCATTAACGTAGACTTCAACGATGTCAATACCGTCATGCGCAACTCTGGCCACGCCATCATGGGTAGTGCCATTGCCGCTGGCGAAGACCGCGCGGTTGTAGCCGTCAAAAACGCACTCAACTCTCCATTGCTCTACGACAACGACATCAACGGTGCACGTTATGTCTTGCTCAATATCTCTTACGGCGATCGCGAAGTCATGATGGACGAAATCACCGACATCACCGATTACATCCAAGAAGCTGCCGGCTCTACCGCCGACGTGATCTGGGGCCATGGCCACGATGCTTCTCTCGGAGACCAACTCAGCCTCACCATTATTGCAACTGGCTTCAGTTCTTCACCTTTAACGGGTTTTGAGAAGGGTCCGGAACGCACTGTGGTTGTACTCGAAGATGAGAAAAAACAAGAAATCACAGCTCCGCTCAGCTCTCCGTTTGAATCCATTGCAACTGCACCAGTAGCCAATGTAACCGAGGAGCCTTTCATGAAACAAGTGGAAGCACCGCTCTCCAATCCGTTTCAAACGGTAGAAACACCAATAGACGCGGTTGCGGCAAGTCCAAAAACAACCTTCAACCTCTATGATGAGCAAGAAGAAGTTGTATCAGCTACCCAAACCTCTATGAGTTGGGAAGTTTTTGATGTGCAGTCAGATGCTATTTTGCCAACACCAGCAGCACCTTCTTTTGAACAAGAGGTCGTGAAGCACGTTTTGGAAGATGACAGCCAACAGCGCGTCGAAATGGAAATGCCAAAACGCATCTTGAGCCCCGAAGAACAACAGCGCAAGAATCAAGAACGCGTCTCGCGCATTCAAGAATTCACTTCCAAGCTCAAAAAGCCAGACGGCTTACTCGAATTCGAAAACGAGCCAGCGTTCGTCCGTAGAAATATCCAACTCCAACAACAAAGCCCAAGTTCGCAAGAAGAGATTTCACGTTTTGGAATCGGCAAAGACGCCAACGGAAATAGCACTTTGCGCAGCAATAACTTCCTACACGACAACGTAGACTGATCATGACCTTCACAGAACGCATCAACCTCGATATCAAAAACGCAATGCTTGCCCGTGAAAAGGAAAAGCTTGCTGCACTGCGCGATATCAAATCTAAACTCTTGCTCGAAGCTACAGCAGGTGCTGACGCCGAAGTTTCGGAAGAAACCGCCATCAAAATCTGCATGAAGCTCCACAAACAACGCATGGAGACCTACGCGCTTTACCAAGCACAACAGCGCGAAGACCTCGCAGCCGAAGAATTGTTTCAAGCTGAGGTCATCGAGGCTTATTTGCCAAAAATGCTCTCCGAAGACGAAATTCGTGCCGAGGTACAAGCTGCAGTTGCCCAAACGGGTGCAAGCGGCCCCCAAGATATGGGCAAAGTCATGGGTATCTTATCCGGAAAATTAGCTGGTAAGGCCGATGGTAAAGTGATTGCCGCATTGGTAAAGGAGACGCTTGCCAACTTATGAAAGCAGCTTTAGTCCAAGTCATCAGAACCCTAAATGCAAGAGGTTGGTCACCGGCCACCTCCACCAATTATTCCTTCATAGACGAACACCACCAATGCTGGGTGTCGCGCTCAGGGGTCAACAAAGCCGATTTTACAGAGCAAGACTTCATGAGCATCGATGCACACGGCGTAGGGTCAGGCATGTTTCACGGCATCAAGCCCTCAGACGAAACACAAATACATCTCTGGATTTACCAAAACTTTCCGTCTGCCAAAGTTGTATTGCACAGCCACGGTAAATACCCAGTGTTGATCAGTCAGTTCAATGAAAATTTCTTTGCGGTACAAGGCTACGAACTACAAAAAGGGTTCAAGGGCTGCACGAGCCACCTCGACAGCCTACAAATCCCCATCATAGACAACCACCAAGATATGTCTGCGCTTTGTGCGGAACTAGATACCAGACGAGCAGACATCCTACAACATTGCTTCATCATTGCCGGGCATGGAACTTATGCCTGGGGAGAAACACTTTTTGATGCCCAAAAGCATCTCGAGACTTTAGATTATCTTTGCGAGTGCGAATTTTTACTCTAAAAAATGGCGATTCTTTCAATTCCAGACCAAGGTGTTCAAATCAATGAACCCCTTCAGATTAAAGCTTTTTTAGCCGAACACGGCGTCTTTTTTGAGCAGTGGGAGTGTCCTGTTCATTTCGATGACAGCGCAAGCCAAGAAGAAATTCTTGCGGCGTATGCCAAAGACCTCAAGCCATTCATGGATAAAGGCGGTTATCAAACTGCCGATGTCATATCCATTAATGCACTCACACCAAATTACGAAGCAATTCGCGCCAAGTTCCTGGCTGAACACATCCACGACGAGGATGAAATCCGCTTTTTTGTAGATGGTCAGGGTTTGTTTTGGTTTCATTTAACCAATGCACCCATTTTCAATGTGCTTTGCCAACGTGGCGACCTCATTAGTGTCCCGACGGGCACCAAACATTGGTTTGACGCAGGCCCACAAAACCCATTTGTAAAAGCCATCCGTATTTTTACAGACATGACAGGCTGGACGCCACACTATACAGCATCGGGTATCGAAGTCAATTACCAACATTTTAAAGCGCCAAATCTTGGATAAGCAAATCAAATATATCCTGACAGACATCGAAGGAACCACCAGTTCTATACACTTTGTTTATGAGGTCTTGTTTCCGTATTTTCGGGAGCACCTCAATGACCTCACCAAGCATGCGCAAATCAATGAGGTCAAGCAAGCGTTTGCCGATGTCATAGATATTGCGGCCAGAGAAGAGGGCAAGCACCTCACCACTACAGAAGAAGTTTTGGCTTGTCTCAAACAATGGAGTGACGATGACCGCAAGCTCACGCCACTTAAAACCGTGCAGGGTGTCATTTGGAAAAGCGGTTATGAATCCGCACAAATTACGGGTCATGTCTATGACGATGTTCCTACAGCGCTGAATCAATGGCGCGCCTTGGGCTTAAAAATTGGTGTGTTTTCTTCTGGCTCTGTAGCTGCGCAAAAATTGTTGTTTCGCTACAGCGATTTTGGCGATCTTTCTGGGCACTTTTCTAACCATTTTGATACCACTACAGGCCCCAAAAAAGAGGTGGAAACCTACCACAAAATCACCCAGTTGCTGGGTTTAGCGCCTGAGCAAATCCTATTCTTATCCGATATAACCGACGAACTCTCGGCCGCAGCACAAGCAGGTTTGCAAACCATTCAGCTTGTTAGGCCAGGTACAAGCGCCAATTGGCCAAGTACCGTCCAACATTTTTTAGAAATCTGAAAATCTAAGCCATAAAAAAAGCCACTCCGAGAAGTGGCTTTTTTTATGATTTAAAAATCTTAGTTGTTGGTAGGAGCACCTGCGTTGTTGACAGGCATTCCGCTTTCTGGAGCCGGACCAACTTCACCTTTAATGCGGATCACTTTATTTGGTTCGTTGAGTGCATTTGAGGTAATGGTTACGCTTTTGTTGATTGGGCCCGGACGATTGGTGTCGTATTTGACACGAATGGTACCTTTTGCTCCTGGTGCAATTGGCTCTTTCGGCCATTCAGGAACGGTACAACCGCAAGATCCTTTTGCGTTAGAGATAATCAAAGGCTCGTCACCTGTGTTTTTGAATTCAAAAGAACAATAAGGCTCACCACCATATTTGATGTTTCCGTAGTCGTGTACTTCTTTGTTGAATTCAATTTTAGCACCTTTTTCAATTTGTGCATTGACGCTGTTGAGGCCAAGTACAGCCATGAAAACAACACCAAAAGAAAGCATTAATTTTTTCATATTTATCAGTTTAACTTTCCGAAAGATAAGGAGCTTCTTTGGGCGTTTTTTGTATTTAACACTTCATTAACATCTATTCGCGCTTGAGCCAGCCGCGCTGCATAAAGAAAATAAATAGGCCCAAAGCCAAGGCAAACATGAGTCCTACAACGGTATAGTAGCCATAGGTGTATTCTAGTTCTGGCATGTGTTTGAAGTTCATGCCGTAAACCCCAACGATGAACGTGAGTGGAATAAAGATGCTACTTACAACCGTTAGTACCTTCATGATGTGGTTCATGCGCTGGCCCTGCACCGCGTAGTATAGGTTGGCAAGACCATCTAAAATCTGTTTGTGTGCTTCTACATCCTCTAATAAACTGAGGCAACTATTCCTTAAATTTTTGTAATAATGCTTGTTGGTTGCTTCTATCAAATCATTATCCATAGACTCGAGTGATGAAAGCAGGTCCTTAATAGGTTGAACAATTTTTCTGATATTGATGAGGTTTCTTTTTTGTTTTTCGATCGACCTCAATAAATCGGTTTCCATTTGGGTGTGAATGCGCTGGTCTATGCGGTCAATTTCATCGGAAATGGTGCCGGTATAGAGAAAAAGTTCATCGAGTAGGGCATCTAGTAAACGAAATAACAAGAAGTCAGCTTTTTGATTGCGAATTTTACCCTTAGATTTTTCGATGCGCTCACGCACCTCACCAAAATGAAGTCCCTCATCGGTTTGAAGCGAGAGTAAATAATGCGCGCCGAGGATAAATGTAATTTGATCTGTTTGTTCCGCATCCTGACTATTATTGCGCAGGGTATGGAGTTGAAAAAACAAATAAGTGGGGTATTCTTCTACCTTGGCTCTGCGGAGTGGTAAGAAAATACTTTCGATACTGAGTTTGTCGAGACCAATTTTATGACAAATTTTTTCAATGCTCTCGCGGTCGTTGAGTTCATGTAAATTGAGCCAATAAACGTTGTCTGGATCGATGAGTTGCGGATCAAATTCATCTGCAAAGTCGGAGGCTGATCCTGCTTTTACAGCAAAAAAATCATGACTGTATTGGTAGGTTTGTGCTGTTTGAGTTGGATTCATGTTGGTTTTTTGGCGTGAGTCCGCAACCCTTGCAATTGTCATTTTGAGTAAAGAAAAGTAGGTAGACGTGTCTGAGCAAGTAAATACCTGCTGAGAGAATGAGCACCATGACCAAGATTTGTTGCATACTCGAAAGTTAACGATAAAGTATTTATACCAAGAGCTGAAATACCAAAAATGCACTCAAATAGGCCACAACACCCATGAATACCAACTGAAGCAGCGGCCAGGACCAGGTATTGGTCTCGCGCTTCACAACGGCGAGTGTGGCCATGCACTGCATGGCAAAAACATAAAACACCAGTAAAGATGCACCTGTTGCCAAGCTGTAAGTAGCTTGCCCTTTGTCTGTTTTTTCTTCTTTGAGTTTTTCTATCAAGCGTTTTTGGGTGTCGGTGTCGTCGCCAACTGCGTAAATAGTTGCCAAAGAACCCACAAAAACTTCGCGAGCGGCAAATGAGCTCAATAAGGCAATCCCGATTTTCCAATCGTAACCCAAAGGCGCAATGGCGGGTTCCATCCATTTGCCAAAATGACCAATGTAAGATTCAGAGAGCAACAACGCGTTGTCGAGTTCTTGTTGCTTGGCTTGTTCGGCTTGCTGGTAATTTTGTTCTTGATGCAGCGCGCGCAGGGCTTGTTCTCTGGAAGAAGGGCCGTAGGAGGCGAGTGCCCAAAGAATAATAGAGATGGCAACGATGATCTTACCGGCATCAAATATAAATACCCGAACTTTTTCATAGACGGTGTAGCCGACGTTAGAGAGCCTTGGCGTTTTGTAATCGGGTAGCTCCATCAAATGAAAACCTGGTGTGCGGCTTTTGACGAGTAGTTTGAGCAAAAGTGCTGTGCCGAGTGCAAATATAATTCCGAGTGCGTAGAGGCCGAATAAAACAAGGCCTTGTAAACTCAAAAACCCACCAATGTAAATTTTAGGAATCACCAAACTAATCAGCAAGGTATATACAGGTATTCGGGCTGAACAACTCATGAAAGGTGCCACTAGGATGGTAATGAGGCGTTCTTTCCAGTCCGAGATGGTTCTCGCCGACATAATGCCAGGAATGGCGCAGGCCACGCTAGAGAGCAGCGGCACAACGCTTTTGCCATTGAGCCCAAACGGGCGCATTAGGTGGTCCATGATGAACACCACGCGAGATAAATAGCCGCTTTCTTCTAAAAGCGCAATAAAGAAAAACAAAATGGCAATTTGTGGTACAAAAACCAAAACGCCGCCTATCCCCGGAATGAGCCCCTGGGTAAGGAGCTTGCTCAGGACGCCTTCAGGTAAATGTGCAGCGCTCCAGCTGCTGAGCCGCACGAAGAGCCCGTCGATGAAGTCCATCGGGATGCTGGCAAAACTGAAGATGAGCTGAAAAATAACCAGTAAAATGGCCGAGAAAATCAGGTAACCATAAATGCGATGCGTCAGCATCCGATCGAGGCGCGTAGACTGATTTGAAATCTTGCTTGGTGCCTCGGTAACGAGCCCGAGCGATCTGATTTTTTGAAGGCGTTCGTCGGAGTTTTGGGTTTGTTCGGCATCGGATTGCAGCGCTTGAAAAGCGGTGTCGTGAAAAGCCGCGCGCTGCCCAACTGCGAGTTCATCTATTGCTTTGAGGATGCGTTCTTTGCCTAGCGCAATGCGCGCATTGGCCGTTACGACGCTTGCTGCAGGGAAGTTACTTTGGAGTGTATCGAGTTTGATTTGGAGGCCTTTTTGCCCGGCGCGGTCCCACATGTTGAGCACGAGAAGGATCGGAAAGCCGAGGTCGTAGAGCTGACTAAAAAACAAGAGGTTGCGCTCTAGATTGGCTGCATCGGCCACATAAATGATGGCTTCAGGGTAGTCTGGATGCTGTGGATTGGTCAGCACTTCCTTCACGACTTGCTCGTCTAGGGAGCGGGCAAAAATACTGTAGGTGCCTGGAAAGTCGGTGAGTTGGTGTTGGCTTTGTGCTGTTGCTATTCGGCCCTTTTTTTTGTCTACTGTGACCCCCGGAAAGTTTCCGACTTGTTGGCGCAAGCCCGTCAGCATATTGAAGATGGTGCTTTTACCTGTGTTGGGGTTGCCGAATAGTGCGATTTTCATGACTTACAAAGCTACAGAAAATTGCTTTAAGCCATTTGGACTTCTACTTGCATGGCTTCTTCTTTGCGCATAGAGATGATGTTCCCGTTGATTTCATAAGCAATGGGGTCGCCAAATGGAGCCTTGAAGATGGCTTTGATTTTTTGACCTTTAGTGAGGCCCATTTCGGTGAGTTTTGGCGCTATTGCGTTGTTGGCAATAGCTGCAATTTCTACGAGCTCATTTAAAGAAATGGAATCCAAGGTTTGGGACATATGCAAAAGTAAGCTCATTCAGAGTAAGACCACATACCTTTTTTGTGGTATTTTGAATCTTTCTAAATAAAATATCAAGCTTTTGGCTGCAAAACCAAGCGGGCTGTGGTACGGGTGTGCTGGCTGAGCAGATTG
>JAIPCC010000053.1 GCA_021738405.1 Crocinitomicaceae bacterium | reverse complement strand
TAATAAACGATTTTTTAATCGAAAAAAAGTAATATTTTTGAAATACAATGAATCTCTTAAATCGCGATTTTAGTCAAATGAAAATAGCTGGTCACCATACTCCGTTTTGGGGTGGTCAAGATGGCCGTTTTCTCCACTTTACCTTCTAAAGTCGTTACCAAACCAGCAGCTTTCACGGCCGTTGCCAATGTTTTCGCACTTTCTGTTGCCAGCGTTACGATGTTTTTTGTTGTTGTCATGTCATCTTGTTTATGTCAAAGTTCATTCTCTAACACAACAAAGTTCCGCTACTTTCGAGGGGTATCTGTTGTTCAATGACGAAAGGAAATTACATGATTCACATATTTGAGCACGGCACGGCACCCTAAAACAACAAATCGATCTTATGCCGCGCTATATTTATGAGATTTGTTTAATTTTCTATTTGAGAAAATGCTGGGTATGTTCAAATTCATTCAGGATTATCAGCTATCATGTGAGTAGTACGTTTCTTTTGATCGTAGGGCCTGCAAATCCGTTTAACCTCAGTTAATTGACGTTCTCTTTCCAGATAAGTAGATTTATCTTCAAACAGAAACGCTGGGATTTTATCGACCTTCAACGCGATCTCAATGAGCTTTTCTAGGCTAAAATTGATGTTTCCATCGTTTAAGATTTGAGACACTCTACCTGGAGATATCATGAGATGCTTCGCTAAATCTTTTTGCTTCATGTGATGTTTTTCCATGTAGGTAACAATTGCATCATAGAGCATACCGTTTATGCCTTCCACCCAATAAACCGGATTTTCAAGGATCTGCTCTCTAAAGTTTCTGGTTGTTTTCATCTTGATAACGTTTAATGATTCTTATTGCTGATTTGAGGTCAATTTGCTGATTGTTCTTCATGCCTCCAAACACGATAATCCTACCTGTGTATTTTTCATGAAAGTGATATATCCGAACAGCTCCGTACTTTGCCTCGAAAAATTTATTTTTAAATTTTTGTTGGTTAATTTCTCTAAATTTTGTCTTTGGCAAACGAATCAAATTAGCGGCTAATTCAAGATTTCTTACCGCTCCTGCTAGATCATTTCCATATGTTTTATTCTCCTCGATAGATTCAATAAAACGTTCAAACAAACTCAATCCATCAACACATAGTTCAAACACGGGTATTTTCGTTGAACTCGAAATGTTTGGAGACAAAATTAAAGAATATTTCGGCATTTTATTTAGTTATAGCTAAATTATTATTCAAATTTAGAGATAACAATGTACAACTTTGAAATAGTAACAAAGCGAGATAAATACGTAACCTAGAAGAAAATAAAAGCGCTGAAATGGATTAATTATTCTATCTCCTCCACCCGCACCCTCAACATCAAACTAAAAGTGCCCGCTTGGTCGGCCTTGTAATTGGTGTGCCAGTAGTTATTGAAAACATACAAATAAAGCTTTGACACATCTTGATTTTCGCGCTTCCAGACCTTTGCGCCAAGTTGCTGTTGTTCGTCAATAGGTTGGCCAATTTCAATGAGGTTGCAGTCGGGAGTGAAGACGGTTATTTTGAGTTTTTTGTCTTCGAGTATTAGGTGATCTGAAACGCAAATGAATTCTTTGTTGGAGCCCGCTAATTGATCTGCAGGGTAATTCAATAAGGTTTGGTCTCCGTACGTGAAAGTCGGGTTGTCGAGTTGAAAGGGCAAGCAAATATGCAGTGCTTCTTTGTCTCGGATGGCTTTTTTGTCAATGGAATAGCGCAAAATGAGTTCGTTTGGTACTTCACTGGGTAAGACCTCCAAGCGGACATTCAAATTGGGATGCTCGAAACTTTGTTTATTTGTTTTTTGCTCCGTTTGAATGGGTAACATGATTGAATTAACCTGAGGTGCAATCCCCAAACTATAAACGAGTCCACCTAAGCCTATTGAATCTTGGCGTAGCAACTCTTGGCCCTGCCATTTCAAGGAACGTACACCAGACAACTCATTATCCCATTTGAGTTTGAAGGCACTCTGTATAGCAACATCGCTAGGCGCTTCCCAATTCGATATTTCTTTGAGGGCATTGAACTGTTCTTGTGCGCTTTCTAAAAAAGCTTTTTTAATGCGCCATTGTTCGGTCGTGAAATAAGTATCTGGGGCAGAAATGCTGCACCAAGCGCCCCAGGTGTGTTCGTGAAAAAGAATGAGGTTGCGCTGGATTTCGCGCAAAGCTTCTCGATGCTGATTTTTTTGAATTTCGTTTAGCTGCCCTTCAAAATCAATGACTTCTTTTACCAAACGCCGCATCTGGATTTCTTCCGCGGCTGTGGAGTACGCGCCGTCTTCCCAATACGGGCTGATTTCACCGGAGCGAACTGGTAGCTGAGCTTTATA
Source organism: Crocinitomicaceae bacterium (assembly GCA_021738405.1). Lineage (GTDB taxonomy): Bacteria > Bacteroidota > Bacteroidia > Flavobacteriales_D > Crocinitomicaceae > UBA952. The sequence goes on along the minus strand of JAIPCC010000053.1, from coordinate 13,680 downwards.
TTTCTTTAAAAAATCTGAAAACACGGTATCTAAATTGGAAAGGACCAATTGAGGTGAACTGTATTTCAAATTCCAAGCGGCCACTAATTCACACAGCGTGCTGTCTACCGGGCCGTTGTCTGCATTTTTGGTGTATCGAAGCTGCACGATATCATACGGATAGGTATTCAACTCTTGCGCATAGGCAGAGAGGCGCTTTTCCCACTCGAAAAATTGCTGGCCTGCGGGAATATTGTGAAAATACGAGTAGCCTTTGCCTGCGGTCCAGACGAAAAGTTGCGCACTGCTATCGGTTTTGGACTGCCACATAAAAGGTTGGTCACCGGTTTCGCGAATGACCCCACCTACGCGGTCTCCGTGATCGGCATGGTTGGCCACGTAATTGGGGCCCAATGATAAATAAGGAATTTGCTGCTGCGCATACGCCTCAAAAGCAGCGTAGGTTTGCCCTGGAATGTCGGTCACCATGGCGTTTGAAACATGCAAGCCATATTTCTGCTCTAAATGGCGTGCGTAGGCAGTGAGCCAAGTGAATTCTTCGGGGCGCATGAGGCCGGTGAGGCAATTGGCATAGTTGGCAGACAGCACCAAGTTGCCTTTCTTGACAGCCTCCACAAACTGGAGTTCTTCGACTGAGCTTGCTTCTTTCAAGAAATTCTCGACAGCCCACAACGATTCTATGTGCCAAATGGGCTGGATATCACCCACTCCACCTTTTGCAATCCAGCGCAAAGCCGAACGGATATTTTCTGTTTGGATTTTGGCGACGTCGGTTTGTAAATGCGAATAGCCGATATCGTTGTGCGAGTGGTGAATGATATGAAAACTCAGTTCTTTGATCGGCCGCACACCTAAGACGATGAGCGAATCTTTACTAATGATACCTTTGGTATAAGTTCTAAAATGCAAAGTGTCAGAACCAACAAAAACAGCCGGATACGCGGGAAGCGTAAACGCATGATATCCCGCTTGGAGCGCAGCCGAATAGTTCACAAAATTGGATTGCAAAACCATACTATCAAGACCTTCTTGTATAAGGCATTGCACATTGATTGGGCGCTTCTGTTCTTCTCTTAGTACAAGTGCACTTGCTTGTACTTTCACATTCGTTTGGGCTTTGTACTGAAAAACCATTAGCCAATCGCGGCTTTGCGCATTCCGACCCACAATTTTAAAATGGGTGTTGCTTAAACTGGATGAGGGCAATGCTAAGTCGAGGTAGCCAAACATGTCTTTATTGATGTCTTTTTCAAGTAGCGTATAGCGGTAGTAGGCAGCGGGTGCAAAATTCGAGGCCTTTTGAAAAGTAGCTTGCTCCACCCATTTCTTCTCCGTCTTAATGGTAAAAAGTAAGCTATCATTGAGATAGACATCAAAAAGCCGATCAGCCCCACTCGTCCCGTTTGAAAAACCAATTAAAAACTGAAACTTCGCCACACCCGCTTCTATTTTTGGTGTGCTTACCTCCCACTCAATTGGTGAAACACCATTACAACGTGTCAGTAAAGCGAGGTCAGCAAACTCGCGAAAAGGTGAAAAATAACTAATGTCTTCACCTGAAATTTTCTTTGAAAATCCTGCTGGTTGGGTTTGAGCCGCTAAAAATGAATTTAGACTTAAAAAAAGCAAAATATGCCACCAATGTTTCATTCACCTAAGTTAGTAAATCCTAATTTTGTAAAAAAACAATTCTGATGCGCTTTAACCTTTCTGAAATCAATGAGCTGATTCGCTCCAGACGTACCATTTACCCCGAACAATTCTCGGACAGACCCGTTCACAAAGAGCAAATCGAATTGCTGCTCAACAACGCACAATGGGCACCAACCCACGGCAATACCCAACCTTGGCGTTTTCAGGTTTTTATGGACGAAGGCCGCCAGAAACTCAGTACTTTTTTGGGCCAAACCTACATGGCGCTCACACCAATCGAGCAACAAGACGACGCTAAACTCGCCAAAATGCTGCGCCGCCCCCTACTCGCTTCTGCGGTGGTAGCGGTGTCTATGAAAAGACAAGAGAGCGAAAAAATTCCAGAAATTGAAGAAATTGAAGCGGTGGCCTGCGCCATCCAAAACCTACACTTGAGCTGCACGGCTTATGGTTTGGGCGGTTTTTGGGCCACACCTAAACTCATTTACAGTCAAGAAATGCAGCACTTTCTCGGACTTGACGAAAAAGACAAGTGCTTGGGCTTGTTTTACATCGGTTACCCTTCTATTGACTGGCCTAGTAACCAACACCGCCGCCCCTTAGAATACAATTGCACCTGGATCACCGAATAACTACCCCTTTCGGTCAAATTTTCGTTTCTTTGCGTATGCGTCTGCTGCTTTTGATTTGTGTTGTTACCCCGCTTTTGAGTTGGTCTCAGGCTTACAATCAATTGGGCAAACCCAACTATTTTGGTTTTCATTACCGCCACATTGCGCCCATGCAGCAAATGCAATCGGGGCTGCAAAAATTCTCGGATAGCATACTCCAGACCAACCTCACGCCCACAGACGGCTACACCTTTGGTGGCGTGCTGCGCTACGGCCTCACCGACCTCATTTCCCTAGAAACAGGGCTTTACTACAACCAACGCAATTTCAGCATCAACAGTACGCGCACCGACAGCGCACTCAGCGTTACACAGCGCCTGCGTTTTGTACAATTCGAAATCCCAATCCAAGGCAATATCGGCATTCAACTCAGCCGCTCCATTTTTGCCAACGCCGCACTTGGCGCCGCCATTCTCTACAAACCTTCTAGCGTAGCCACTTACGTCAATCCATCAGACAAACACGAGTTCAGACAAGTGGGCTTGGTAGAAATCAACAAAAAAGTAGGCTTTGATTTCAGAGCAAGCGTGGGCTTTGAGTACCGCAACAAGCAATACGGTGTGTATTATTTGGGTGCCACCGCGTTTGTTCAGATGCAGCCCGCGTTTGTCTTGTTGTCTCAATACAGCTATGAAAACTTCGGGCAAACGGCTTATGGAAAGGTTTCTGCCTCAGGTTTTGGCCTAGACTTCAAGTATTTCATTCCCTACACGCGGCCTGGACGGCTCATTTTTCAGCAGGGCCCTATCGAATAACTAGCGCTGCCCGAGTTTGTAGCCCAAATAAGCCATGGGCAAATAAGCCACAATTAAATCCAGTAAGATAAACCACACTGGGGTTCCGGGTAGCATCAGCACCATCATGACCCCGCCAGCAAGAAAAGCAAAACCAATCGCCATGGCGTTGATCAAAGTGCGGTTCACACGCATTTTACTCACAAAAAAAGCACCAACAAACGTACCCAGTGCATGTGCCAAAAAAGGAAAAACAAAATGCTTAAATTCCATGAGTGGCATCGCTTTAGCCAAACCTTTTTCCGTCGATAAATCAAGTCCTAAAGGCGCTTCAATGACGCTTGAGCCAATTTGAACGAGTATTCCGTTGGTGATTGCACCCAAGATAAGGCCGAGAACTGATAGTAAAACTGATTTCATGCGCTTTAATTTGATGTTGGTGTTGTAAAAATATCGTTTTCAGTGTAAAAAACCTTGTATTTGCTTTTTGCTTCGTCCCGACTGCAGGCGTTGTAGTGCCACCATTCGGTTGGAAGTTGCCTGAACCCTTGTGCTTGCATGGCGCTGCGCAAGAGTTTTCTGTTCTGCACTTGCTGTGGGGTCAGTTGGCCCGTTCTCAAAAATGAGTCTTCGTAAATCGGATAAGCGATGTGTCGGATATCGTCGAAACCTGCGCCCATGTCGAGCGGCTTACCACTTGCATCGAGAATGGTGAGGTCTATTGCGGCTCCCATGTTGTGCAAGCTCAGGTTTTTTGGATTGGAAACAAATTTGGCGCGCTCCACTGGTGGCAGCGAATCGAGGGCTGCCCACATTTTTTGCTGCACCGTAACGGGGCGCAAGGCGTCGTAAATTAGAAGTTTGTAGCCCCGATGTGCTTGCTGCACTGCGTTTTGCACGCGCGCCAAGCGCTCAGCGACATCTTTTTGCAAATAGGCTTTGTCGATTTTTGTATAGAGTTTTTCGCCTAAAAAATTAGCGGAAGTTGTGTATTTGAGGTCTATTTGAATTTCGGAATGGCCTTGCTGCACGTCAACTAAGTCCGGATGCGTCTGAATATTTGTTGATCCAGTGTGGCTCTGCACCGATGGCTTTAGAAGAGGCGACTTCTCTACTGATTTTTGCGTTGCGTTGTGGTCACAAGCGCACAACAAGCAAGCACTAATCAAAAACGCAAATACTCGATACATCTTTAAAGCCCAGCCAACAAACGCTTGGTCTCTGCTTGAATGCGGCTGCGCAAGCCCTCTGATACAGGGTAAAGCGGCATGCGCATGGTTTCTGACATCAGGCCACGTTGCGCTAATGCAACCTTAACACCACCTGGGTTTCCTTCTTCAAAGAACATTTTGGTGACGTTGAATAAGTCGTAATGCGCTTCTTTGGCGAGGGCCAAGTTGCCTTCCATGGAGGCGTGCACCATTTGCGAAAAGCGCTCCGGAAAAGCATTGGCTACCACCGAAATGACGCCATCGGCACCAGCTGCAATGAGTGGCATGGTGAGGTTGTCGTCGCCAGAAAGCACGCCAAAACCTGGTTTGCGTTGGCGAATGATGTCCATGATTTGCTCCATGTTGCCAGAAGCTTCCTTGACCGCCACAACATTATGAATTTCGGCCAGCTCTAGGGTGGTTTCTAGGCTCATGTTAGAACCCGTGCGGCCCGGAACGTTGTAGAGAATGATGGGTAAATCGGTAAAAGAGGCCACTTGTTTGAAATGCGCCACGATACCTTTTTGAATCGGTTTGTTGTAGTAAGGCGAAACTGACAAAATGCCGTCCACACCACTTGGTAAATTTTGGAAAAGCGCCGCTAAGCCAGCAGTGTTGTTGCCGCCAATGCCATAAACTATTGGCAACTGGCCGTTGTTGACCTCCAATACGGTATCCAACACCTTGCGTTTTTCGTCCTGACTTAATGTGGGAGACTCGCCTGTGGTGCCTTGAACAACTAAGAAGTCGGTGCCTCCTTTGATTTGAAGCGTTACGAGTTGTTTGAGTGCTTGAAAATCGATGCTGCCATCGGTCTGAAATGGCGTCACGAGCGCGACACCTGAGCCTTTGAATGTTTTCATGATTGTATGCGTTGAAGAGTGTGTTGGATGAATTCGAGTTGGCCAGCAGGGGTAGTTTGCTGGGTATTGAGCAACATGTCAAAAAGAGGGTCAACCTCATTGATGCCAAGCCACTGCTTGATATTTGTTTTTTGCAATAAGCCTTTGATTTTAGACGCTGGAGAGCCAAACCACAGCAACAGATCGTAGTTTTTGTGCAATTCTGCCTCTAGCTGCACATCTTTGAGCTTGCCAAACAGCGAGTAATCGGCTGGCGAGTTATAGTAAATCAAAAAATGAGGTGGAAGGGTTTTCTTGTCGAGGTCTTTGGGGACATTCACAATAATGAGTGCGTGGGCAAATTTCTTTTGCAGCAGCAATACGTCTATCGCCTTGACGAAGTCGCGCATTTGTTGCTCGTCTTGGTAGGTCCAGACGATGGCTATATGCTGTAGTTGCTCCCAAATGCTGCGCGTACTCACGTTGAAATCAGTTTGATGAAGTCGTTTTCTGAGAGCAAAGTTACACCTAAGTCGGTAGCTTTTTGCAATTTGGCTGGCCCCATGTTGGCTCCGGCGATCAAAAAGTGTGTTTTGGCCGATACCGATGAGCCCACCTTACCCCCATTGCTTTCAATGAGTTCTTTGAGTTCGTCGCGGCTGAAGGTTTCAAAAGTACCTGAAATGACATACGTTTTGCCCTCGAGTAAATCCGAATTCTTGACCTTTTGGGCGGTTTCAAATTGCAAACCTATGGCTTGTAGTCCGCTGATGAGCTCGAGCTGTAAGGGATTCGAAAAATAAGCCAAAATAGAACTGGCTATTTTCTCGCCGATTTCATCTACGGCTAAGAGTGCTTCTAAGTCGGCACTGATGAGTGCGCTCAGGTTGCCAAAATGCTGGGCCAATTTTTTAGCGACGGTTTCCCCAACAAAGCGGATGCCCAGACCAAAGAGCACGCGCTCAAAAGGAATTTGCTTGGATGCCGCGATAGACTGCAACAGGTTATTGGCAGATTTTTCGGCCATACGGTCTAAGGCCAGCAGTTGGTCAAAAGTGAGTGAGTATAAATCTAAAGGGTTTTTAATCAAACCTTTAGTATACATTAATTCAACTGTTTCTTCACCTAAACCATCGATATTGAGAGCCTTTCTGCTGATAAAATGCATGATTTTACCCGTCACCTGCGGCCTGCAACCCAGTTCATTTGGGCAGTAATGCTGCGCCTCTCCGTCCTGACGCACCAGCGGCGCCTGACACTCTGGGCAGACTTCAATAAACGGAATGCGCGCTTCGGATTTTCGCAAGCTGAGATTGACACCGACAATTTTAGGGATGATCTCGCCGCCTTTTTCTACCTGAACGGTATCGGAAGCGCAGAGATCTAATTTGTGCATTTGATCGGCGTTGTGTAAAGAGGCGCGCTTCACGGTGGTGCCGCCAAGCTGCACGGGTTTTAAGTTGGCTACAGGGGTAATTGCGCCGGTGCGGCCCACCTGAAAACTCACAGACTCGAGGATCGTTTCTACTTGTTGGGTTTTGAATTTATAGGCAATAGCCCAACGCGGCGATTTTGCCGTGAGGCCTAGTTCGGCCTGCTGGGCAAAAGAATTGACTTTCAAAACCACGCCGTCGATATCAAACGGCAGGTTGGCGCGCTGGGCGTCCCAGTAATGAATGAAATCCATGATGCCGTCAATGCTGCTGGTCTTTTCGATCATGCGCGCTGCAGGATCTGGCACTTTAAAGCCCCATACTTTAGCGGCTTGTACAGCCTCAAAATGACCTTGAGCGTGCTCGGTGAGGTCGTGAACGCCATATAAATAACAATCGAGGCCGCGCTTGGCCACTTCTTTGGAATCTAAAAGTTTGAGTGTTCCGGCTGCCGTATTGCGCGGATTGGCAAACAAAGGCTCTCCTTGCGCCTCGCGCTGTTGATTGAGCTGCTCAAAATTTTGCTGGGGCATGAAGATTTCGCCTCGGATCTCAAAATCTGAGGGGAAATCGGCTTGGAGTTGCAGCGGAACGGTTTTAATGGTGCGCACGTTGGCCGTGACCTCTTCGCCTTGTTCGCCGTCGCCGCGGGTGAGCGCCTCTTGCAGCTGGCCATTTTGGTAGCGCATGCCAATGGCTACGCCGTCGTATTTGAGCTCACAAACAAACTCAGAGGCCTCTTGCAGCGTTTTCTGACAGCGCTCTGCCCATTCGATGATTTCTTGTTCAGAGTAGCTATTGGAGAGCGAAAGCATCGGGATACGGTGCTTCTTGGTCTGGAATTTTTTGGTGAGGTCGCCGCCGACGCGCTTGGTGGGGCTATTCGGGTCGGAAAGTGCTGGATATTGCTTTTCTAAAGCCTCCAACTCCTTGAGGAGCATATCGAATTCGTAATCGGAGATTTGCGGATCATTGAGCACATAATACGCGCGGTTGTGCGCATGTAGCGCGGTGGCCAGCGCCTGCATTTTATCCTGAATATCCTTTTGATCCATAGGTTAAAATTAAGCTTTTTGCGCTAAAATCATGCGTTCTTTCCCTTGCAAATCGGTATGGATTGTCACATTTTTAAAGCCGAGCCCTGCAAACAGTGCTTGTGTTTCACGGGCAAATTTTTCATGGATTTCTAAAGCGAGATAAGCCTCGTTATTTAGCGCCTTTTCGGCAATTTCGACGATGCGCCTGTAAAACAAAAGCGGATCGTTGTCCGGGACAAACAACGCCATGTGGGGTTCAAAATCCAGCACGTTGGCTTGCATTTGTGTTTTTTCTAGACTCGGTATGTAGGGCGGGTTGGAGACGATCAAATCAAAAGTTTGATCGGGGTTCCAATGCAGCACATCGGCAACTTCAAATGCAAGGTCTAGGTTGTTGAGTTGCGCGTTTTCTTTGGCAAGTGCAATGGCGTCTGCCGACAAATCAAGGCCCCTCACCTTGGCATTGGGGAACTTCATTTGCAGCGCGAGCGCAATGCAACCTGAGCCCGCACACAAATCGAGGATGGCTTCAAAAGCAAGACCTAAATTTGACACCAACGCAACCAATTCTTCGGTCTCGGGCCGCGGAATGAGAGCGCGCTTGTCTGTTTTGATTAAGAGTCCTGCAAATAGGGTGTCTCCGACCACATATTGAAAGGGTTCGTTCGCTTGCAGGCGCTTCACGGCGCTTCTGAAATACAGCAAATCGGATTCTGAGACCCGGGCTTCTATTTGCAGCATTTGTTCTGCGGGGCTCCAACCAAAGCGTTTCTCGAGCAACACAAACCACATTTGCTTGCATTCACTTTGAGAAAATAAGGTGACAAGTTCGTCAAGGAAGTACTTTTTGGCTGTCGCCAAACGGTTGTCAGTTACAAACATCAGTGCTTGCGTAGTTTGATAAAAGACTTGATTTTCTCGTTTTCGATGAGCACCGTGAGGTTGTAATAGGCGATCTTCCATTCTCCATTTTCAAGAACACAAATACCACTGCCACGGCAGCCCTCCATCCAAGTCACTAAATCTTCGTCGAAATAAGCCACCGTTCCGTCGGCAGCAAATTGCCAATTCCTATTGCTAGGCTTGAAATCCCAGGCTTTTCCTTTGTCAAAATAAGGCTTGCAAAAAGACATGAATTCAGGTTTGGTCCAGCGCTCACCGGGTGCCGTTCCCAAGAAGACAAAATTTGAACTCGTGAGGGCAAAATAGGTTTCAAAATTGGCCTGAGCTGCAGCCACGTGCCAGTTGTCGAGGAGTTGATCGAGTTGAATGTGCTGCTTCGTTGAATTTGGATTGGAAACTTGCGCGAAGCCAAATTGGAAGAACCAAAATGTGAGGTAAAAAAATAAAAATCTCATGGATAAAAATATAGGATTACAAGGCCTCTAATTTAAAAACACAACGTCCTTTGACAAACGTGCGCCAAGCATAATTCTTCGCTTGCCCAGCGTCGGACACCACAGGATATTCGAAGATGGCAAAAGTAGCGTCTTTGCCTTTTTCTAAGGTACCCAACCTGCCCTCTTCAAAAGAAGCAAATGCCGCAAAGATGGTCATGCCGCGCAGCACTTCTTCGAGCGTAAGCGCTTCTTGAGCAGGTCTATTGACGGCCGCTTGAATGCTTAAAAAAGGATTGGTTTGTTCTACGGGGAAGTCGGTCCCGATGGCGAGCATGCCAAACTGCCCGAGCAGCGTGCGATACGCATAGGCGCCTTTCATACGCGGCTTCCCAAGTCTATTTTCTGCCCAATCGGCATCAGAAACTGCATGGGTAGGTTGTACAGACGGAAACACCGCATAGTTGGCAAACTTTTGAAAGTCCTTAGGGTCAATGACTTGTGCATGCTCTATGCGAAAGCGGTGATCTGGCTTTTGTTTGTAGACTTTTTCATAAATGGACAACACAAGTGCATTTGCAGAATCGCCAATGCTGTGGGTATTCATTTGATAGCCATTTTTCAGACAGAACTGCGCAAGGTTTTGCATGCGGGCCACTTCTGTGAGCAGCAAGCCCCTACTCTCTGGGTGGTCGTGGTACGGTGCTTTGAGCAAGGCCCCGCGCGAACCTAGCGCGCCATCGGCGAAGCACTTGAAACTGCGAATAGAGAGGTTTTTGTAGCGAAAAGGACCTTTTTTTTGCACAAATTGACGGTTTTGAGGTGTATCCATGAGCATGGCGTACAAATTGAGTTTCAGCTTACCGGCCATGATGAGTTGCTTGAACCAAGCAATATGCTCAAAATCGATGCCTGCCTCGTGCACGCCCGTGATGCCGTATTGCAAGAGTTCATCTTGCACTTGCAAGAGGGCTTTGAGGTATTCTTTTTTCGAGTAATTGGGCAAAAACGGCTGAACAATATTGATGGCGTTGTCTATCAAAAGCCCTGTGGGCTTATAGGTTTGCAAAATGATTTTCTGGCCGAAATTTGAATCACTAGGCAAATTGAGGTTCATCGGTAAACTGAGATTTCCCTCTAAAATCGATTTATAAAACACGACCTCACCGCCACTCAAGCCCTCTAATTGATCCAGTATTTTGCTCTTTTTGATCAAAAAATCATTGACTAGCGCCGCATGGCCATCGACGCGATACAAGCAAACAGGAATATCGGGAAAAAGTGCATTGAGCTGCTGATTGGTCGGCATTTGCTGACCAGCCCACATGGTTTGGTCCCAACCCTGCCCGATGACAAATTTGAGATTGGGATGCTGGGCTTTGTATTGCTCGCAACGGTGGATGAGTTCTTGTTCGGAGCGCACGCCACGCAAGTCGATACCGAGCAATTGTTTGGCATACATGAGCATGTGCCCGTGCGCATCGGTCAGGCCCGGATACATTTCTTTGCCCTGCGCATCTATGGTTTCGTCAGAACGGTATTTATTGAGGATTTGACGCTCGGGTCCTACTTCTACAATTTTACCGTTGCGAATCGCGATGGCCTCGTGAACTGTATTGGATAAGTCGAGGGTGTGAATTTTGGCATTGTGCACAATCAGATCGACTTTTTCTCCTTTCATGCAAGCCGAAAGCAGGAAGAACAAAACGATAAAAGGAGTAAGATTTTTCATGTTAAAACGGATAACCAATTCCAAAATTGAGGTAATTCGGCAAAAACGGCCGCGGCATAATGGCCTTGACCTGATCGAGGCTCATGTTGAAATGTTGCATACCTTCTGCGTAATAAGTTTCGCGGGTTTTGAAGTCTTGGAATACCCAACGCGCGCCGTCTGCAAATGCGGGGTCGAAGATTGGGAACCCGACGTCTAGGCGCAAAATAAAGAAGTCGAGGTCCATGCGCAAGCCCAAGCCTGCAGAGATGGCGAGCTGCGGCACAAACGTTTGCCAATTGAACTGGCTGCCCATGCGCGAGATGTCTTCGCGGTAGGTCCAGATGTTGCCGAAATCTGTAAAAACGGCACCTTTAAAGGTACTGCTCATTTCAAAGCGATACTCGAGGGCCCCACCGAAGCGGATATCGCCAATTTGGGTGGCCAAACGATTGGTGTCGAGGTGGTATTTATAGGAACCCGGCCCCAGCGCGCGTGCTCTCCAGCCGCGGTTGTCATTGGAGCCACCACCAAAGAAGCTGTAGTCATAAGGCATTGCGGTCTGAGAGTTACCGTACGAAAGACCCGCACCGGCATGCATGCGCAAGTGCAAGGTGCTTTTATTGATCATGCGCTTGGAGGCAATGAGTTGGTTGTCTAGGCGCACAAACTGCGAGTAAGGCTGCTTCCCGAGCAAGTATTGCCCATTGAGGGTGTCTTGGCGCGCCCGAAAAGCGTAAAGAAGGTTACCGGCGGCATCTAGGGTACTATTGAAGTAGAGCGTGCCGTTGTAGCGTTTTTTTTGCCCAGGTTTGTCTTCTTTGTCTTTGTTGGAATATTCATAAGCAAATTTGAAATCTTGCCAGATGAATTGATTGCTGTAGGTATTGAACAAGAAAAGGTCGTTGATTTGATTGAGCTGCGCCTCAAATGCGGCAGATTTTTGAATATTGACGTATTTGATGACTGATGCACCTGGCAAACCCATCTGAAAAACTTGGGTTTTACCCACCAAAAATTTCCAGGTATAGTTGAGCTGAAAAACGCGGCGATCAAAAATATTGCGCTTTTCAAAGTTCATGGCCGTACTGATTACGGTGCGGGGTTTTTGACGCTTCCCTAAAAGATTGACTGGCGTTGGAAACAAGCCCGGTAAATCTAGCTTCAGGCTTGGGCCGAGCTCAAACGTATTGAAGGTGCGCCCCGCAGTAACGAGCGGCGATTCGCTATTGGCATCAAAAACAGGTGGCTGCGACTCAAAACCTCCACCCAGGGAAAAGGTCAGACGTTCTGCTCCACCGAAGAGATTTTTATTGGTGTAATTGAGCGAAGCGGCGGCACCGAGCAAACCAAAACTCGAGGTAAAGCGCGGATCAAAAGCCCAAGATTGTTTTTTGGCTGGCTCTAAATAGTAATGGACATTGAGTTGGTTGCTACCCGGCACCTCTTCAATGTAAGGCTTGACCGAACTGAACACGCCGAGTTGTACCAGTGAACGATAAGAACGGTCTAGGTAATATTCTTTATAGGTGTTGCCTTGCTCCAAATAATTTTGCATCTCGAGCACCTCCGGATTTATCCAAGAATTTGGCCCGTTGTATTTGAGAGTCATGCTGCGCCAATTGCTCTTGGTACCGAAGGGTACTTTGAGGTCTTCGGCTTGTTTTTTAGAGTAGCGGAGTTCGTTGTAGAGTAATTGATTGTTGGTACTGACGTATTGCGGCTGCAGGGAGTCATAGATGCTTAGGCCGGCCTTTGCAAGTTCGTTGGCAAAGTTACCTGCTACTTGCAGGGTATCTGCCAAGTGAAAAAATACTTTGTTGATTTTGGTTTCGCGGTAAGGCACGCGCACCAAACTGTCGGGGTTTTGCTGCGAAGGCACCAGGCGGTCTTCGAATTTGACCACCAAATGAACGGTCATGGTTTGGCGGTTGGTATCGGCCTGAAATTGGATGCTGCTGCTATTGAACTTGTAGACGCTTTCGTCGCGCATGAATTTAGCGACCTTTTCTCGGTAGCTACTGAGGTAATCGAGGTCGAAGGGCTTGCCGATGAGTGGGTGATCGTCGAGGGGCAGGTAATCTTTTCGGATGAGCTTTTGGTGGAGGTCGCGCAGCAAGCGTGGTCCTGAATAAGTGACCGAATCGATAAGGTACTGACGGCCTTCGTCAATATGATAAATGGCCTGAACGGTCCGCTTTTTCTCATTGAAACTCAGTTCGGACTTGACTGTACCGTAGTAATAACCTTTCTTGACGAGGTAGCGCGCAAGCTGATCTTCGTTTTTTTGGTGCAAAACGGTATCGAAAACAACAGGTTTTTGGCCGTATTTGTATTTGAGTTTTTCGGCCCAAATGACTTGTTTAAAGGTGCTGTCTGGGAGGCTTTTGTAGCGGAAGTCTGGTTTACCTCGACGCAGCGCTCTGGCATTGCGCTTGGCATTGACTTGACTCACTTTTGCTTGTTTGTGGGTCAACTTCAACTGAAAACGCTCGATTTTATCGGCTTTCTTCTCTGCTACAGCTGCTGAATCCATGGCATTATAGAGCCAAAGCTTCCAGGGTGCGCCAAAAAAACGGGCATTGGGTTGCTGGCGCAAAACTTGCGCGAGCTCATAGCGATCTAGGTTGGTAGTGAGCGGGTTGTCTAAAGCAATGGTGGTGTTGTGCAGCAAATAATTACCCGGCGGCACGTTCTTCGCCAAACGGCAACTCGCCAAGAGCAAGGTAATCACCACAAATAATTGTACTTTTGAAATCAGGCGCATTGTCATACAAAAGTAAATAATATTCACCTTGGAAAAGCTCAGTCAGCAAAAGATCAAAGACTTCAAAAAATTGCAGCTCAAAAAGCACCGCAATGCAGAACAATTGCTTTATCTGGAAGGCGAAACACTCATCAAAGAGCTCCTGGTGGAATTCCCACAACTTGTCTTGACACTCGTGCTCACCGAAGACAAACTCCCCGAATTCGAGCAGTACAAGAAAGAACTGCTTGTTGCGCCGTTTTCAGACCTCGAAAAACTCACGCAGCTCAAGACTCCCAAAAAGG
>JAIPCC010000052.1 GCA_021738405.1 Crocinitomicaceae bacterium | reverse complement strand
ACGGTGAGCAGCCCGGGCACCTATACGGTCACGGTTACTGGCGCCAATGGTTGTACGGCAACGGCAAGCGCGACACTCACACAAAACACACAAGCCCCAGTTGCTGCAATAGTGAACAACACGGCTACCACAGTTTTAGATTGCAGCACTACAAGCATCTCACTCACGGCAAGTGGCGGTGTGAGCTACAGCTGGAGCAACGGCACGAGTATCGTGGGCACAACTGCTGCCCTCACGGTGAGCAGCCCGGGCACCTATACGGTCACGGTTACGGCCGCCAATGGTTGCAGTGACACTGAAAATAACGTTATAACCCAAGTTCCAAATAGCACTCCACTTTTTACGCCAATTACATCAATTTGTGTAGGCGCCGCACTTAATTTACCTAACACCTCCTTGAATGGTATTTCCGGGATATGGAGCCCTGTTGTAAATAATCAAACAACCACAACATATTCGTTTACACCTAGTCCGGGCACCTGTACTAATTCAGTCAACATGACTGTTGTTGTTCATCCTTATCCACAATTAACGGCAATAAATGACACTATTTGTAGTGGTAATCAAGGCTCGGTTCAGACTTTAGTGAATTTAAGTGGCGGTACTTATCAGTGGCTAGGTAGTTCTAATAGCTTACCTAGTTTAACTGTTAGCCCAGGAGCAACAACAAATTACACTGTAGTCTACAATTTATTGGGCTGTAGTGACACTGCAACGGCTCAGATATATGTTAAACCTACTCCTACAATTCAAGTCGTAAATGATACCATTTGTACTGGAGAGACCGCTCAACTAATTGCTGCTGCAAACTTGCCAGGGGGCGTTTATAGCTGGAGTAATGCACTTACAAACGATACGATTCAACTTAATCCATTGGCAAACACTAATCTAAATGTATTCTATACGCTTGATAACTGTCCTTCTTTAGTCATAAATGCAATAGTTGTTGTGAACCCGATTCCAACGATATCGGTAGGCAATCAGTCAATTTGTTCAGGCAATGTAGTAACTTTAGTTGCAACGGCTGTACCTCAAGGTGCTTTTTATTGGGGTTCTGGCGCTGCACTCGGTCTTTCCTCCTTCACATTCATTCCTCAACAAGATACATCCATTCAAGTTTTTAATATCTTGAATGGATGTTCTTCAGACACAGTAATTGCCACTGTAAATTTACTACCATTGCCAATTAGTAATTTTGATGCCAACTCTTTAGAAGGATGTGTTCCATTGAGCGTAACGCTCTCAGCGCAATATACAAATTATGATCATTACGATTGGTTCGTAGACAATCAACTTGTTTCAACTGGCGCCCAAACTACTATTGATTTTACACAGCAAGGATCTTTCGCAGTTGGATTAACAACAAGTCAGAACGGATGTACTTCAACAACAGTATTTCCCGGGTTTATTTCTACCCAGAATCAACCGATTGCGGCTTTTGAATCCTCCTTACTATATTTTACCGAAGAAACGCAATCTGTTCAGTTTAATAATACATCAATAAATGCAACTAGTTATTTTTGGGATTTTGGAGCAGGAGAATATGCTGTTATTGAAGATCCTAGCCATCAATTTACAGAGGTGAGCAATGGAAGAGAAGTCACGCTTATTGCAACATCCACACTAGGTTGCGTTGACAGCGCAGTTCTTTTCTTAGATTACAATCCTGGATTGATATATTATGTTCCAAATACTTTCACTCCAGATGGCGATCAATTCAATCAAACATTCCTGCCAATAGTGAGTTCAGGAATAGATTTAAATAATTATCATTTACAAATTTATAACCGTTGGGGAGAATTGATTTTTGAGTCTTTTGACATAGAAGATGGTTGGGATGGAAACACTCCAACTAACGATAAGAGCCCTATTGGCATATACACATATATTATTGAGGTGAAAGACCCCGACAATGATGGCAGAATTCAAATAAGTGGCCACGTCAACCTACTGCGTTAATTACAAGTTCAGGAAACAGTTCAAGTTGCTATTTGAATTTTTCAGCTCAGAGTATGGCAATTTTCTTTCTAAACACAGTATGGCTATTATCTATTGTTATATAATAAATTCCCTTGCCTTCGCTTAGATACAGCAGTGTTTTTGGTTTGTTTAGTGCAGAAAAATAAACCAGTTTTGCATTCATGTCAAGGATACGGATATGACATGCTGATGGTAAAGGCTCCTTTAATTCAATAAGTAGCTCACCACTTAGTCCATACTGTGTAATAAGGGGTTGGAAAAGACTAGTGTCTTCACTTGAATCATTCTCAGCATTTGATGTTGAAGCGGTGTTGCCAAATGATGAATTGATGTGTAGAAAAAAGCGATCGTCAATGAGGCCATCCGTAGCATAAAAAGTATAGCAAGGGTTGATTGATAAATAATGAAAAATGTTTTCTTGTCTGTCTTCTAAAGTGAGCATAGCGTTGTCAAGATTGACTTCATCGAGTTTAAGCTGATAAGTTTTTGAACAAGGTAAATTCACCGATACCGGAATGATGGTTCTTAATTTGCTTAAAGGCAGTGCATTGATGACCAATTTGGAGCTACCTATTGACGTGTAAAGTTGCGGGTAGTCGGGTACCATCATTTTTTCAGAGTCAAATTCATCTAGGAGCCCATTCAGGTGTTGGTCCATGAATACAATCATTTGGTCTTTTTGATCTTCGTCTATTAAATTCAAACGAATAAATACCGGATAATTAGTTGCTTTATTTTTCAAACCTTCAAATCCCGTTGTTTAATGACTCCTCATGGCATTAGTGAACCCGAGTGCACCTGTCGTGAATCCGTCCGGGATTTTTATCCAAAATGATTGCATTGGCGCAATGAAGTTCGTTACTGCTTCGCCACTGACGCTGGTTCCGATGCCACTCATGCTATTGTAGGTGTCGAAAACCATGGTTTGCATTTGATCGGCGCTGCGGTACCACATGGTAGCAAGAACATTTGTTTTTGTTGCCGCATCAAAATCAACATATGACGCATAGGGATTAGAAACTAAATTGAATCCTCGATAGTAATTGGTTATTCCTGTTCGCGTGCAGGGAATCTGATAATTTCCGTTATTGATTGGCCCGCCAAGAAATGCTATTGTATCCATTGCTCCGGTTTGAACGAAATAACCTTTGCCAACTTCAATTGGTGTTGTGGCATTATTGATTTCTACCCAGGCACCTATCGGTTCGTTGAAATATTTCAAAACTGCTGACGTCTGTGCATTATATTGCTGGCTGAGTGAATTAGCCAGCGGAGAGCCCAAGTACCAAAAGCGTCCGTTTGGGGTATCGCCACCTGAACCTGAAATGAGTTGTTTAACTTTGAAAATACCTACACCAGTGTTGGTTCCTGAACCCGTTTGAACCAAAGTTGCGCCATTTTCTATCGTAAGGGTTCCATTGTTGTCAAGAATTCCGTTGAGCGTTAAATTGCTTCCAGCCTGTAATGTTACCGATCCGCCGCAAGCAATGGTCAAATTGTTTTTGAGAGGGGCATTGGTGCAATCCGGAATAAGAATATGATCAATTGCGATGGGTACACCTGCAGGCGTCCAATTAGTAGCGGTATTCCAATCTGTACTAACGGACCCACTCCAAGTATAATTTGCACTGATTTCAACAGCTACCACGGCACTCGTCTGATCAAAGCCGCAGTCTCCATGCAGTACAACAAAAAAATACATGATACCCGTAAAAGCTGGCGGTGTGTAGCTTTCACTAGTTGCTGCATTAATGAGGCTTGCATTGGTTGTGCTATTTATCGTATTGGAATACCATTGATAACTAATATTCGTCCCGGTGGCTTCAATACTCAATGTTGTATGCGTCACTTGCCCGTGAAGCAGACCATAAAATGGAAATAGTAGCAAATAGTACCTGAAATGCCAATGAATTAATCTTTTGAATAAAGTAGCCGGGACTAACTTTGTGTAAACACGTCTGTTCATTTGGTTGTTTTCACCAAATCTATGACGCGAAGTTTTGTTTGAATTTGTATAAAATCAACATAGAATTATAAAATTCTACCATCTCGTGCAACAGAGTTTAATGGATCAAATAGATCGGTAAGCGCATAAAGGTTTGCTCAAAATAAGGACTGCGTTGATAGATGTAAAAAAGTTGGTCCCATTCGCTTTATGCAAATTTAATGTCGAGTGCTTTTTTCTCCTCATAGCTCTTTTTCAATTGAGGATCATTTTCAAGAATTTGTTCGATTTGGTCCTTAAAAACATAAGACGAGAAGTATTCTTTTTGCTGCAAATAGGCGTCAAAGAAATTCCAGGAGAGGTAGCTGTCTTCGGCTTTGGGTTGCAAAACAGCATGAATGAATTGTGCACGGTCTTGTTGGGTGGGCACCATGATGTCGCCAGGTTTGAGGAGTAACTTTTGGGTACTATTCGCTATTTGAATATTGGAGAGTTTGAAATGCCCTTCGTAGGGGCGGGTTGGGGCTTTGTAATCCTTGACTACAAAACAATTGACATCTTCATAATAGAAGGAATCAATGACTTGATACGCAACGCCATTTAATTGGAGGTTTTGAATCACCTCAGTTTCTTGTCCACCTATAACGTAATATTTTGGAATGGCAATGGAGTCTTTTGGAAGGTATGCATTGAAATAGGGGATGAATTGCTCGTAAGGTTTTTGTTGATCATATTCGAGCTGGGCTAAACCCGTAATCGGATGTTTAGGGTAAATCGCTGCGTAACCTTTGAAGCGGATGCTGTCTTTTGCTTGTTCGTTCAATTGATAATTATAGCGAAAATACGTTTGCGCTTGGCTCCATTGGATGGCTTCCTTTCTAGCGTTTTCAATGAGTGTAGTATTCGAAATGGCGAAGGCAATAGTGGCGTTCATGAATTGCAGGGTTGCTTGCACTCTTTGCGGGAAGGGTTTGAGCATGTGTGTTTCTACCGTAAAAGAGAGTGCATGGAACAAGCTAGCATAACCCATGGCATAGCGTGGGAGGTCGTTGAAGGCCACAATGCCTTCTTCAGGTGTTTCTCCTTTTAATTCGACATACGGAAACAATTCAAAGTTGCCGATCTGACAGTATTCTTTTAAGGTCGGAATGCAGTTGTCATAGGTGAGGGTTTGCATGCTCGGTGCCATCCTTTCTTTCATCGAGCTGATATACGTGAGCGTGTAAGGGTAGTCGGCGCCGTTAGAGACGTGGTTGTCTATAAAGATATCTGGGTCCAGGGCTTGAAAAATCTGAACAAACGCGCGCGTATTGACGGCATCCATTTTCGTGAAATCGCGATTGAGGTCTAGGTTTTTAGCCGAGCCTCTAAACCCGTATGCTTCAGGACCATTTTGATTGACGCGACTCGTTCCCGTGCGGTTGTACATACCTCCCACGTTATAGGCTGGTATGAAGGCAATGACCGGTAAATCTTTGTGGTCTCTGCTTTTTAGGGGTTTGCCCGCGCCGATCCATTGGTCTAGCCAAATCAGGCAAGCGTTGATGCCGTCTGGTTCACCCGGATGTATCGCATTGTTGATGAGTATAGTGGTAGACTTGCGCGCTTTTTCAAAGGTTTGGCTAGAGTCTCGATGGCCGTTGATTACACACAAGTAAATGGGCTGGCCGTAGTCGGAAGGCCCCATGTTGTAGAGTTTGATCTCTTTGTGTGCGCGGTCTAGCTGCTGAAGGTACGCAATGAGTTCGTCGTAAGTAGGGGAGGTGTTGCCCAACCAATTTTGCTGTGCTTGGACGCCAAGTGCAACACC
The DNA here is from genome assembly GCA_021738405.1 of Crocinitomicaceae bacterium. Lineage (GTDB taxonomy): Bacteria > Bacteroidota > Bacteroidia > Flavobacteriales_D > Crocinitomicaceae > UBA952. The sequence goes on along the minus strand of JAIPCC010000052.1, from coordinate 10,352 downwards.
AAGTAAACAGAGGAAGAAAAGTTGTTTCATGGCGCTAAATTACAAATTGCAATTTAGCTGCTCAAAAGTCTAGAAAGAAGGACAGCTGATGCGTCTGAAGTCGCGGGCTGGTTTTTTGCATTTGAGGTTGATACCCAACGAAACTTCGTGAGAACCGCCGCTTACCCCATTGCCGAGCTTTGAAACAGTGAGGTCATAACTGTAGCCAATTCTGTAATTATCGGTATTGATGCCAACGGTCATGATAAACGCGTCTTTGTTGCGGTACCAAGCACCAATGGTAAAACTTTCATATTTCAGGTAGGCACCGATATTGAGCTGCTGAAAACCGTTTTGGTTTTGATAGATGATGTTTGGCGATAAAAAAGTGGTGCTCGAATAGCGTCCGCGCTGCCCTAGCTTGATGTTTGCGCCAAGGTGCCCAGTGATTTTAATCGGGAGCTTAGATTGGCCTAAAATCATGGATTCATCGGGTCTGTTGAGGTGATGAAACGCCGCGCCAAAATAAAAATTCTTGCTAAAGCCCACAATCCCTGCCGAAACATCAAAGAAGCCACGACGGCCGTTGCCACGCGGTACGTCACCAGTTTGGTAGATAAAACCACGACGCGGGTCAATCATGTCGCCAAAGGTGAGTTTGCTCCAGTCCAGGTATTTTTGATAATAAGCGGCTTGTGCGCCAAACATGAGCCTGAATTTGCGATTGACTTTCAGGTAGTTGGAGTAACTCGCTCCAATCATGGATGTTTGTATCGTTCCTTGGCCTTGCACATCGTGTAGGGCAATCAGGCCAACGCCTCCGGATATATTTTTGAAGTAGCTGTCGTAGGCCGCCGCATAAGTGACATAATTGCCGGAGAGTTGTGGCCATTCGTTGCGGTAATTGAGTGCCACACGTGGGCAGCCGCTAGAGCCAGCAAGTGCTGGGTTGAGGTAAACCGGGTTCGAATAGAACTGCGTAAAAGTGGGGTCTTGGGCCAATAATTTGCTGGTACCAACCAAGAACAATAGGGATAAACTTAACTTTTTCATAATTACAATGAGATATAACGACGGGCCTTGCGGCTAGGCTGTGAGTAAAAACGGAACGTGACTTGATGAAAATAACTTGGGGCGTTGAGCGTCAGGAGTTGTTGCTGGCAGCTCTGCAAGATGATCGCGCTGTGCTTGCCGATATAACCTAAAGCGGCTTGATACTGTTCGTTGTCGGCTACGCTAGCCCCAAGCTGCCATTTGTTGACATTCATTTGCAGTCCAACAAGGTATTGTGTCTCCAAGCGATTAGATCGGAACTGCATATAGGGTGCAATGCGCATTTTTTCATTGCGCGATGCGTATTGTGTGCCGAGAGAAACAGTGAGTTGTTGGAATGCGCGGCTATTGCTCGGCGTTTGTTCGTTGCCCATGGCGTAGTTGAAATGCTTGAAAGTGTTCTCCAGTTGGGCGCTTACAAATAAAATAGGTGTTTGGATGGCCAGGCTGAGGTCGAGGTCTTTGTAAAACAGACGGCGGCCAACGGCTTGGCTGGAGTCTATTTGAATGGCTCTGAGGTCTGCGTTTTCAAATTCAATATAGGAGAGCGTCTGTAGTTTGTCCGCATTGGCGTAGCGCGCCCCCAAGCGCAAGCGCGCAGCAGGTTCAAGCACAATAAAGCGATTGAGTAAAATTTTGGGTGCTGCAATTAGGCCGATTTCGTAGTCGGTAATGGCTGCGCCGGCATATTGCTTGTAGCTACCCTGGAGGCCGAATCCTGCACGTAAATTGCGCGAATAGCCGTCGAGACTAAATTGCTGACCCATGAGGCGCTGCTCAGAAGACGTGCCGCCGCGGGCAATGCTGCTGCTCTGAAAACGCGTTTGTGATAACGTGCCCACACTGCTGATGTTCGCGTCGATGTTGCTCTTGCCAGGTAGCAGCAGGTCGTAGGTTTGGTTGTTGCTCAGGCCCAGTTCTTTTTGTGCAAACTGACTCATGCGCTGCAGCGCCGGCAAACGGAAATTGTTCTTGAGTTCAAGCTCGCTTTGTAAACCGGCTAAAGCTTCAAAACGCAAATCGGTGCGGTAGCCTGTGATGAGTCCAGCTGCAAGAGGCTTCAGGGTCGCTAGATTGGTAACTGGGTTTAAAGAAACGAGTGGAGTGGAGGAAGTAGATGCAGGGAGAGAAACAGTGTTTGAAAGTAGAGAAACTTCGGTTGTAGCTGGATTTGAAGAAACGAGTGGATTTGAAGAAACGAGTGGAGTAGAAAAATCGAGTGGAGTAGAAGGAGTTGATGAAAGTGTAGTTGTCGATGGAGAGCTTGTCGATGGAGAGCTTGTCGATGGAGAGGTTGTCGATGGAGAGCTTGTAGTATGTTGAGAAATTCCTTTTGAAAGCGTAGCTTTTGATGTTGATTTTGAAAGCGTACCTTTTGATGGCGACTCTTGGTTTTGATAGAAGCCAACAGCAAGGAGCAAGAGCAGGATGGCTGCAGCGGCAAAAGGTTTGTAGCCAAATTTCTTTTTGCGGTAAAGAGCAGCTTTGGGTTCAAATGTGACCTCAGAGGCAGCATAGTTGGTTTTGAGCCAAGCTTGTTGCTCGAGTTCTAACTCGGGGTTTTGTGCAATGAAGTCCTTGAGCGCTTGCTCTTGGGCGGGGCTTAGGTTGCCTTCGAGGGCATCAAAGAGCCATTGATCGATGTTTTCTAGTGTGGGTTTCATGAAGCCAATATAAATTGTCCGTTAGCGCGTTTTTTGACTTTGAGCCTCGCTCTAAAAAGGTATACTTTCACTTGGGCTTCGGTCAGGGTGAGCATAGAGCCGATTTCTTGGTAAGTATAGCCTTCGAGGTCTCGGAGCAACAGAATGCTTTTTTGCAGAGCCGGCAAATCTTTGACCAACAATTCGATGAGTTGTTGGGTTTCAAAGTGCTTGTCTGAGCTATTGGTGCTGCTCCATCCGAGCGAGTCCAAATGCTGTTGTTTGACTTTGTTGCGTTTCACGTGATTGAGCATCAGGTGATTGGCGCAAGTAAACAACCAAGCTTTTGCTTTGTCTGTTGTGACGCTTTTTCTGTTGATCCACAATTTTTCAAAACAGTCTTGTACGGTGTCTCGTGCTGGTTCGACATCTCGCAAGAAATGCAAACAAAACCTATACAGCGCGTCGCTGTGGAGGTCTACACTGGTATTGTAGTCAGAGTGGTTCAAAATTGTGTCCGGCAGTAGAACAATTTATTGGTCGCAAAAGTTACACTAGGGTAACAATTACCTTAGAAAATTACAATTTTTTGTTCGGATAAAAAAAGAAGCTGCCTAGAAACCGAAGTTGTCGAACCCTGTTTGGGTGAGTTCTTGGTATTTTTCTTCGTTGAACTCGTAAAGAAGGGAAGGCTTATGAGGCACCCCGCGTTGTTTTTCTCTGAGGCTAGTCAGGATGTCGAGCTTTTGGATTTTGCGTCTGAAATTGCGCTTATCTAGGGGTTTGTCTAGGATAGATTCGTAGAGGCGGTGTAACTGACTCAAGGTGAATTTTTCAGGCAACAGATTGAAGCCAATAGGCTGAATTTTGATTTTTTGCTTGAGTTTTTCTTTGGCCGCTTGTAAAATCTCGAAGTGGTCAAAGGCGAGTTCTTTGATCTCACTGACCGGCACCCAATCTGCATTTTTTGCAAAAGAGGAGGCTTGTGGTTTGTAGTCGGACATCGGGACCAACGTGAAATAAGCAACGGTGATCACGCGCGCTTCTGGTTCGGCCCGGATACTCTTGAGCCATTCGCGGTCAGACTCTTTGTGGATGCGGTCGGGGTCGCCAAAGGCACCAACTTGCTCTAAATAAATATTGTTGAGGCCTGTGAGTTCGTCCAAAACGCGATTGGCGGCCATGTCTAGGTTTTCGTTGTCGTAGATGAGATTGCCGGGTAGGGCCATGCGCGGGCCAAATGCAGATGAAATCTCGCCGCGGTCGATGAGCAGCACGGTAAGTTGTTCGAGGTCAAAGCCGAAAATAACGCAGTCTACGGATACGTTTGGATTGAGTTCTGAATTGATTTTTTTAGGATTGTGCTGCACGTATGAAGTATTATCTATATATTTGGATAGTGTAAAATTGACACAAAGCTATCATTCACTCTATAACAAACTATGTATTTCATTATTGAAAGTGGTTCTACCAAAAGCGACTGGGTATTAGTAGACAACAAAAATAACCAAAGTTTTTTTTCAACAATGGGCTTCAATCCATATTTTCATTCAGCTGACATCATCGAGGCTGAGCTGAAGAAAAACACAGATATCATGCACTTGGCTGCTGGCATCAAAGGTATTTACTTTTATGGCGCTGGTTGTTCAAGTCCAGAACTCAATCAAATTGTAGAAGAAGGCTTGCGTCGCATCTTCCCAAATGCGTCTATTTTAGTTGAGCACGACCTATTGGCCTGCGCTTACGCCACCTACACCGGCAAGCCAGGTATTTCTTGCATCATCGGTACAGGAAGCAATTCTTGTCATTTTGACGGTGTGCACTTATCGGAAGAAGTTCCCGCTTTGGGCTATGTGCTCGGAGACGAAGGCAGTGGTAGCTATTTTGGCAAGCAATTGCTCTCTTCTTTTTTATATCATCACTTGCCTGAAGAAATTGAAGCAGACTTCATTGCTACTTATCAACTCGACAAAGACCTCATCGTGGACCGCGTATACCGCGAGCCCAACGCCAACGTCTTTATCGCTTCATTCATGCCTTTTATTGCCAAGCACAAAGCGCATCCTTTCTTTTCAGAAATGGTTTTCAATGGCTTCAAGCAATTCATGAAGGTGCATGTTTGTTGTTACGACGACTACCAAAACACCGAAGTGCATTTTGTGGGCTCGCTTTCCAAAATCTTTGAAAAAGAATTGTTTCAAGCAGCAGCTGAGCTCCATATTCAGATAGCCTCCATTATTCAAAAGCCTGTTGAGGGCTTGGTGGCCTACCATTTGAAATATATTCTTAAATCCGAAACTGTTTAAGTCATGAAGAAAATCACGCTATCTATCCTTTTTGGATTTTTCTCGCTTATTGCCTTTGCACAACTCAAAACACCTGAGTGGGTGCCAAATGCCACCATTTATGAAGTCAATATCCGTCAATTTACCCCAGAAGGTACTTTTGGTGCGTTTGAAAAGCACTTGCCGCGCCTCAAATCTATGGGCGTAGACATTCTATGGCTCATGCCTATTCACCCGATCGGAGAGCTCAACAGAAAAGGAAGTTTGGGTAGCTACTACGCGGTGCGCGACTACCGCGGCATCAATCCAGAGTTCGGAACCCACGAAGATTTTGCTCATTTAGTAGACGCAGCACACAATCTTGGCATGAAAGTCATCATCGACTGGGTGGCCAACCATACTTCACCAGATGCGCTTTGGATAGAAGAAGGCAAATTAGATTGGTATACCTTAGATTCTCTGGGTAAAGTGCAGCCAACAATTGGCACAGACTGGTGGGATGTCGCAGATTTGAACTACGACAACCCAGCAATGCGCAAAGAAATGATTGCTTGCATGGAATACTGGGTCCGCGACTTCAATATCGATGGCTACCGCTGCGACGTCGCAGGTTGGGTGCCTATGGACTTCTGGAACACCGCGCGCGCTGCCTTGGATCAAATCAAGCCCGTCTTTATGTTGGCCGAAGCAGAGGGCAAAGAACTTTACTCCGCTTTTGAAATGACCTACGGTTGGGAGTTTCACCACATTTTAAATGACGTCGCCAAAGGAAAGAAAAACGCTGCCGACGTGCAAGCGTATTTCGAGCGCATGCAACTTCCTACAGGTGCCTTCCACATGAACTTTACCTCAAACCACGACGAAAACTCTTGGAACGGTACCGAAATGGAACGCATGGGCGATGCGCGCTTCGCCATGGCTGTAATGGCTGCCACCATTCAAGGCATGCCTTTGGTTTATAACGGTCAAGAAACATCTTTAGACCGTCGCTTGAAATTCTTCGACAAAGACAGCATCAACTGGGATAAAATGGACCTCGTCGATTTTTACACCCGTTTGCTCCATTTGCACCAAACGAATCCAGCACTTTTTGTAGGTGCCAAGCAAACTGCACCTAAATTCTTAAGTACTAAAGAGCAAAAAGATTTGTTGATCTATACCCGTGAGCAAGGTGATTCAAAGGTTTTGGTGGTCATCAACCTGAGCGAGCAGGCCAAAAAAGTTACTTTGAGCGCTGCTGCGGCCGGCACCTACACGAATCTTTTCACCAATAAAAAAGAGATTTTAAAAGGCAAACAAGTGCTGACGCTTGCTCCTTGGGGCTACGCGGTCTATGTGCGCTAAATCCTACTGACTTTTAGAGCCATGCAAACTAAACCTACTCTTTCGTTTTGGCAAATTTGGAACATGAGCTTTGGCTTCATGGGTATCCAATTTGGTTTTGCCCTCCAAGGCGGCTATATGTCGCGTATTTTTCAGACGCTAGGCGCCACACCCGAAGAAATCCCCGGCTTGTGGATTGCCGCCCCGCTTACGGGTTTAATTGTGCAGCCGATCATCGGTTTTCTTTCTGACCGCACGTGGTCGGTGCGTTTTGGCCGCCGCAAGCCCTATTTTTTAATTGGGGCCATCCTCAGTTCACTGGCGCTCTTCTTTGTGCCTTATTCTCCAACACTTTGGATTGCAGCAGGCTTCCTCTGGATGCTCGACGCTTCTATTAACATCAGTATGGAGCCTTTTCGTGCGCTCGTTGCCGACAAACTACCAGAGTCTCAGCGTTCTTACGGATTTATTTTGCAGACACTCATCATCGGTATCGGTACTTGGGTCGCTTCTAATTTACCTTGGATGGTTTCCAAACTGGGTTTCTCTGAAGACGCTGCTGCCAAAGGTATTCCGATGAACGTGAAAGTGGCTTTTGCCATTGGTGCGGTTGTCTTTCTGGGTAGTATTTTATACACCATCTTTACTACAACTGAGTATCCGCCTTCCGATGAAGAAGCTTTTGAAAAAGAAAAGAAAAACACCAATTTCATCAAAGATTTTTGGAGTTCAGTGACCAGTATGTCGCCCACAATGCTCAAGTTAGGCCTCATTCAATTTTTCAGTTGGTTTGCCTTCTTTACCATGTGGAGTATGGCCACGCCAGCGCTCACCGCAACCGTTTACAACGCGCCCGCACCTACAGCAAACAGCGCCAACTTTGAGCAAATGAATCAAGCGTATCAAGTTGCTGCCGATTCTGTGGGCTCCAATATGGGTATTTATGGCCTCAGTTCCATGCTTTTTGCGCTGGCCCTAACTTTTTATGCAGCTAAATACAGTGTCAACCGCAAATGGGTGCATTTAGGTTCACTTGTCGCTGGTGGAGTTGGGTTTATCCTGATGGGTTTCATTCCGAGCCCAGATTACCTTTGGCTGTGTTTTGCACTCATCGGTTTTGCTTGGGGTAGTATTTTATCGATGCCTTATGCCATGCTTTCGAGTACCGTAGATGAAAACAAAATGGGCCTCATGATGGGCTTGTTCAATATGTTTATCGTGATTCCTCAAATTATTGCAGCTTTAGGTGGTGTCAATACGCTTTCCAAGATATTTGGAGACGGCCCAATTGCACCAATGCTTTTAGCAGGTTCGTCGCTAGTGTTGGCGGGCTTACTCAATTTGATTCTTACCGATAAGCAAATCACGCGTGGATAACTTGAAAGCTTTTTTATTCGACCTCGACGGTGTCTTGGTCAGCACCGAACACAACCACTTTTTGGCTTGGCAACGCTGTGCACATTCGCTGGACATTGCCTTTAGCGAAAAAGAGAATGAACTCTTGAAAGGGGTCAGCCGTGCAGATTCCCTCAAAAAAATCCTAGAGTTAGGTGCAAAGACCATTTCTGCAGTAGAATTTGAGGCTTTATTGAAGAGTAAAAACGATTTTTACCTCGAGTCTATCCAAGATTTGAATCAAGAAAACTTGCTTCCTGGCGTCTTGAACCTACTCGAACAGGCCAAAGCAAAAGGAATCCGCTTGGGCGTAGGCTCCTCGAGTAAGAATGCCAATTTTATTTTAGATAAACTCCATATCCGACATTATTTTGAGGTGGTCATCGACGGAAACGGCGTCAAGGACCCCAAGCCGCATCCAGAAGTTTTCTTAAACGGCGCCAGTGCATTGGGTCTAGACCCTTCAGTATGCATGGTTTTTGAAGATGCCGCTTCTGGCATAGCCGCCGCAAAAGCAGGAGGTTTTACAGCTGTTGGGGTAGGTAACCCTCACATTGCAGACATAGCAGATATTTATTTGAACGATTTGACCGAATTTAGAGTAGAGCAATATGCGTAATTTATTTGAAATTGATCCTTGGAAGATCATCGAAAGCAAATTTGACCAGAGTAAGCAACAACAAGCCGAAAGTATTTTCAGTATCGGCAATGGTTCTTTTGGCCAGCGCGCCAATTTTGAAGAAAAATACAGCGGACCTTCTTTGCAAGGTAGCTACATTGGTGGCGTTTATTACCCCGACAAAACAAGAGTTGGTTGGTGGAAAAACGGCTATCCAGAATATTTTGCCAAAGTTGTGAATTCCACCAACTGGATTGGCATAGACATCAGCATCGACGGCAAACAACTCGATTTGAATAGTCAGCAAGTGAAGTATTTTCACCGAGAGCTGGACATGCAAAACGGATTGCTCAAAAGAACGGTACGCGTTGTGTTTGGCAGCGGAAAAGAACTCGAAATCGAGAGCATCCGCTTCTGTTCTATGGCGCGCGAAGAAATTGCAGCGATCAGCTACAGCGTCACACCCCTCAATTTCAGTGGCAATGTCAAGTTCACGCCGTATCTAGATGGCAACATCAGCAACCACGACGCCAACTACGACGAATTCTTTTGGCAAGAAGACTCCAGAAAAGTGGATTTTCAGAAAGGCATTTTGTGCACGCGCACCAAAAAAACAGATTTTTGCGTCGCTACGGCCATGCGTTTTAGTTTTTGGCGCGAACAAGAACTCCTGACCATTCATCCGAACGTTGCCCAACGCGCGTTTTACGTTGAAAACAACTTTGAGCACTATTTAGAGCAAGGCGTGCGCTTTACGCTCAAAAAATATGTAGCCGTCACTTCCACAATCAACCATTCTGAATTTGAATTGGCTGCTAAAGCCATCAAGCGCGTGCGCGATGCCTACACCACAGGTTTTGACACCTTGCGCGCCGAACACGAAGCCGCATGGGCCGAAATCTGGAAGAGCGCGGATATCTCCATTGAAGGCGATGTTGCCTCTCAGCAAGGCATCCGATTCAATATCTTTCATTTATATCAAACCTATACGGGTAAAAATGCCAAGCTCAATATTGGGCCAAAAGGTTTTACCGGCGAAAAATACGGCGGAGCCACTTACTGGGATACCGAAGCCTATTGCTTGCCTTTTTACCTGAAGACAGCCGATCCAAAAGTTGCGCGCCAGCTATTGGTGTACCGCTATCATCATCTAGACCGCGCGATAGAAAACGCCGAAAAGCTCGGTTTCAAGGACGGTGCTGCGTTGTACCCAATGGTGACCATGAACGGCGAAGAATGCCACAACGAGTGGGAAATCACCTTTGAAGAAATCCACCGCAACGGCGCCATTGCTTTTGGTATTTATAATTATATCCGCCACACCGGCGACCACGCTTACTTAGACACCTATGGCTTGCCAGTTTTGGTTGGTATCGCGCGCTTCTGGGCGCAGCGCTTCAATTGGTCTGAGGCCAAGCAAGCTTATGTCATGCTCGGCGTAACGGGTCCAAACGAATACGAAAACAACGTCAACAACAACTGGTACACCAATTACATTGCGCGTTGGTGTATTTCTTATTGCCTGGAAGTCAATGCTAAAGTCAAATCCGATCTTCCTCAAAAGCTGACTGCCAAAGAAATTGAAAAGTTCCAACACATCGCAGCTAACGTCTACTTTCCAACACTCGAAGGTACTTCTATCTTCTTGCAGCAAGATGGTTTCATGGACAAAGAGCAGTTGAGCGCCTCAGACATTCCCGTTGCGGAGCGTCCGATCAATCAGCATTGGTCTTGGGACCGCATTTTGCGCTCCATTTTTATCAAACAAGCAGATGTACTCCAAGGACTATATTTATTTGAAGACCATTTCAACGAAGACATCATTCGCGAGAACTTTGATTTTTACGAGCCTAAAACGGTTCATGAATCATCGCTTTCACCTTGTGTACACGTTATTCTCGCCGCCAAAATCAAGCGCCTAGACAAAGCCCTCGAGTTGTATTTACGCACCAGTCGCCTAGACCTCGATGACTACAACCACGAGGCAGACGAAGGCTTGCATATTACGTCTATGGCCGGTACCTGGATGTCCGTTGTAGAAGGCTTGGCAGGCGT
>JAIPCC010000004.1 GCA_021738405.1 Crocinitomicaceae bacterium | reverse complement strand
CATGCACAACCTCACCGAACTCACTAGCGCCCTACATGCCAAGGGCTATGAAATTGCCATCGAAACCGCCGGCGTACACCCTTTAAAAGGGCAAATAGATTGGTATTGCTTCTCGCCCAAAAAATTCAAGGCACCCATTGCCGAAGCCTACACGTTGGCCCAAGAACTCAAAGTGGTTATTGCGCACCCTTCAGATTTCGAATGGGCAGAACAACATGCCGCCAAGGTTTCAGCTTCTTGTGAGCTCTACCTCCAAACCGAATGGGAAAAGCAAGAGCGCTTTCTACCCCTCATTATCGACTACATCAAACGCAACAAAAACTGGAAAATCTCGTTACAGACGCATAAATACATGCAGATTCCATGAGGTTTAAACAGTTATTGCTCTTCATTTTCTTCTTTGCGCTTCAGACGGTTTTTGCACAATTCCCCTACTCGACTACGAGTAAAAAAGCCATCAAGCTCTTCGAAGCTGCTCAAAAAGCACCTACAGAACAACGCAATCCACATACGGGTGCGCCCAACTATGAGCAAGGCATTGTGCTCTTGAATGCCGCGCTCACCAAAGACCCCAACTTTTGGGAAGCCTACTTACTGAAAGCTGAATTTTTAGAGTACCAGCGCAAGTACGCAGATGCAGCAGTCTCTTATCAAAAAGCTTTAGAAATAGACCCCACCCACAGCATCAGTGGCAATACCCATTTTTTTCTAGCTATTTGTCAACTCACCATTGGCAACTACAAAGAAGCGCTGCAAACCATCGATATCTATTTAAGAAATCCGAATGCCAACGAAAAATTCCAAGCACAAGCTTATCAAATCAAAGCCAGTGCTGAATTTTCTATCGCAGCTATCAACAATCCTCGAGCTTTTGAACCGCGCAACGTAGGCGAGGGCATCAATACGCCCTACCCCGAATATTACCCTACTTTGACAGTTGACGGCCGCAACCTACTCTTTACCCGAAGATTGCCACACGTCAACGAAATGGGCGCCAACGATGAACAAGAAGATTTCTATATTTCTACTTGGAATGCTTATTCATCCAAATGGGAGCTATCTTCCCCTATGCCACGTAATATCAACACCTCTTGGAATGAAGGTGCCCCGACAATATCCGGCGATGGCAAGACCATCATTTTTGTGGCTTGCACCGACCCGTCCGGAACGAATTACGGCGACAACCGCACAGGCAAAGGATCTTGTGACCTTTTTATCACCCAAAAAGTCAAGGGTCGCTGGTCAACCCCGGTCAATTTACCCGGAGGTGTCAATACGGCCAATTGGGAGACCCAACCATCCTTGAGTGCTGATGGGCAGACACTTTATTTTATTCGCGCAGTCAGAACCAGAGAAGGGAGAGCCAATAGCGATATTTATGTAGCTTACCTGCTTGATAACGGGGCTTGGTCTGAAGCACAAAGACTGTCTAATGTCATCAATACACCGTCTAACGAAGAATCTGTTCAGATTCATCCGGATGGCACAACCTTATACTTTGCCTCGCGCGGCCACATCGGCCTTGGCGGCTCTGATTTATTTATGAGTAGAAAAGATGCCAAAGGCAACTGGGGCAAACCCGTTAATCTTGGTTATCCGATCAATACGCGCTTCGATGAAAATTCCTTGCTCGTTTCTGCTCAAGGAGACATCGCTTTTTTTGCCTCCGACCGACAAGGCGGTTATGGCGCACTTGACATTTACACTTTTGAACTCCCCTCAGAACTTCAAGCAGTGCAAACATTTTACTTTGAAGGCACTGCTTTTGACGCCACGAATAACAAGAAACTCGCGGCGCATATTGAGCTCACAGACCTTTCTTCAGGGCAAAAAGTATTCGATGGTTTGGCCGATGCTTTTGACGGAAAAATCACACTGCCTTTGCCCGTCAATCAGAGTTATGCGGTGCTAGTCAACCATCCGGGTTACCATCCTTTTTCACTCAATTTTGACTTAACAAACCTTTCCGGCGCAAAAAGTTACCTGCTCGACATGCCGCTCAATCCGCTGAGCTCAACGGCAGAAAACGTCCTTAACAACGTCTTTTTTGACCTCGGCAAAGCCACCCTCAGGCCAGAATCAAAAGTGGAACTGCTCAACCTCAGCAACTACTTGCTCAAAAACCCACAACTCAAAATAGAAATCCAAGGCCACACAGATAGCCGAGGCGATGCCACAAAAAACCTCCTTTTATCAGAGGCGCGCGCCAAAACTGTTTATGAATTTTTAATCCAAGAAGGCATAGCCGCTAGCCGACTCACGTTCAAAGGCTACGGAGCTACCCAACCTATCGTCAGTAATGCTGCCATTGCCAATTTAAGCGAAGCTGCTCAAATCGAGGCCGCGCATCAGAAAAACCGCAGAACCTGTTATAAAATAGTACCATGATCCCATTCTTAAGACTCATTCGCGTCAAAAACCTCCTGGCCATTTTAGTTGCCATGCTTGGCGTAGCCTATTTTCTACACAAGCAAAACCCTTATGTGGTCATTGACTTTCATCCGTTCCATTATGGGCTTTTGATGTGTTCTACCCTCATCATTGCGGCAGCCGGACACATCATCAATGACTACTTTGACCTCAAGGCCGACCGCATCAACAAACCCGATGCGCTCGTACTCACCAAATACATGGCCAAGCGCTGGGCAATCTTAGCCAACTGGATCTTAAACATCCTTGGCTTCTTGATGGCTGTTATCCTATCTTGGCACTACGACACCCTTCTTTTTGTCTTTGTGCATTTATTGAGCATCAATTTACTTTGGTTTTACAGCGCCTATTGGAAACGCAAATTGGTCTTGGGTATCGTTATACTTGCAGCCTTGCCCGGGTTGGTCTTGTTTTTGTCGAGCTGGTTTTTTCAGGTGCTCAATGAGCGACATAGCCGCTTCTCCTCTTATCAAGAAGAAACTTGGTCTACGTTTTTGGATTACCGCTTCATTTATTTTGTGGCCATCTGCGCATTTTTTATCAACCTGAGCAGAGAAATCATCAAAGACATCCGCGATATTCCTGGCGATAGCCTCATTGATGCACATACCATTCCGCGTCAAATTGGCACACAAAAAGCAACACTCTTGGCGCTTATCATTCTCCAGCTCCCTGCGGTATTTTTTCTCATACTCAAACTGATCTCCGATTTTTCACTACCGAGTTTCTATACAACTTTGGTCTTGAGTCTGCTCGAAGGATTCTTTCTTGTTGGTTTTGCAGCTTATTTTCTTGCACCCAACATACTAGCCAAGTATATGCGCTGGCTGCCCACCATTGCCCTGATTTTAGGTCTGACTTGTCTATATTTTTAAGATGCAACTCGTACTCGGATCCGCTTCACCAAGAAGAAAAGCATTGCTCAACGAACTCGGATTTGATTTTCGAGTGCTCACAGCCGATACAGACGAATCTTTTGACCCTTCGTTAGGCCCGGAAGAATTGGTATTGTCTATTTGTCGAAAGAAAATTGCTGCCATTTGGCCACAACTCGCCCAAGGAGAAAGACTCATCTGTGCAGATACCATCGTGTACCTAAACGGTGAAGTTTTAGGCAAGCCAACAAGCAAAGCCGCCGCCATTGAAATGATCCAAAAATTATCTGGGCAAAGCCATGAGGTGTATACTGGGGTGGTCATTAAAGACGAGCAAGGTGAACACCAACTCGTAGATTGCACTACAGTGCGCTTCCAAGAACTCAAGTTGGCAGATATCCTACATTACGTGGAACAGCACCAAGCGATGGACAAAGCGGGTTCTTACGGCATTCAGGACTGGATTGGACATATCGGCGTCGTAGAAATTCGGGGTTCGTATACCAACGTCATGGGCCTCCCTACCCAAAGACTCTATCCTTTCTTGAAAAATTTAAGCTGATTTGTCTCAACATCAAGAACACAAAAAAAACCGCAGGATCTCCTGCGGTTTTTTTGTATTAGCAAATTGAGCTAAGTAGCTCTATGTTTTTTAGAGCTTGACTCTGAATTCAACCCTGCGGTTTTTAGCGTCTTTGACCTCTTGGTCGTCGTCTTCGCTGATTTCAGCACTTGGCGTAGTATCTGATTTGTAAGACTTCACGATGCGCTCTTCAGCAATACCGTTGTTGGTTAAGTACTTCACAGCTGCTGCCACGCGCTTGCGGTCCATGTCGAGGTAGTCTTCGTTTTCGGCGCCTGCTTTGATTTCAAGACCGTCATTGTGACCTTCTACTTCTAATTTCATGGCCGGGTTGGCATTCATTTGAGAAATGATGAAATCGAGGTTCACACGTGCATTTTCTGTTAAAGAAGTTTTACCCGCACGGAAATAAATGGTTTGCGCAGCAATCTTCTTTTCGGTATTCATTTTGTCGTTGATTTCTGGCGTTTTGTCAAAAACCAATGTAGAGAAGCCATCTTCGATTTTTGGTGGCTTGGCATTGAAGCAAGCACACTCTGTTGGGCTGTCTACCAAACGAACGATGATGTTGTCGATGTAGTAGTAGGCGTGTGTAAGCGGATCAGCTTCTGCATCTTTTGGTTTCTTGACCGCTTGAAATTGTGTTTTGTCGTTGAGGTCGAAGTTTCCGATGGTGATGTATTTTTCATCGCCTTTAGCTGTATAGGTATTGCAAACTTTCTCCCAACCGAAGAAACCGTTGTATACTTTGTTGAGTTGTGCTTTCATGACGTGGTCACCGGCCATATAAATGGCACCAGCTTCGCCGTTGCCTGGCGCATCTTTAGAAAGATAAGCTCCAAGGTTGTTGCAAGCAAATTTAGACGACTCACCAAGTGAAACCGCATATTCAATGCAATATGTGAGACCTTTTTTGAGGGTGACAGGTTCTTTGCCTTGCATCAACTGAATGGTGATGTAAGAGCGCTCACCTGCGAGTTTACCCGGTTTGTAGGCAACGATTCCTGCATAAACGTTTCCGCCGTTTTCGGTAGTTGGCTCTTCAGAACCATAGACGTTGACTGGCACACCGATGTCTCCGGTGGCAGATTTTGAAAATAAATCGGCTTTGAGTTCGGTTGGTGAGCTAATACCCTTTCCGGCTGCTTCAATGCCGTTGAGTTCGGTGAGGTCTTCGGAAGCGCCTTCAAAAGTAATGTTGACGATTTCTTTCTCGTTGGTTTTTTTGCCTTTTTGAGCAAAAGCACCTTGTGAGAGGGCTAGAATTGAACAAGCAACTAAAATGCTACGAATTGGCGTGGTTTGTAATTTCATAGTTTTTAACGGTATTTATAAATACTTTGACCTTTTCTGGATCAATATCGGGATAGACTCCGTGACCCAAATTTACAATATGTCTTTGACTTTTAAAGGAATTGAGCATTTTTTTGGTTTCTTGCTCGATCAATTGTGCGCTACCATAGAGTACACAAGGATCTAAATTGCCTTGTAAAGTCTTTTGCTCTTGAACCAAACTTCGTGCCACAGGTACAGACATATTCCAGTCGAGGCCGATGGTGGTGCAGGGCAATTGTGCGATTTCAGGCAAAGAGGCAATTGCGCCTTTGGAGAAGACAGTAAGCGGAACCTCTTGTAGGGCCGCACAAATTTGTTGGATGTAACGCAAACCGAATTCGCGGTATTGGTCTTCGCCGAGAATACCAGCCCAGGAATCAAAAAGTTGCAGTGCATCGGCTCCGGCGGCAATTTGCCCTTTGAGGTAGGCGATGGTGACGTCGGTGATGCGTTGCAAAAGTTGATGTGCGAGCAACGGTTGGGTATAGAGTAATTTTCTGGATTCACTGAAAGTTTTGGAACCATGACCTTCTACCATGTAGCAGAGAATAGTCCAGGGAGCGCCGGCAAAACCGATGAGCGGCACACGGCCACCTAAACCGGCTTTGGTTTGCTTTAAGGCTTCAAAAACATACCACAAACGGTCTTGAACATCTACAACGGCGTCGAGCTGATCGAGCTGTGCTTGTGTGCGGATGGTGTTTTCAAACCAAGGCCCCTTTTGCTCGATCATTTGATACGGCAAACCCATCGCCTCTGGAATCACTAAAATATCCGAAAAGATAATTGCGGCATCTACGCCGAGTAAATCTACAGGTTGGATAGTGACTTCGGTGGCGAATTCGGGTGTTTCGACGAGTTCTTTAAAGCCCGATAATTTGGCTCTGACGGCGCGGTATTCCGGGAGGATTCGGCCTGCCTGACGCATGAGCCATACTGGATAGCGCTCGATGGCCTCGCCACGGTGCGCGCGTAGAAATAAATCGTTTTGAATCATCTGTGCAAAGGTACGCAATTACCATTGAATTTCGCGCGCGCCCACCATGCGTAAAAACGCATTTGTTTTACTGAAATGTTTGCAGCCAAAAAAACCGCGGTAGGCAGCCAAAGGAGAAGGATGCACCGCTTTCAAAATCAAGTGCTTACTGGCGTCAATATACTCAGCTTTGGCCTGGGCTTTGGCGCCCCATAATATAAAAACCACCTGGTGTTTTTCAGTGGCAATTTTTTGAATCACTGCGTCTGTGAATTGTTCCCAGCCCCAATTTTTATGGCTATCTGGCTTCCCTTCATCGACTGTCAATACGGAATTGAGCAACAAAACGCCTTGTTTTGCCCAATGTTCAAGATTGCCATTGGGTAAATCAGGTAGTTGAAGGTCGGCTTTTCTTTCTTTGAAAATACTGTGCAAGCTTTTCGGTAGCGGTTTGACGTCAGAGGCCACTGAAAAACACAAACCATTGGCGTGACCTTTGGACGGATACGGGTCTTGACCAAGGATGACTACTTTTAAATGCGCTTCTGCACAAAATTGAAAAGCAGCAAAAAGTTGAGATTTTGGAGGATATATTTGACCCGGATTTGACGCATAGACCTTTTCGACCTTACTCAACAATTCAGTTAAATAGGGCTTTTGAAGTTCAGCTTGCAATAGTTGCTGCCAATCCGAAGGAAGACTATCCAGGAGCATTTATTCGAGGTCGATGAGCGCTACCCAAAGTGAAATTTTACCGCTGTCCATGCGCGGCCAGATGGGCCTCACACGCCCGTCATAAGCGGCAATACCTAAATAATCTCCAAAGAAAACCAGTGGGCTCGGCGTGAAGGGCTGTGCGGAAATGCGCTGTTCTTTAAAAGTTTGAGCGCCGTCGGTGCTGGTGGTCCAAATGACGTCGGTACGGTTGTCTTCATAGCGCCTGCGGTCGTAATAGACAAAATGGAGATCGCCGCGCACGGGGTCTATAGCCATTGAGGTCAGAAATTGGTGCTTGGCGCCCTTATCTTGATTGACTTGGATCGGCGCCGACCAAGTGCTGCCGCAGTCGGTCGATTTGAGCAACCAGACGTCGGTATTGTCGCTGCCGTTGCGTTGGTCGCACCAATTGAGGTAGAGCGTTCCGTTATTGGGCCCGCCGCTCAAATCCGACATTAAAAAAGGCAGACCGTTGGCGCGGTAAATACCCGGGATTTGGATGTCCCAACCGCCGATGTGGTCAGCGAGTTTGCGTTCTTCTGGCAACCAGGTGAGGCCGCCGTCGGTAGATTTCTGAAACATGATGCCGCGCGGGCCGGTCCAGCAGACATACAGTTCGCCATTTGGCCCGAGCGCAGGTACAGCGCCTTCTACGGTGTTGTCTCCATCGAGGCAATCGCCACCAAACTTGGAGATCCTAACGGGCTCGGACCAACTCTCACCTCTGTCCATAGACTTTGAAAAGACAATGATGGAGGTGTCCTTGGGGTCGGGAGAGTCATAGGCGTCGAATTGCGTCCAGGTCATGTAAACCACATTTGTTTTGGGATCGATGACCACCCAGTGTTTGTCTTGTACTTTCGTGCCATTGGGCTTCGGAAAAGATCCTTTTGAGAACTTTCCTGGCTGGTCTGACACCTGACACACGATGCGATCTAAGTGACTTCCTTTGCTGTAATCGCTCAAGTGAAAGTAGTACAAACGACCGCTGTTGTCGTATTGCAAAACGGGGTCGCCGTAGACGCCAAAAGGGCTTTTGAGCGCGCTTGATTTCCAGGTTTGACCGCCATCTGCAGAAAAGTGGTAGCCCTGGAGTACGGTGCCGGCAGTTATTTCTTGTGGATTGCGCGGGTTAATGGCAATAGAAGGCTCGCATTCGTTGAAAGCATATTTGGCCGCAACGGGCGGAATTTGAATATTTTTGATTGGTTGAGCAAGTAACTCAGCAGCGAAAAGGCTAACGAAGCCAATAAAGAAGAAGTGGCGCATTGGCATCCTTGATTTGAAGTGAAAATTGAGGTTTAGCGAAGGTTTTCATGGCGCATTTTGTCGTGAAGATCTTGCCATCTCTAGCCAATAACAATTCGAGTGTGGCACCTGGCTGGAGGTTATTGTATTTGTTCTCCAGCGCGGTTTTGTCGATTCTGTAGCCGTCGCAGGCAAGGATTTCATCGCCAACATTGATTCCGGCATCTTCTGCCGCAGAGCCACTGCGCACGGTGCGCACCTTGAGTACTTCTCCAGATTCGAGGGCCGCACCAAAATTGGTGAGCGTGCTGGTTTGATCCATGACTTTGATGCCCATTGGTTCAAAATACTTTTGATACGGAATGATTTGCGTCCCGTTGACGTAATTGGTAAAAAACGAGCGCATGTCTTCTCCACAAAAATTAGACAACTCCAATTCAAACTCTTGCTCGGTAAAACCGCGCTTTTGTTCGAGCGCATACTTCTTGTAGAGCAATTGCATGAAACCATCCAAACTTTGCTTGCCCTTCGATTTTTGAATAATGAACGCGTCGAGTACGGCGCCTAAAACAGCTCCTCTCGAATAATAGGTCATGGTGGTATTGCCAGAATTCTCGTTGGGTCTGTAGGCTTTGATCCAGGCATCAAAACTGGCGTGCGCAACTGGCTGAACACGTGAACCCGGCGATCCTTCGACGTAATTGATCTGGGACTGCATTTTTGCTAAGAACTCAGCAGGCGTGTAAAAACCAGCCCTGCGCAACAAAAGCTCGTCGTAATAAGACGTAATGCCTTCCATAACCCAAAGCAAAGAAGTGTAGCACTCTTGGTCGTAATTGAAAGGACCTAATTCAATAGGTCGGATGCGCTTGACATTCCAAAGATGGAAATATTCATGCGCTACTAAGTTGATGAAACCAATGTAATTCGACCCCGTGTAAGACCAACGGCTCACGCTCAAGACGCAAGAATTCATGTGCTCAAGGCCGCCTTGACCGTCCGAAACGTTGTGTATAATAAAAAGGTAATCTTGGTTGGGGTTGCTTCCGAAGACAGCTGTTGCGGCCTCTACTACTTTGGCCATGTCGCGTTGCAAGAGGCTGACGTCGTAATTGGCCTCGCCATACATTGCGACCCGATGTCTGACACCGGCAGCGGTGAAGCTAAATTCTTGTTGGTTGCCGATCTCAATTGGGCAATCGACTAACTGATCGTAATCTTTGAATACAAAAGTTTGACAGCCCGGTTCTGATTTGAAATCGGTACTTGGCAAGGCCGTACTCACTTTTTTAAACGATTGATGCGGATATACCTTCACCACCCCTTGTTGGTTGCGGCTGTTTTCGGTGTACATAAAAACCGCTGCGCCAGGTACAAAACCATGCGTATTGTCGAGAAAAGGCGTGCGCACAGAAAGCTCAAAAGCATACACTTCGTAAAAAACGGTGTAAGATACCGCATCTAAACACTCTACCTCCCAGGCATTTTTTGATTTCTTCTTGACGCTTAGCGCCTTGCCATTTGCATCAATGGCCTTGACCTGATTGAGGTTTTTGGAAAACTCGCGCACCAAATAAGAACCTGGCGTCCAGACCGGAAGCTTGAACTCTTGAGTGGCTTGGTCGTTTTTGTTCACATCGATCTTGACGGCAAAATAATGAGAGTTGGGTTGCGGCATCGATAAATGATAACGCAGTTCGATGGCACTCGCGCCTAACGTGAACAAAAAGGAAAAAAGGAGTAGTAAAAAAGATTTCATGTCTACAATTGTTTTATCACTGAAATTAATTCATTTTCTCATTTGCATAAGCAATTTGAATATTGGCCGCATGCTTTTTTGCGGTTTGGACCAAATCATCTACATTTTCGGGGCCAAAAGCCAAAGCAACTGCCATGCGGCGATAGGGCCTAGTTGTGGGCTTGCCAAAAATGCGCACTTCGGCATTCGTGTCTGAGAGTACTTTATCAAGGCCGAGATATTGAGGCGCACTTTCGCTATTTTGAGTGGCTAGAACAACAGCGCTTGCACCGTTCTGAATCTGACGGATTTCAGCGATGGGCAAGCCCAAAACAGCACGGGCATGCAGCTCAAATTCATTGAGGTTTTGTGTGCCAGCAAGCGTCACCATTCCGGTGTCGTGCGGACGCGGAGATAATTCTGAAAAATAAGCACCTTCTGGGGTAATGAAAAATTCCACGCCCCAAATGCCCGCTCCACCGAGTTCCGCAGTGACCCTTGCGGCCATATCTTGTGCCTCGGCAAGGTGCGCCGCATTCATGGGCATTGGCTGCCAACTTTCTTGGTAATCGCCGCGCTCTTGTCGGTGGCCAATTGGCGCGCAAAACAAAGTGGGGCCATTTTGTTGGGTCAAGGTGAGCAGCGTGATTTCGTAGTCAAAATTAATGAAGCCCTCTACAATGACTTCTTTGAGGTCGCCTCGGGAACCTTCCATGGCGTAGTTCCAGGCGTTTTCGATGTCGGCCTCGGTACGGATCACAGATTGCCCTTTGCCAGAGCTGGACATCAAAGGCTTCACCACACAAGGGTAGCCGCAAAAAGCCACGCCTTCTTGGAGTTCAGACAAACTAGTTGCGTAGCGATACGGCGCCGTGCGCACCCCAACTTCTTTTGCGGCGAGGTCGCGGATGGCTTTGCGGTTCATCGTGAAATTTGCCGCCTTTGCACTCGGTACCACGCGGATACCTTGGGCCTCGTATTGATAAAATTGTTCGGTGCGGATCGCTTCAATTTCCGGCACAATGATGTCGGGTTGGTGCTTGGCTACAACCTTATCGAGCGCGGCTCCGTCTAACATATCGATGACTTCGTACTGATCGGCCACTTGCATCGCTGGCGCGCCAGCATAGCTATCGACCGCAATAACGGTCTGACCATAGCGCTTGGCTGCAATGACGAACTCCTTTCCGAGTTCACCCGAGCCGAGTAAGAGAATTTTGAACTTCATGAAGCAAATGTAAGCAATCAGCTAAGAATTTGTTATTTTTGGAAAACATAGATGAGCAATATCAAGACAGAAATCGAGCAGTTTGACCCCATTGACCTCCGGGAAATGGCAGATGTCAACCTGATGAACCGCGTAGACACCAAGTTTGCTTTTCGCCAAGACGACCTACTCCGATTTTTACCCATTTTAGCCGCCGATTACCGCGCTTTAAAGGTTGAAGGCACTATGTTACCACATTACGAAAGCCTCTATTTTGACGATGCTTCTTTTTCATTTTTCCGAGATCATCACAACGGAAAGGCCGACCGCTACAAAGTCCGGATTCGCAAATACGTCGAATCCAACATTCATTTTTTAGAAATCAAGCACAAAATCAAAGGCCGCACCGACAAACGCCGCATACTCACCAACGATTTCAATGAGCTTCAGGACGAGAAAGAGCGTGACTTCTTGCGCAGACAGCTCAACGAAGATACCCAATTGCAACCCACTATGTGGAATGCTTTTCAGCGCATCACCCTCGTCTCTAACACTAGTAAAGAACGCCTCACCCTAGATTTCGATATCAATTTTCATATGGGCGACGTCAAACGCGAATTCAAACAATTGGTCATTGCCGAACTCAAACAAGAAACCCTAGACCGCAATTCTCCTTTTTATATTCTCATGAAAAAGGAACGCATCAGACCCTACCGCCTCTCGAAATATTGCATTGGCAGTGTAGAAATTTACGGTGAAGAAGTACTCAAATTCAATCGCTTCAAAAAGAAGCTCCTCTTTTTAAATAAAATCAACCATGCTAGCTGACCTATTTTTCCTACTCCCCCTCAAAAAAGCAATTTCTCCAAATACCATCACTTGGTTCAGTGAAGATTTTTACGGATTACTCATGCGTTTAGGTATCAACCTAATCTTTTTGACCATCCTCATCCGTGGTTTATACTACACCAAAACGCGTCGCAAAGATTACCTATTCACGTATTACTTGATCGGAACCATCACGTTCTTCTTGTGTTTTGGCCTCATGCAAATGGACATCGACACCGGAATGGGCTTGGGTCTTTTTGCCATTTTCGGCATCATCCGCTACCGCACCGACGCCATTGAAATCAAAGAAATGACGTATTTATTTATGGTCATTGGTGTGAGTGTTGTAAACGCTTTGGCCTCTAACGAACTCAGTATTTCCGAGGTAGCCGTCATCAATATCACCATTGTTATAATGACTTACGTGCTCGAAAACCTTTGGTTAATGAAGCACGAAACACGCAAAACCATCAACTACGAGCGCATCGACCTCATCAAGCCAGAAAATCACGACTTACTCAAGGCAGACCTCGAAAAACGTACAGGCCTGACAATCAACCGTGTGGAGGTGGGTAAAATTGACTTCTTGAACGATACGGCATTATTGCGCATTTACTACTACGCCGACGAGCAAGAATTCTCTGACTACCACGTACAGTAATATGCGCAGGCTGGCGCTATATCCTTTTGCGCTGATTTACGGCGCTGTGATCTGGTTGCGAAACCGCTGCTTTGAGCTGCAAATTCTGCGCACGAAACCCATATCAGGCAAATCGATATGCGTCGGTAATATTGCTGTTGGCGGCACCGGCAAATCGCCACATGTGGGCTATCTGATCGAACAACTTTCCGAAAAGTTCCAAGTCCAGGTTTTGAGCCGTGGCTATGGCAGGAAAACCTCCGGATTCATTTTGTTAGATGCCGCAAAAACACCTCGAGAAGTGGGAGATGAATCATGCATGTTGTATGCTCAATACCACCTGAAAGCACAATTTGCAGTTTGTGAAAACAGACATTACGGCATCCAACGACTTAGAAGTACAGCACCTGCATCGCTCATTTTATTAGACGATGCTTTCCAACACCGCTGGGTCAAGGCAGGCTTGAACCTAGTACTTTCAACCCATGCACAGCCTTTGCATCAAGACGCACTCTTACCCGCAGGAAATTTGCGAGAGCACAAAGGCGGCCTAAAGCGCGCAGACGCACTGATCATTACCAAATGTCCGCCGTTTGACACCTTCGACCACATTGCATTTGCCAAACAGTATCAAAAGTGGAAAATCCCGGTGTTTTTTTCGAGATATGTCTACAAGCCACTGATTAGCCTCACCAATGAAGTAGCGGACATTCAAGATGTTTTACTGGTGAGTGCAATTGCCAAACCGGGTTACCTCGACGAAGCCTTCGCTCAAGATGTGCGCATTCAACACATTAGTTATCCGGATCACCACGCGTACACACAGGCAAACGTGGATGAAATTCACCATTTTTTTGATACCTTTGCCACAGCAAATTCTGCAATTGTGACAACCGCCAAAGATTGGGTCAAAATTCAATCTTTACTGAGCGCCGAAGACCGACAAAAGTACCCTTGGTATCTGTTGACTTTCGAGCTCCAATGGTTGGAACAAGCTGCATTTAATCAATTTATTAGCGCTTATGTTGTCTCAAATTAAAGAAAGTACCGCCTACATTCAAAGTAAAACAAATGTTGTACCCAGCATTGGTATCATTTTAGGAACAGGCTTGGGTGGTTTGGTCAAGGAAATCGAAATCATCGACGAAATCAACTACGAAGACATCCCGAACTTTCCGGTTTCTACCGTAGAAAGCCATTCTGGAAAACTCATCTTTGGTCGCATTGGCGGCAAAAATGTGGTCGCGATGCAAGGTCGCTTTCATTACTACGAGGGCTACACGCTGCAGCAAGTTACCTTCCCCGTTCGCGTCATGAAACTACTCGGCATAGAGCGTCTTTTTGTCAGCAACGCTTCTGGGGGCGTCAATCCGGATTTTGAGGTGGGTGAAATCATGATCATGAACGACCACATCAATTTATTTCCGGGCAACCCCTTGATCGGCAAAAACATCGACGAGCTCGGCCCACGCTTCCCCGACATGTCAGACCCTTACGACCAAGAAATGATCGACAAAGCCACTGCAATTGCCAAAAATTTAGGCATTCGCGTTGCGGTGGGTTGTTATGCAGGCCTCACGGGCCCGACCCTCGAAACGCCATCTGAATACAAATATGTGCGCACAATTGGCGCCGACGCAGTCGGAATGTCTACCGTACCAGAAGTCATTGTAGCACGCCACATGAGCATTCCTTGTTTTGCCATCTCGATCATCACCGACTTAGGTGTACCGGGCAAAATCAAAAAAGTAAGTGTCCAAGATGTCATTGAAGTGGCAAGCCGTCAAGAGCCCAAAATGACGCACATCATGAAAGAACTCATTTCCAGCATCTAATACACTACTCCAGCATGGAACAAACGCTCAGAGATCGTTATGAGGTCGTCATCGGACTTGAAGTCCATGCGCAGCTCCTGACACAAACCAAAGCTTATTCTTCGGACCTCAATGCCTATGGTTCAGCACCCAACACCAACGTGAGTGCCATTACCTTAGGCCACCCGGGCACCCTACCCGTCATGAACCGCAAAACCATTGATTTTGCCATCAGACTCGGACTTGCTTGTGGCTGTCAGATAGCCCCAGCACAATACTTTGCGCGCAAAAACTATTTCTACCCTGACCTTCCAAAAGGTTATCAAATTACCCAAGACACCACCCCAATTTGTACAGGTGGTCAAATCCTGATCCGCACCGAAGACGGTTCGCAAAAATCTATTGGAATTACGCGTATTCACATGGAAGAAGATGCTGGAAAAAGCATCCACGACGTCGATGTCTACGACACCCTCGTGGACCTCAACCGCGCCGGCACGCCCCTACTCGAAATTGTTTCCGAACCCGATTTGCGTTCGTCTACCGAAGCCTACAACTACCTCACAGAAGTACGCAAACTATTGCGCTACCTCGACATCTGCGATGGCAACATGGAAGAAGGATCTATGCGCTGCGATGCCAACGTCTCTGTGCGTTTGGTTGGCGCCCAAGAATTTGGTACCAAGGTAGAGGTCAAAAACATGAACTCCATCCGCAACGTACAAAGAGCCATTGAGTTTGAAATTACCCGCCAAATTGAAGCATTAGAAAACGGCGAGCCGCTGACCCAAGAAACCCGTGCCTTTGATGCGCTAAAAGGTAGCACCATCTCGATGCGTACCAAAGAAGCCGCCAACGACTACCGTTACTTCCCAGAACCCGACCTCCCTCCCATTACAGTCAGCACAGACCAAATTGCGGAGATCGCCAAAGACATGCCGGCCTTGCCAAATGCGTTATTTGAACGCTATACCAAAACGTATGGCCTCAGCGATTACGATGCCTACAACATTACCGATCAAAAAGGTTTGGCCTTGTATTACGAAGCGCTCATCAGTGCTACCAAAAATTACAAAGCTGCAGCCAATTGGCTCATGGGCGAAATCAAATCTTACCTCAATGAGCAAGGTGTAGATATCTCCACCTTCCCGATTTCCGCAGCGCGAATCGCTGCTTTGATTCAGCTCATCGATCAAGGCAAAATATCCAACTCCATTGCAGCCCAACGACTGTTTCCTGCGCTTTTTGAAACCACAGAAACACCCTTAGAAATCGCCGAAAGACTCAACCTCATCCAGAGTTCAGATAGCAATGTCATCGAAGGTTTCATCGACACCGTTATTGTGCAAAATCCGGACGAAGTCAACCGATACAGAAGCGGTGAAAAACAACTCATCGGGTTCTTTATGGGCCAACTCATGAAGGTTTCTGGCGGTAAAGCCGACCCTAAAGCGGCAAATGGACTACTCAGACAAAAACTTGAAAACTAATGTCCTTCTTGAAATCCAATAAAAAACTAGTTTGGATTCTCCTCCTAGTGGCCATCGGAGGTCTCATCTTGTGGTATGTCAATCGCTCTGATCTCGAAAAAAACGGACTTGAAGAAAATCTTTTCATCAGCGGACAAATTCAAGGTGCTGGTGGCTTGCAGCTCTTTTTAGAAGCCCCTAGTGACCGCGGTGTCATTTCCGTTGCCCAAACTGAAATTGCAGCAGATGGTTCTTTTGAACTCCCAGCCAATATTCCTGGGCTCGGGCTCTACAACTTGCGTATATCAGATTTAAACGGCAGCACACTTTGGCTCCCCTTGCAACCTAAAGACCACATTTCGCTGCGCTGTCGACTCACGGATTTCAGCTTCAAACCAGGTTTAGGTGGTGTCAAATGGGCAAATACCTATGCCGAACTATTGATGGCAACCAAACGTTTTGAATCGACCCAAAACGAATTGCAGCAAAATACGCGCAAGCTCGATCAAGACGCCATCAATGCGGCGTACACAGCAGCAAAAGCAAGCTATGAAGCGTTTTGTGTCAAGGCAATTAACCAAGATTTGAGCAGTCCGTTGAATATCATGCTCAGCATGAATTTGCTGCCCACCACCGGCTTTGAAGATTGGAATGCCTCCCATCTCACCACCTTAGAAAAATTAAGCGCAGCTTACGCACAGCGCTTTCCAGGGCAAGCGGCAAGTCAAAACATGCAAGCGCAATATGCCCAAATTGAGGACGCCTTTTTTGCCTACACCCAAATGACTAATGGCAGTATGGCTGCACCAGAAATTGCGCTCCCCGACCCTACTGGCAAAACGCGTTCCCTGAGTTCCTTGAGAGGCAAATACGTCCTAATTGACTTCTGGGCTTCTTGGTGTGGGCCCTGCAAGAGCGAGATGCCAAATGTCATAGCCGCTTACAACAAATACAAAAATAAAGGCTTCACCGTTTTCAGCGTTTCCCTCGACGAAGACAAAAATAAATGGCAAGAAGGCATCAAATCCTTTGGAATGACCTGGCCAGACCAAGTAAATGAAGCACTGGGCTGGAAGTCAAATCTGCCACAACTTTATCAATTTGATGGCATCCCTTACACCGTATTGGTCAATCCAGATGGTAAAATAATAGGCACCAACCTCAGAGGGCAAAAACTTCAAGACAAATTAGCTCAAATTTTCAAATAACATGAACCGCTGTCTCACCCTTCTTTTGCTGCTACCCCTATTTTGTTTTGGACAAGGTCAGCCTTTTCAAATCAGTGGGCAGATTTTTTCGAGCGGCGCAGATTCAGTTTATTTATCTCAACAATTCGGCAGCACATTTAAAGATTATTACGCGAGTCCAGTAAGCAACAAAGGTAATTTTGAACTCAAGGGTATCTTACCTGGCCCCGACTACTATATCTTACGCATCGGTCAGAACTCCCTCAATATCGTCATCCGCGATACCACGCGCATCAAAATCTTTGGAGACGGACGCAACCTACTTCAATTTTGCAACTTCGTCAATTCAGAAGAATCGCGTCAAATGTTCGAATATGTAGTGCTCAATGCCAATTGGAGAAACAAAGCAGACTCCGCGCTTTTGGCCATCAAGACCGACCCGAGTAAAGAAGCCGAGATCAATAGCTACATGACCCAAGCCTACAGCCAATTCCAAACAGCACTCCAGAGTTATGTCGGGATGTACGCCAACTCAGCGGCCCTCATTTTACCTCTCAGCAGCATGCAAATAGACCAAGACTTTGCGAATTACGAAAAACTTATGCTACCGCTTTATCAAAGTTTTGGTCAAAGTACAATTGTTCAAAACCTTTACAAACAATACTTAGCCAAAAAACAAGAGCGCGAGGCCGCAGACCCTTTTGCACGCGGCAAATTGGTACCTGATTTTGAAGAATTGCGCACAGACGGCAAAAAGCAAATGAAACTTTCAGACCTGAAAGGACAAGTCGTATTACTGGACTTCTGGGCATCTTGGTGTGGGCCCTGCCGTGCAGAAAACCCCAACGTGGTGAAGAACTACCAAAAATACAAAGATGCCGGCTTTACCGTCATGAGTGTTTCCCTTGACTCCAACAAAGACAAATGGTTGGCGGCTATTGCAGCCGATCAATTGGCATGGCCTAATCACGTCAGTGACCTCGGCGGATGGCAAAGTAAAGTGGCTCAACTCTACGGCGTTCAATCCATTCCGTTTACTGTATTACTAGACAAAGAGGGCCGCGTCATTGCCACTAATTTAAGAGGTGCTGCGCTCGAGCAAACCCTTCAGCAAATCTTTGGTTTCTAATGGCAGACCAGCCTAAATACATCTATTTTGCCTCAGATCTCCATTTGGGTGCGCCCAATGCACAAAAAAGTGCTGCCCGAGAAAAAGCCTTCATCAATTGGCTAGATCATATCAAACCAAGTGCAAAGGCCATTTATCTGCTAGGCGATGTATTTGACTTCTGGTTTGAATACAAAACGGTTGTACCAAAAGGCTACACCAGGCTTTTTGGCAAAATTGCCGAGCTTTCAGACGCAGGTATTGAAATTCACTTTTTCAAGGGCAACCACGACATGTGGGTATTTGATTATTTTGAAAAAGAACTCGGCCTTACGCTCCACAGCGATTCCTATACCTTCAACTACGGCGACAAACAATTTTATTTGCATCACGGCGACGGCTTAGGCCCCGGCGACTACAAATACAAAGTGCTCAAGCGCTTTTTCAGAAGCAGCTTATGTCAATGGCTTTTTGCCCGGCTACATCCTAATTTCGGAATTGGTTTGGCAAGCTTTTTATCGCGCAGAAGCCGTGCTAATGGCGGGTCGAAAGACGCTAAATACACGGGGCCACAAGACGAATGGCTCTTTCAATATGTGCAAGAACTCGCGCAAACACAACACCACGACTACTATATTTTTGGACATCGCCACCTTCCTTTATATCTGCAGCACGAAAACGCGCTTTATGTCAATACAGGAGATTGGTTGCAATACTATACTTTTGCCCGCTTTGACACCGAAAAACTCGAACTCCTGCAGTGGGCCGATAACCAAGTAAGCGCTTACCATGGCAACTGAAACCATCGGTTTTTGGCCTGGGGTAAGTCTTGAGCAGCTGCCAACAATTGCCAAAGCGCTTTGGTCTCTACTTCCTGCCCCTTGTTTTGTGGCGCTAGAAGCAGAAATGGGCTGCGGCAAAACAACACTTGTTCGGGCTTTACTCGAAGAGGTAGCAATAACACACTTTGAAGGCTCTCCCACATTTGCCCTGATTCAACCTTATGACAGCCCGCAAAAGGGTGCTGTTTATCACCTCGATTGCTATCGCATTGAAAATGAGCAAGAAATTCAAAACCTCGGTCTAGAAGAACTCTTCGATGAAAATGCTTATTTTTTAGTTGAATGGCCACAAAAAATCGAGGCGATTATTCCAAATCCGCACTTTAGGCTGTATATTCGTATAGAACCCGACCAAAGTCGAGAAATCACGCTGCGCTATGACCACTGATCCACACTTGCTCAAAACCTTAATTCAACAAGGAGCCCTCATGCCCAAAGAGGACCTCCTCGAGGTGCGCAGAAAAAAGGGCGAGCTCCTCATCGGCATTCCGAAAGAAACCTCCTTTCAAGAGAGAAGGGTAGCTTTGGTTCCGGAGGCGGTCAGTTTGCTCGTTGCCAACGGCCATCAGGTGCTTCTTGAAAGCAAGGCTGGCGAAGGAGCGCACTTTACAGACAACGAATACAGCGAAGCCGGTGCACAAATTATCTACGACCGCAAGGGCGTGTACCAGTCCGATATCATCCTCAAAGTTGCACCACCTTCAGAAGAAGAAATCGCACTCATGCCGGGTAATCAAACGTTTATCTCGGCACTACAACTCGCTACCCAACCCAAAGAAATTTTACAACAACTCAGCGCTAAAAAAATAACAGCCATCGCCTGGGATTACATCCGCGACGAAGAAGGCGTTTTTTCTATTGTGCGCACCATGAGTGAAATTGCGGGCACCACTTCCATTATTGTTGCGGGCGAACTCCTCTCCTCTTTCTCAGAAGGCAAGGGCCTCATGCTCGGCGGCATTGCAGGTGTGCAGCCCACCGAAATTGTAGTACTCGGCGCAGGCACTGTTGGTGAATTTGCCACCAGAGCTGCATTGGGTTTGGGCGCATCGGTCAAAATATTCGACAACTCCCTCTCTAGACTGCGCCGACTTCAAAACGATTTAGGACAGCGCGTTTATACGTCAGTTTTACAACCAAAAGTATTGGCGAAGGCAGTCAGGCGCGCAGATGTCGTGATCGGTGCCTTGCGCTCCACTATTGGCCGCACACCATGTGTGGTTACTGAAGACATGATCTCCCAAATGAAACCTGGCTCGGTTGTCCTAGATGTTAGTATTGATCAGGGCGGTTGTTTTGAGACCTCCAAAATCACCAACCACAGCGAACCCACATTTGTAAAGCACGACGTCACGCATTATTGCGTACCAAATATTGCATCACGCGTATCCAGAACGGCCTCTTTTGCCCTATCCAATACACTTTCCCCTTTGCTCTTAGAAATGGGAGAGCGCGGCGGCGTTCCTGACCTCATCAGAACACATCCCGGATTCAGAAATGGAGTCTATATGTTCAGGGGCATTCTCACCAATGAAGTCTTAGGAAAGGTTTTTGACCTCCAATACAAAGACATCCACCTCATTCTACCGGGTATCTGATGTCCTTGTTGCAGCCTCTCAATTTGCCGCCTGCCCCTTTAAAACTGAGCAGCAAGGCAGGGCGAGTATTCGTCAATTGTTTGGTGCGCAAAAAGCAAATTGTCCTCACTCCAGAAGAATGGGTACGCCAACACCTCATTTCCTACCTCCACTTACATCAGGGTTATCCAATCGAAAAAATTGCCGTAGAAAAGCAAATCCAATACGATGGTTTTACGCGCAGATGGGATGTCGTTGTATACAACGCACAATTTGAGGCCGCTATTTTGGTAGAATGCAAAGCACCGCAAATCAAGCTCAGTCATGAGGTGTTTATGCAAATTTCTACTTATCAGAAAATGATCGGGGCCGCTTGTCTTATTTTAAGTAACGGACAACAGCATTTGGTCTACGAGATTGACGCGGAACAAAAAAGTTTAACCCAAATGCAGCACTTTCCAAAAAATCAATTCTGAACGAAATTGAGTTCGCCAGCTTTCATGCGCTGGTAATTTTTGGACAAATAAGCCAACTGAATGCGAAATAAATCAAATGCAGCTTCTGTTTCGGCACTGATTTCTTGTTTTTTCATCTTGAGTTGAAGCTTCATGAACATGGCGTGCAGCAACACTTCGATGTCGTGTCTGCTGGCCATATTAGACTTTACTTTAAATGCTTGCAGGGCATCGTGGGCGTGTTCACACAAGCCTTTGTACTTTTCATCGTTGAGGATGGTGAGCAGCGTGTTGTGCAGGTAAATTAATTCCAACAGGATTTCGTCTACTTGGTCGAGGTGCCCTTCTTTTTGCAAACCGCGCTGCTGCATTTCGGTAAGGATGGCTCGGTACCAGCTGAGTTGATCCTGAAGCTGTGTTGGATCTGTAAAAGCTGGTGCTAAAAGTTCGTTTTCTAGCCGCGTGATGTCGAGGTCTATGGTGCGAACAAGCGCTTCTATCTGAAAAATATAGAGTAAATATTCGGCGACATTTTCGTTTTGGAGGGCAGGGTTTGGGCGCATTTAAAGTTCTTTTTCGATGGAGCTTTGGTTCTCGTTGAGGAAATTGATGAATTCCTTCGTGACATCCATCTTTTTATTGACGTAGTTGATTTGCCCGTCTTGACCTTGTATCAAGAGCAGGTCGATGTGGTGTTTTTCACAATATTTTTTACCCCACAGCTCTACTTTTTTATTGATGACTTCTAAGGATTTGAGCGTTTGCTTTTCGATGCGTGCGCCTTCAGTTTGTTGATATTGCATGAGCTCGCTTTGCATTTGCTGGGCCTTTTGTTGAACCATAGCTATTTCATTATCAGAGAGCAATCCGGCACGGGCTTCTTGGTCTTTTTTGACGATGTAGTTTTCGTAGACTTGGTTGCGCTTTTGCAGTTCGTTTTCAAAGCGTTTTTGATTTTTCTCGGCTACGGCTTCTTCTTTTTTGAAATAGTCAAAATACTTTTTAATGCTATCGTTGGCATAGTAGGCGATTTTCAAGCCGTCCAGACGCGTAATAGGCACCTTTGGAGTTTGGTCATTTTTTGGAGGGGTTGGCGAAGAACACGCGGTACTTAATGCCAAAACGATGGTGAAGTAAAGAAGTTTAGTCATGTTGAAGTGGTTTTAGAAGTTGAAGCCAGCGCTCGCGCATGCGGATAAAATCTTGTAGGCAAGCCGAGTAAAATGCTGGGCTGAGTAATTGTTCGAACGCATCGATATTTTGAAGATCGGAGACGGGAACTTTAAATTGTTGTTGGTAGTCGTCGAGGGTAATACTCAACAAATAATTATCGTTGTAGTGATGCAGCGAGATTAAAAAATGCTCGTGAGGAATTTGACGGACTAAGCGCATTTTGCAAATATAATTCTTTTCAGGCAGGCCCAATGAGGTATAATTACGGACATCAAATGAATATTTTTTTTCAAAAAGTAGGCAGTTTTTCAATTTTGTTCTAATTTCGGACCAAGAACGATTAGTATTTACCTAAATCTGTGTTGTTTAAATCACATTATGACAAGTATTTTTGTTGCTAAACTTGATTTTGGCGTCAGTAACCTAGAGTTGCGCCAACTTTTCGAAAACTACGGTACAGTTCTGAAAGCTACTGTTGCCACAGACCGCGAGACCGGAAAACCGAGAGGATTCGCATTTGTCGAAATGGCCGATCGCCAAGAGGCTTCAAATGCCATCTCAGCTCTAGATGGTCATGTAATCAATGGTCGTGCTTTGGCAGTTAAAGAAGCCGAACAACGCACAGACAACCGGCCGAATCCAAATCCAAGACCTTTTACGCCCCGAGACAACAACTCGCCCGCTAGATCCAATGATGCCCCCGCACCCCGATCAGAAGCGCGCAGCGACGACGACGCCACTCCAGCGGCGGGATTTATCTTACCGAAGGTAGAACCCCGAAAGAAATTGAATGTAAAAGAGCGCAAAATCGAAGACGACAACCGCAACAAAAAGCCCAAAATGGATGCCTACAAAAAGAGCGGCAAAAGTCCAAAGTTTTTTGACGATGACGACGACGACCTCGACGACGAATTGCTCAACTACAAGAAGCCAGACGAAGATTTCTTCGAAGACGACGAAGACGAAGACGATTTCTAAAGTCGGAAAGCTCCACATTTCGGCGATTACGCTAACTTTGCATCCCATGGATGTTTCTTACGCTAGTCACCTCAAACACCCCGTATTTAAAGTATTATCTCAGTACGCAACTGAGCACAAGCTCGACGTATACGTTATTGGCGGATGGGTCCGAGACCTCATCATGGATCGCCCTAGCAAAGACATCGACATTTTAGTACTTGGCGATGGCCCAGCACTCGCGCGTGCAACTGCAGACATTTTAAGGGTCAAGAAGGTCAGTATTTTCAAAAATTTTGGCACAGCCCATTTTAAGTACAAAGACCTAGACATCGAATTTGTAGGCGCCCGCAAAGAATCTTACAGCCCGGCATCGCGCAAACCAGAAACCGTCGCAGGTACCCTCCAAGACGACCAAAACCGACGCGACTTCACCATTAATTCTATGGCTATAAGTTTGCGCGCCGAAACCCTTGGCCAGCTCATCGATCCTTTCAATGGGCAAGCCGACATCGAAGCCGGCATCATCCGCACGCCACTAGACCCACACATCACATTCAGCGATGATCCGCTGCGCATGCTTCGCGCCATTCGCTTTGCCACTCGCTTTGAATTTACAATTACAGCTCCATGTTTAGAAGCCATGAAAGCAAACGCCGATAGGCTGCAGATTCTTTCGCAAGAGCGCATTACCGACGAACTCAACAAAATCATCCTGACCAAACAACCCTCGCGCGGCTTCAAACTCATGCAAGCCACGAGTCTACTCGATCTTTTCTTTGCCGAACTCACGGCGCTTCAGGGCATCGAAACCCGCGACGGCAAAGCACATAAAGATAATTTTCTGCATACCTTAGAAGTATTGGACAACCTAGCCTTGCACACCAACAACCTTTGGCTGCGCTGGGCTGCAATTTTGCACGACATCGCCAAAGCCCCAACCAAGCGCTTTGACCCACAAGTAGGCTGGACTTTCCACGGACACGAAGAATTAGGCTCCAAAATGGTTCCCAAACTTTTTAAACGCTTGCGCTTGCCGCTAGACCACCAAATGAAATATGTCCAGAAGTTGGTCCGCTTGCATTTGAGGCCTATTGCTTTAGTCAAAGGTTCGGTTACGGACGCCGCCATACGCAGATTGCTGCACGAAGCCGGCGACGACATCGAAGACCTCATGTTATTATGCAACGCCGATATCACGAGCAAAAACGAATTCAAAGTCAAGCGCTACAAGCAAAATTTTGAACTCGTCTCCGAAAAGCTCAAGTTGGTAGAAGAAAAAGACCGCGTGCGCAATTTTCAACCACCAATTTCAGGTCAGCTCATTATGGATACCTTCCAAATTGGCCCGTGTTCGGCAATTGGCTCCATCAAAATGCACATCAAAGATGCCATTCTCGAAGGGCACATCGCCAACGAGTACCAAGAGGCCTTTGCCGAAATGCTGCGTTTTGGCGCTGAACTCGGTTTAAAAGCGGTCGTTGTGGCTCCACAGCCTGAATAATCATTACCTTTATCCTAAATCCAACAACATGCCCGGTTTAAAATTTCGCGTATTGCTTGATAGCGACAAAAACGAAGAAGTCTTTAGAGACATCCTCATCGCCAACGATGCTGATTTCGAAACTTTTTACCATGCTATTATGGCTGCATTTGGTTTCAACGGAGATCAAATGGCCAGCTTTTACGTCTCCAACGACAGCTGGGACAAAGGCCATGAGCTCTCTTTATTGGATATGTCCTACGACGACGACGCCATAGACGAGCCCGCTTCGGTCATGAAACAAGCTTGCCTACAAGATTTCCTCACCGAACCCGACCAACGCTTTATTTTGGTCTACGACTTCATGCGCATGTGGATCTTCTTAATAGAACTCATCGCCTACGAAAAAGAAGCACCAGAAAGCCCCATTATGGCCTTAGCCATTGGCAATGCGCCACAAGAAAGCACCAAATCAATGCTCGACGAAAATCTATTCGGCCCCGAAAATCAAATTGCCGATGCCGACGAAGAAGAAGACGAATTTGGTTTCCAAGATTTTGACGACGACTACGCAGACGACGACCTCAACGATTACAGCGAATATGAATACTAAGACCACCGCACCAACCGGCGATCCTATTGGCCAAGCCATCCAAGACTACGCCAAATTTAGAAAACCCTTTGACATCATTGTCAGCTCAGATCTATGCGACGACGACATCATCCCAATTGAGGTCTTGTTCCGCAAAGAAGAAGAAATGCCCGAACTCGAACTCAGTGCTTTAGACCAATGCAGAGGTGCAGTGCTAGACATCGGAGCTGGCGCAGGTGTGCATGCACTTGCTTTGCAAGACCGCGGACACAAAGTCAGCGCTATTGACCTCTCTGCCGGAGCCGTAGCCCAAATGAAAGAAAACGGCCTAGATGCCAAGCAAATTGACTTTTACGCCCTCCAAAACAAAACCCAATACAACACCATTTTATCGCTGATGAACGGGATGGGTTTGGCAAAAAATCTTGAAAACCTTCCTGCATTTTTGAAAAAAGCGCACGAACTCCTCTTGCCTGGTGGCCGCCTGATCGCCGACTCCACAGATGTGAAATATCTGTACGAAGATGAAGACGGAGGCTATTGGCTCGACCTCAATTCTGCCTATTACGGCAACTTCAAGTTCCAGATGCACTATCAAAAAGTGAGTGGCCCTGAATTTGAATGGCTATACGTCGACTACGACACCCTGCACCAACACGCCACAGACTGCGGCTTCAAATGTCGTAGGGCCTATTCGGTAGAGGAACATTATTTAGCGGTTTTAGAAAAAATATGAAGCCGCTCATACTCATTTTAAGTTTGTTAGTGCTATTCAGCGCTTGTGGCTATTCAAAAACCGAAGTCAGCAAATTTGAAAAACAGATTCAAGCCTACAACAAGAAATACAAATTAAATCTCAAACCTACAGGCAGTGGTCTATACCTCAAAATAGATTCGTTGGGCACAGGAAGAGCCATCCAAATTCAAGACAGCGTTTGGGTAAGTTACACGCTCAAATTACTATCCGGCAAAATCATTGAAGTTCAGGATCAGGCAGTTGGCCTACCCCTCAACGGACTCATCAAGGGCTGGAGGGAAGCCCTTTACGGCTTGCCCGTCGGGAGTCAATTGCGCTGTATTGCGCCACCTCAACTCGCTTATGGCCAGAGCGGAACTGATCGCATCGGAAAAGATAAAATCCTCTATTTTAAAATGAAGGTAATTGATGCCAAATAAATGTTTAATTTTGACTCGCAAAAAAAAGTGATATTATGAGTGTATTGGTAAATAAAAACTCCAGAGTAATTGTTCAAGGTTTTACAGGTAGCGAAGGCACCTTTCACGCCACCCAAATGATCGAATTTGGTACAAACGTGGTTGGTGGTGTTACCCCAGGAAAAGGCGGCTCTAGCCACTTAGATCGTCCAGTTTTCAATACCGTTTCTGACGCTGTTGCTCAAACACAAGCCGATA
This sequence comes from Crocinitomicaceae bacterium, assembly GCA_021738405.1. Lineage (GTDB taxonomy): Bacteria > Bacteroidota > Bacteroidia > Flavobacteriales_D > Crocinitomicaceae > UBA952. The sequence continues at coordinate 32,720 of JAIPCC010000004.1, read as the reverse complement.
CCTCTATCATTTTTGTTCCGCCAGCCTTTGCTGCAGACGCCATAATGGAAGCTGCAGAAGCAGGTATTAAGGTTATTGTCTGTATCACAGAAGGCATTCCTGTCAACGACATGGTCAAGGCAAAAGAATACATCAAAGCTTTTGAAACAAGACTCATCGGGCCAAACTGCCCAGGTGTCATTACTGCTGGCGAAGCCAAAGTAGGGATCATGCCCGGTTTTGTCTTCAAGAAAGGTAAAATTGGAATCGTTTCTAAATCTGGTACCCTCACTTACGAAGCAGCAGACCAAGTTGCCAAAGCAGGAATGGGCATCACTACAGCAATCGGTATCGGTGGCGACCCAATTATCGGCACCACTACCCGCGAAGCAGTAGAGCTCCTTATGAACGACCCAGAAACTGAAGGTATTGTCATGATCGGCGAAATCGGCGGTAATTTAGAAGCTATTGCAGCGCGCTGGATCAAAGAAAATGGCACCAAACCAGTAGTTGGTTTCATCGCTGGTGAAACCGCACCAAAAGGACGCACAATGGGTCATGCTGGCGCTATTGTTGGTGGCGCAGACGACACCGCAGAGGCGAAAAAACGCATCATGAGCGAATGTGGTATCCACGTAGTAGATTCTCCTGCTCAGATCGGTGCCAAAATGGCAGAAGTACTCGGCCGCTAAGCTTTCTTCCTCTTTTAATTCCAGAAATCCCAAGTAAGCCCCAACCTGATTTGCATGGTTGGAAGCGGATAACCTTGCACTGTAGAAAGCTGTGCAGCGTTCCAATAACTGCCTAGATTAGCGACATTCACAAAAAATCTGAAAGTTTTTACTTCTAGTGCCACATTGAATTGCGCATTCAAGAATGCTGCGTTCACCGCTCCAAGTTGAGATGCTCCCCAGTCAATGCTCTCCATAAACGGAAGATAAACCAAAGTTTTGCTCTCAGATTGGTAGGTCACCTGACCTTCTACGCGCATATTTAAGCGCTTGTCTTTGAAAACGCCACCCTGCCATGCCAAAGTGAGGGCAGCTTGATGCTTCGGTAAAAAAGCATCCTTCTGGGCCAAAAACTTGTACTTTGATCCTAGCGCCCACGCGCCATTTGATGGCGTTTTTATATTGTTGGGCAAAGTGTAACTGATGTCGGTTTGAAGGCTCGCCAATTGACCAGCTGAGACCGTTGCAGCAGTAGACCAAAGCATTAGTAGCGGGTCAAAACGGTAAGCATTTTTGTACTGAAGGAGGCTCAATTTCATGCGGGCACTCAGTGTCTTGGCGTTATTTTGATACGCTCCCAACGCGCTCAATTCCTGAAAAAACTGTTTTTGCGGATTACTCCAGAAATAGTTGGTGAGGTTACTTTGGTACGCGCGTTGTAACAACAGCGGCCATTCATTGGCAAAGCGATGCTCCACAGCGACTTTCCAGTTCTTTTGAGCCCAACGGTAGGTACTATTGGCATGCCATCCTTGTGCAGCACCACTGATATTGAATTCATTTTCATGCGCCAGATCATGTGCTGCCCGTTTGAGCTGTAAATGGTTGTGCCAATTGATTTCTAGGGTGTCGTATTGCATGAGTGCATCGGACCAAAGCCGCTGTCTGAGGCCAATTTGTGAATTCCATTCTAAACCGGGTATTTGCGCTTGTAAACCCACGCGGTTCTCTAGGAGTTGTTGGTCAAAAACATCAGCACAGGAATCGGGACTAAAATAAGTTTGTGGGTAAAATGTACTCAAGGGACCCTCCTCCAGATAGAGCCTCTTTTGCAATTGGTACTGATGTTGAGTCGCTAAATTGAAAGCATGCAAGGAATCGCCAAATAAACGATAGCGGAAGTCTAGGCTTGCATGGTAAGCATTTTTTTGTGTACGGGAGCTTTCCTTGACCACGGGCAGTAAATCCATTGCAATGCTCCCTAGAGCTACGTAAGACGCCAAGCCGCCCGCCCACTGGCGATCATCGCTGGCATTGCCAAAATGCAGCAACGCTTCGTGTCGTTTTCCGGTTTGATATAAATTGAGCTGCAATTGGCTATAGCGCAAATCATCGGCGCGGATAAAACCCGTGCGTTGCCAGCGATCGTAGCGCAGGTTAAATAAAACACGATGTGCAAAAGCCTGCTCAAAATCTACGCGGATACGCTGTGCGCCTTGTGCACCAAAACCATAGCCAAAACCTAGGTGCGGAAGTGCTGAAAATGTGAGTGGTTTGAGGAGTGTTTGAGGTTTAGCGAATGTGGTACAGCCAAGTTGGTATAAATCGGTGGCATCTGGCAGAATTTGCTGCGGATTGAAGAAGAAATTAGCGCCAAAACCGTCCATTTGCTGCGTCAAGGCCTGGAGGTCTCCGAAGGTGCGCGTCTCTAGTTTGAGGGTGTCTATTGGGGCTAAAACTTGAGCTTCAATGCGGCTGTAAAGCGAGGTGAGCAACAAAAAAGACAAAAAGTATTTCATGACGCAAACTTAAGAAAAAAATAAGGGCCACCCCATAGAGGCAGCCCTTCATAATTCGAATAAAAAGAAGCTTAGAGTGCGTTGATGCGCACTTGCAAACCTGACTTAAGGTTAGCTGCTTTGTTTTTGTGAATGATATTGCGTTTTGCAAGTTTGTCTAGCATGGCTACAACAGCAGGAAACAAACCTTCTGCCTCTTTGCGATCTTTGGTTGCACGCAATTTACGCATCGCGTTGCGAGTTGTTTTGTGCTGGTATTTATTCAATACGCGCTTAGACTCATTTGAACGAATGCGCTTGATGGATGATTTATGGTTTGCCATAGCTATTTATATAATTAATCTCATTAAAAAAATGCAGCCCATAGGAGAATCGAACTCCTGTTACAAGGATGAAAACCTTGCGTCCTAACCACTAGACGAATGGGCCAAAAAAATTGGCAGCCCATAGGAGAATCGAACTCCTGTTACAAGGATGAAAACCTTGCGTCCTAACCACTAGACGAATGGGCCAAAATGTCAAAACCCCAGAATTTGGGATTGCAAATATAGTAGGAATTTCTTGAAGCGCAAGGGCGCTTGACATTTTTTTTAAGAAATTTCAGGGGCGTCAGAACTCATCTTAAAGCCCAAACGCTTGGCTGTTTTGAGTTTGAGCTGCTCACCCATCACGAAAATCTGTCCCACACTGACATTATCCATATATTCAAACGGCGGAATATAGAGGTCAAATTGCAGTGCATAGGCAAAAGCCATCTGTGCAATAAGCTGCAGCAATTGCTCTGACAACAACATATGTTGGGGGTCATTAAAGGTGGCGCCAAGCGACCCTTTTCCTTCGATGAAAAAATGCCTTTCGTGATTGACAAAAATGCGCGCAATCAAATTCCCCATGTCGTCTAGGCGATTTTGCTGCATAGATTCTGCCAAAAAATTGTAAATGTGAATGGTGCCAAAGTAGCCATTGTTTGGGTTCGACTTGAAATAGGCCGTCCCCCATAGCGGATTGGAATCAGGCAAGCGAAAAACGTTGTGGTGCAGATTGAAAACGAGCACATCACTGCCGATATACACGTGAAATTCGTGGTCACCCCTGTCCTTGATCCAGAGGCGCACGCGTTCATCGGTAATGACCTCCTTGAGCGCAATGAGTTCTTTGTCTATGAGCGCACGGAGTTGTTCAAAAACGCGTTCAGCGTCGTCGGCGATATCTTGTTTAAGGGCTGATTTATGTAAAAGGATATCGATGAGTTGTTGGCGATTGGCCACAATTGGGTCGGCAGCTGGTTTTTTCTTCATGGCATTATATTTGCTGTTAAAAATAACGCAAATGCAGGAGTTATCGACATTTCATCGATAAATCTTTATGTGGCATTGGCAAAAAATGTTTAACTTTGAGAAAAGCGCACGTAGCGCGGTCAAAAAAAATGAAAAAGCGCATTTGGTTTATCATCAACCCTATTTCAGGTGTTCGTCGCAAAGACGACATTCCCGCGCTTATCCGCCGCTTTCTCGACCACGACACCTACACTTTTGAAATCCAATACACCAAACACAAAGGCCACGCCATCGATATCGCTCAACAAGCTGTTGAACTCGGTGTCGACATCGTTTGTGCAGTGGGCGGCGATGGCTCTGTACACGAAGTTGGCACAGCGCTCATCGGCACCAACACAAGCCTAGCCGTTATTCCAATCGGATCGGGCAACGGTTTAGCGCGCCACATGTTTATTCCGCGCAACATCAAAAAAGCCATCCAAACCATCAACCTCAACCAACAAATCCTCATGGATACCGTCATGGTCAACGACCAACCTTTCCTCGGTGTTGGCGGCTACGGACTAGATGCCATTATTGCCAAAAAATTCGACGAAGACCACAAACGCGGTTTCTGGACCTACGTCAAACATGTCCTCAAAGAGTTTTTTCGCTACAATCCCATGAATATCTCCATTGATACCAATGGGCAAATCAAAAAATTACCAGTTGTGCTTTGCACCATTGCCAATACTTCTGAATTCGGCAATGGCTTTAAAGTCTCTCCAAAATCCGATGCCACAGACGGCAAATTAGAATTATTTCTACTCAAGCCCTTCTCCTTATTTGGCATCCCCAAAATGATTTTTCAGTTCTTTACGGGCCGTTCAGACAAATCAATTTATTCTGAAATCATTTCATTTAAGAACGCAAAAATCTCTCTACCCAATGGTGTTGCACACCACGACGGCGAGCCCCTTATAGTTATGCGCGAACTCAATGTGCGCGTGGTTCCTCACTCACTTCACATTATCGTAGGTCAAAAATAATGGCTACTCCTTTTCAACTCGATCTCGAGGCCATGTTGGCCCAACTTTCAACGCTACAAGCACACACCTCACCTTCTTGGGGCCAAATGAGCCCACAACGCATGGTCGAACACCTCGCCGACGCGCTTTACATGTCCATGGGGCAAGGTGAATACCAACTAGAAGTCGCAGAAGAGCGCATCGAGCGCATGCAAGCTTGGCTAGACTCAGACAAACCAATGGCCAAAGATGTGCAAGTATCGTTTGCCACCCCTACTACACCTTTGCGCAACGACGAACTCGAAACCGCCATCGACGAATTCACAGATGCCTACCTTAGTTTTCTAGAGCATTACGAAGAAAATGAAAATGCAACAGCCCTACATCCTTTTTATGGGCAATTGAATTACGCCCAATGGCAGCGCTTGCACTCCAAACACTTCGCACATCATTTTGAGCAGTTTGGTCTGATATAAAGTATTTGCTTTTGCGCTTGTGCTTTCGATGAAAAATCCTTTATTTACTTTCCTTGCTTATTGGCCTCATTTTAGGAACTACCAATCATTTCTACCTGCGCTCTAAAGGACACCGTAGCAGTGCGCAATGGTTCATGCAAATTGTCGTATTTTTTGCGTTGGCGTTTAGTGTCATGAAGTTCATGAGGTAGCCATACCACCTCTTCAAAACTTTCTTACTTCCCCAATTTCAAAAACGGAATAAACCTCGGAACGTTTTTTTGGTAGTCTTTGTAGGCTGGATACTTGTTGGCGGAGAGCTCTTCAGAAAAATCTGAACTGCCTTTGAAAAGAATGAGTAGCAAGACACAACCTCCGATCGTCCAGTTGACCCATTGGCCAGTAGCATTGACGCTGAACAAGTAGAAAATGACCCAAATACTTTGCTCCATGGCATAATTTGGATGGCGTACAATGCCCCACAAGCCTGTGGATACAAATCCTTTTTCGTAGTCGCCGAGAGCTTCTCCCGCCTTGATGCGACGGTGCTTTTCTGTCTGAAAAACGTATTGTTGCTGATCTGCCACAAACTCAATGGCTACCGCAAGCAAAAGGAGTGCAGACAAGAGGTAGTCCACGACATTCAATTGCGGATTGGCTTGATCAGAAAGTGTTGCAATGATGGGTACTGTGAAGGAGAAAATCAGGATATTTTGGTATGCCGAGATGAAAAACAAGTTGAAAAGACCCCAAATGAAGTTGTTGTTGAAGCCTGGGCGCTTGCGGAGTTCTTCCCAGCGGTAGTCTTCTTCTCCAGCCCAAAAACGCCAAGTGTAGGCACCGCGGCGGGCAAAATTGAAGGTCAGGCGTGCACCCCAAATGGTGACGAGAATAGCCATCAAGACCATGCGCTCTGACAATTCTGGCGCCAAAAGGGTCATGTGCCAAACGTAGTAGATGGGAACGATGCTCCAGAGTTTATCGACCTGAGAGTTGTTGCGCGAGATTTCACCGACAACAAAGCAATACGCAATGACCAAACCAACAGGCAAAGCCATCTGACTTAAAATATCAAATTGCAGTTCATTGGGCGTGTAGCCGAAGTTCAAACAAATCAGTGGTGCAACAACAACAGTAAAAATTAAAAGCAGGATAGTGAGTAGCATAGTAGAAATGGGTTAGGGCCCGAAATTAATAAAAACTTTAAGATTTAGCAAAAGGCAGCGCATGCGCATACAATGCTTCGATGAGTGCTTGTTGCCCCTGATGAAAAACAGTTCCATAGTCTGCGGTTTTGACCCAGCAATGCACCTGCATGTGCAGACCAGATGCATTGAGTTGCTGTACGCCCACTAATGGCTCGGGTTTGTGCAAGATACGTTTGTCTGAGGCCAAACTAGCCAAGATTACCTCTTGAATTTGGCTGATTTGAACGCTTTGTTCAAAAACGAAGGTCCATTCGATTCTGCGCGTTTTTTCTTTGGTGAAATTGACAATAGTGCCGTTGGCCAAAGGGCCGTTTGGATGCACCAATATTTTGTTGTCGGCAGTTTTGAGGTAGGTATTGAAAATCTGAATTTCGGAAACAACGCCTTGTTCGCCGAGCGCCTCGATGTCGTCACCCACTTTGAAGGGCTTGAGCACGAGAATCATGATGCCACCAGCAAAGTTTGAAAGCGTTCCTGAAAAAGCCATACCAACTGCAATACCTGCGGCACCAAGTAGCGTCAAAAAGGAGGTCATCTCGACACCCAATTGGGTAATCGCCGTAATGGACACCATAATTTTGAGGGCCATCGATAAGAAACTCGTTAAAAATGAAATGAGCCCAGGATCTGTTTCGCTTTTGCGCAAAATGCGGTTAACCAAGCGCGTCAGGACACCCGTCAGCCAAAAACCAACGACAGCAATAACGATGGCCAGCAACAGATTAGTCAGTAAACCAAAAATAACTTTGCTAAAATCTCCGGTTTTGAGATCAAAAAGTGTTTCTATAAAGTGCATGTCGTAATTTTAACACAAAAATAGAAATGTTTAGCGAGTATGAAAATTTGGAGCCAATTAGGGTTGTAGCCACCGATGGCTTTGCCGACTATTACCCAAATTTTTTAGCGCCAGCTGCACGCGCAGCACTGCTCCAACAGCTCCTTCGCCTCGACTCCTTTCAACAAAACGAAATCGTGCTCTTTGGAAAAAAAATCAAAGTGCCAAGACTCGAAGCTTACTATGCCCTGAACGGCGAACAATACGGCTACTCAGGTCAACAACTACAAGCCGAAAAATTCCCTACTTTCCTCGAAGAGCTTAGGCTCGAAGTACAAGAACGCACTGGCTACAAGTACAATGCGCTCTTGATCAATTACTACCGAGACGGACAAGATTCAAATGGCTGGCATGCCGACAACGAAAAAACACTTGGCCTGAACCCTAGCATCGCTTCGATCAGCCTGGGTGCCGAACGCTCCTTTGAACTGAAACATTTGTCTACAGGGCAGAAAAAAAGTGTTCTTTTGGCAGACGGAAGTTTGCTGCACATGCACGGGCCTTTGCAACACCACTACAAACACCAACTTCCAAAAAAACGCGCTTTGACTGAAGCCCGGCTCAATTTAACCTTTCGTTGGATACAGCCGTCTGTATGAAATCAGTAACTTTGGATCAATGAAGCCTCAAGACTACATGCAGCGCTGCCTCGACCTCGCTATTTTGGGCCAAGGATTGGTTGCGCCTAACCCTATGGTGGGCTGCGTCATTGTCAAGAACGGCAAAATTATTGGCGAAGGTTACCACCAAGTTTTTGGAGGGCCGCATGCCGAGGTTCAGGCCATGGCAGCCGTTCAGGATCAACATGAAATTGAAGGCGCTACGGTCTATGTAAGTCTAGAACCCTGTGCGCATTTTGGCAAAACACCACCCTGCAGCAACCTACTCATTGAAAAAAAAGTGGCCCAAGTGGTGGTTGCTTGCAAAGACCCCAATCCGAAAGTTGCCGGCAAAGGCATTGAGCGCCTACTCAAAGCAGGAATTCAAGTAGAGCTTGGTATCTTGGAAGCCGCTGCCAAACAGCTCAACAAACGCTTTTTTTGCTTCCATCAAAAACAAAGACCGCATGTGGTACTGAAGTGGGCCCAAACCAAAGATGGCTTTCTGGACCGCCTCCGAGACACCGCACAAAAAGGCATCAACTGGATATCCTCCGAAGAATCGAGATCACTCGTGCACCATTGGCGCAGTCAGGAAATGAGTATTCTTGTGGGTAAGCACACCGCACTCAATGACAACCCATCTCTAACAGTCCGGGAAGTCAGCGGCAAAAACCCCATCAGAATTTTAATCGACAGCCAACTTCAAGTTCAAAACGACATCAGTTTGTTTTCCGAAGACGCCCCAACGCTCATCTTCAATCGGCTCAAAAACGAAACCAAAGGCAACATCGAATGGATCAAAATCCAAGAAACCGCCACCAAAAACATCCTCGAAGAGCTCTACAAACGTGGCATTCACTCTGTAATGGTTGAAGGCGGAAGCCGGACACTACAATATTTCATCATTGACAACGTCTGGGACGAAGCGTATGTGCTCGTTGGAGACCTGAACTACGGAGAGGGCATCAAAGCACCTGTGTTGAATCGGGTGCCTACCAATGTGCATCCTTTCGGGACCGACCAAATTTACTATTATAAAAGACGAACGTGAAAAAAATCAGTCTGCTCATCTGTTCCCTATTTGTAACGCTCAGTGTATTGGCACAAAGCTATCAGTTAGCGGTGCTCAAGTATAATGGCGGCGGCGATTACTATGCCAACCCCACAGCGCTGCCCAACTTGATCAAATTCTGCAATACAGAGCTCGGCATGAGCATCTCTAAAGAAGTGCCGTATGTAGAGGTAGGAAGTGCAGATTTGTATCAGTATCCGCTCTTACACATGACTGGCCATGGAAATGTTGTGTTTTCAAAAGCTGAAGCCTTGAACCTGAGAACCTACTTGCTCGCGGGTGGTTTTTTACACATCGACGACAACTACGGGATGGATGGCTTCATTCGGGCTGAGCTCAAAAAAGTGTTTCCAGAAGCTACCCTGACCGAAGTGCCGTCTAGCCATCCTATTTTTTCGGCACATTATACTTTTGCAAATGGCTTGCCTAAAATTCATGAGCACGACGGCAAACGCCCTCAAGCTTTTGGGATAGTCATTGATGGCCGATTGGTTTGCCTGTATACCTACGAAACCGATTTGTCCGACGGTTGGGAAGACCCACAAGTGCACAACGACACCGCAGAAAAAAGGCGCCAAGCTTTGCAGATGGGCGCCAATATTGTTTCTTACGCTTTTTCGAACTAAAACAGCGGTATTTTAATGCTGATGTCCGTCGTGTTCTCCGTGAGGAACTGCTTGTGCGTCTGCAGTTACTTGCAATAATTCAATTTCAAAAACCAAATCTGCATAGGCTGGAATAGAACCCGGACGGCCTTGTTTGCCGTAGGCGTTGTAGTAAGGAATAAACAATAAGATTTTCCCGCCCTCTTTGATGAGCGTGATGCCTTCCTCAAAACCGGGAATCATGCGCTGCACTTTGTATTGAAAATCCATAGGTGCATTGCGGTCTTTGGAGGAGTCGAATTTTTTGCCGCCGCGACGGAAAGTACCGGTATAGTGCAGGCTCACTTTGTTGCCTTCCTTGACCTCAGCTCCTTTACCCCCATCTAAAATGACATAAACCAATCCTGTTGGGCTCTGCTGCGCCTTAGGATAATTCTTTTTTACTTCGGCAAACATAAAGTTTTTGTAGTCATCCTGGGACATTGCCGCAATTTGTGCGAGCTCGGCTTGCTCTTGTGCTTCTGCTGCTTTTTTAGCCAAATAAACTTGGTCAAATGCAGCCTGCGCATCCCATTTTTGAGCTTTTGTACCCACGCGAATGATTTCTACTTTGCGCATGGTGTCGTTTTGTGCAATAGCGTCCACGACCTCTTGCCCCGAAACCACATTTCCAAAAACGGTGTGCTTGCCGTCTAGCCAAGCCGTTTCTTTGTGCGTGATGAAAAATTGCGAGCCGTTGGTGTTCGGGCCTGAGTTAGCCATGGAGAGGATCCCTGGGCCTACATGCTTGAGCGTTGGGTCAATTTCGTCATAAAATTTGTAACCTGGATCGCCGGCACCGGTACCTTGTGGGTCGCCACCTTGGATCATGAAATCGGCGATTACGCGGTGAAACACCAAGCCGTCAAAAAAGGGCTTGCTCACAACGATATCGTTGACTTTGAGCTTTCCTTCTGCCAAACCGACGAAATTTCCGACGGTCATGGGTGTTTTTTGGTATTCTAATTGACAAACAATAATGCCCTTATTGGTGGTAAAGCGCGCATAAATACCATCTTGGATTTCGGTGGCGTGCTGCGCATGAAGTAAACCAGTAAATGGCAAAAAGAGGAGTGTAAAAAGTAACTTTTTCATGATATTATTTTTCGATGTCTAGTAATTCAACTTCAAAGATAAGAACGGAATATGGCGGAATCAATTCTGTTGGTGAACCCGGGCCATAAGCCAATTCTTGTGGGATGTAAAAACGGTATTTAGAACCTACGCTCATGAGCTGTACGCCTTCGGTCCAGCCGGGAATGACTGCATTGAGCGGGAAAGAGATAGGTTCTTTGCGCTCTACGGAGCTATCAAAAATTTGACCGTCAATGTTGGTGCCTGTGTAGTGAACCTTTACAGTAGAACTCGCGGTCGGCTTGCTGCCTCTACCCTTTTTGAGGACTTCGTATTGCAGGCCGCTGGCCGTTACTTGAATTTCTTTTTTCTTGGCATTTTCAATCAGAAAAGCTTCTCCTTTCTCGCGATTCACTCTGCCCGCTTCTTTTTCGGCAGCAAGTGCTTCTTGATTGACTGCTTCTTCTGCTTGCTGTACCGCCTGCATCTTTTCTTGAAAATAAGACATGACGCACTGATTGGCTGGATCTTGAATCAAACTTGGGCGCTCCATCATGGCATCGCTAATACCTTGTAGTAACAAGGTTACATTGGCCTCCGGAAAATCTTTGAGGACGCTTTGCGCGATGTTTTGTCCGGCTAAGTAGCTGACAGAATCTATTCTTGATTTGACTTGTGGCTCTTGGGCATTTGCTTGAAAAGCCAACGCAATGGCCATAATAGGGATAAGTGTTTTTTTCATGTTCATTTAAATTTCATTTCGGGTATCTGAGCCCCAAAACATTTTGTTTCGGATGGTGTCTAAAAAGTTGTTGTCTTCGAATTTCACGACGTTGATCATGAATTCTGCTTTGGTAATGGTCACCTTCTCCCCCTGTTTAATGTGCTGAGAATGGCCATCCAAAGATAGTAAATAAGAACGATCTCGGCCCTCTACTTGCAGTGATATCGGCATGTGGTCTGGTACAACTACCGGACGCACATTGAGGTTGTGTGGGGCAATTGGCGTGAGGATATGCACTTGGCAACCTGGCGTAATGATGGGGCCACCGCAACTGAGGCTGTAGGCTGTAGAACCTGTTGGCGTGGCAACAATTAGGCCATCGGCCCAATAGGTATTGAGGAATTTATCGCCGAGATACGCATGCACTTTGATCATGGATGACGTGTCTTTTTTCTGTAGCGTGAGCTCGTTGAGGGCAAAGTTTTCGTCTGCAAAGAGGTCGTTTTCGGTATGAACCCTGAGCAAAGACCTTTTCTGAAACTCGTACTGACCTGCAGCAAAGCGCTCAAGCGTTTGAGCGATCTGGTCTTTGGAAAGATTGGATAAAAAACCCAAACGGCCGGTGTTGATCCCGAGTATAGGCACGCCGGAATCTCGGATAAAAGAAACTGCCTTCAAAAAAGTGCCGTCGCCACCAAGACTGATCATGAGGTCATAGCCAGTTTGGAGATCGAGGTGGTTCTCGAAGGTTTTGTAGTTTGTATTGAGATGGTATTTTGTGTGCAGTTGTTGTGCGAGTTCTTTCTCGAGTACCGGCACCCAACCCAAAAGCTCAATTCCCTTGAGTAGGTTTTCAAAGACGCTGTAGTCTTGCTTGAATACTTTTTTGGCGTATAAGGCGATTTGTTTCATTACATGCTCAAATAATGCATGAGTTCTTGGTAGCGATCTTGGAGCTCACTTGGTTGTTGACTGTCTTCATAGCTGACCAATACATGGTAATCATAGCGCTCAAAGGTACGGATAATTGCACTTAAATTTTGTTGATTGATGCGCAAATTGACCTGAATTTTGGTGCTATCTGGAACGTAGCTCACGAATAAATTCAGGATTTTAGCTTGGTTGCTCTCTACGATTTGAGCAATCTGAGCAAGTGTGTAGTCGTTGGCATTCATTTCGAGGACCAAAACAGAACCGGATTCGTTGAGCCCGCTGGTGTCTGCTAGTAACTGAAGCAATTCTTGCGCGCTAATGACGCCGAGGTAATTTTCCTGGCGGTCCAGGACGGGTAAGACCGTTAATTTGAAGAGCGCAAAATGCTGAAGTAAATCAAACAGATGCGCATCGGCAAAAGCAAAAGGACGCGGAAGGTGCTGAAAGAGCTCATCTAGGCTTTCTTCGAGACTGATTTGATCGAGTAATTCGGATTCCGAAACCAGCCCGACAAAATTGCCGTTTTTCAGTACAGGTAGGTGATTGACCTGAAATTCGTCCATCCATAACAGCGCTTTTTCTCCGCTATCGGTGTGCAATAAAGGCGGTATTTGTTCAGAAAGAATATTGGAAGCTCTCATAGTGGGCGCAAAATACTAAATTACTTGAATGTTTCGTACTTTTGCAACTCAATTATTGTGCCATGACCAGACTCAGCGTGAATATCAATAAAATCGCAACACTGCGCAATGCACGCGGCGGTCAGACCCCAAATGTGCTGCAGTTTGCACTCGATGCCGAGAGATTCGGTGCCCAGGGCATCACGGTGCACCCTAGGCCCGACGAGCGGCACATCACTACCCAAGATTGCTACGACCTACACGAGCGCGTTCAGACTGAATTCAACATCGAAGGCTATCCCGATGCGCGCTACCTACAACTCATCAAAGACCTGCGTCCGGCACAAGCCACTTTAGTGCCAGACCCACCAGGTGTACTCACCTCCAATGCCGGCTGGAATTGCATCGAACAAGCTATATTTCTCGAGCCTGTTATTGCTCAAATTCAAGCTTTAGGGGTGCGTGTTTCGCTTTTTATGGAAACAGATTTAGCGCAAATTGACAAAGCCAAGGCGCTTGGTGCAGACCGCATTGAATTCTATACTGGGCCTTATGCCGAAAATTATACTTTGGGGCCTCAGGCAGCAGTAGAACCCTACCGCCTAGCAGCGCTTCACGCACATGCACAAGGTTTGGGCATCAATGCTGGGCACGACCTCAGTTTGGAAAATTTAGCATTCTTGAAGGCTTCGCTTGTGGCGCTAGACGAAGTTTCTATTGGCCATGCATTAATTTCCGATGCACTGTATTTAGGCATTGAAAATACCATCCAGCGCTATCTTTACGAATTGCGAGAAGGCGCCTGATGCAACACGCGTTGCGGGTACGGAATTTCTATAGAATAAGTTCTAAACAAGCGGTCGATTTCTAGTCTGATCTCCGATTTATAGTTGTTGATATCCCAACTTTGGTCGGCCCAAAATACAAGTTCCAACTCTAGGCCTGAATCGCCAAAATCGTAAAGCCGAACAAATACCGGATTGCTCTTTTTGACTTTAGGGTGCGCGAGTGCGGCTTGCGTAAGTAAGCGTTCAATGAGTGGAATATCGGAGCCATAGGCAACAGTGAGTGTAATAGTAAAACGCGTGAGCTCGGAACCATGGCTCCAATTTTCGATGCGGTCTTGGGTTAGATGCGTATTGGGAATGATCAGTACATTGCCCTCTCGGGTCTGTATTTGGGTGGTGCGCACATTGATTTTAACAATTTTAGCGACAATCGACTCATTGCTCACCCCATTCATTTTGGACTTACCTGAAATTTCGACGATATCGCCTACGCGCAAATTTCCTTCGAAAAGCAAAACGACACCGGCTATCATGTCCTTGAAAACATCTTGCAAGCCCAAGCCTAAACCCACTAAAAGCCCCACCGAACTGGTGAGTAAGATCATGAGGTCTATGCCGAGTAGCTTGAAGCAAAACAAGATGGAGGCCACATAAATAAAATACTTGGCCAATTGGTTATAGACAAACTCAGTGCCGGCATCATAATTTGAGCTTCCTTTGAAGCGCCTCGCAAAATAGAGCCTCGAGAGATTGACAGCGATTTTGGCGCCAAAAAAGACCGAAATAACGATCAGGATATCGGCAAAATCAATTTTAAAACTCTCAAAAGACAGCAATTTAAACTGCAAGAAATCATTGAAGGTAACATGCCCGTTGTTGTAGCGCATGCTCAGCACAGCGATGTAAATGGCCAACAAATAAACACTCTGGCTGACCAAACGCAAACGCGCCATTTGCTTGACTTCTAATTGTATATTGGCACTCTTGACATAGCCTTTCAAGGCTTTATGAACCAAACGACGCAATACGGCGGCGGCCAAAAAGATGAGCAGCAAAAAAATAAGATTCCAAAAACAAATCTTGTAAGGTCCGATGTAAAAGAGGGTTTCTGCAAACATATCAACGGATAAGCGTGATGCCAATTTGCTCGGAAAGGAGCATCTTGACTTTTTCTAGGCTGACTAATTCACCGAGTGCCAAAAGAAGGTCGTCGTCTTGGAGGTTTTTATCGCTGAGCTCTTTGCGGATATTTTTAATTTTTTGCTCGACAAAAGCCAACTTAAAACGGTAAATCACTTGCACCACCGTTTGGTAGAGGTCGTCGGATTCCGACTTCGTTTGGATTTTATAGCGCGTCACCCAGTTGTGGCTCAGCTCTTGCTCTTGAGCTTCGATGTCGGCCACAAATTGAACGATCGCTTGTTTTTCGTGGCGCAAAAAATAGGTGGCCTCGTAGAGTGTGTTTTCTGCAAGCACGCCATTTTCAAAAATGCGGTAGATTTCTTCGTAGAGCGCATTTTCAAAATGGAGCTCGTCTTTTTGGAGTTCGTTCACGATGAGCTCAATGACGCTCGTTTGGGTTTCGGGCTGCCCGGGCTCTTGCCAAATGAGGGCGCGGGTACCGTATTTGATCAGCACACGGATGAGCTCTGCCTCAAAAAGCGTGAGGTCTTCTTCATGTACTGCGCTCGCCTGCAAAGATTGCGGCGCGGGTGTTTTGGGAAGTTGAATGGCATCTAGCGCAGGATCTTGGTAAGATTTAGCCATTGCGTTTTTGCGCAACTGAAGCAATTCGGACTGCACAATAGACTCTGCGATATCGAACTGCTGCGCCAACTGCTGCACGTAAACAGAGCGCGTAATTTGATCGGGAATAAGTGAAACGGAATGAACAATATCTTTGATGAGGCCCGCACGCAAAATGGGGTCATTACCGCCGTCGGCTAATAAAATACCAGCCTTGAAGGAGATGAAATCTTGTTTGTGAGCTGCAATATAGGCGCTTAATTCGGCAGATGAGCGCGATTTAGAGAAGGAGTCGGGGTCTTCGCCGTCGGGGAAGAGTACTACCTTGACGTTGAGGCCTTCTTCCAAAATGAGGTCGATGCCGCGGAAACTCGCTTTGATACCAGCCGCATCGCCATCGTAAAGAATAGTGAGGTTTTTGGTATAACGGCTAACCAACTTGACTTGTTCTTTGGTAAGGGAAGTTCCGGACGAGGACACCACATTTTGGATGCCCGCTTGGTGCATACTAATAACGTCGGTATACCCCTCGCAGAGCAAACATTCGTTGTATTTGACGATGTCGCCTTTGGCAAAATAAAGACCGTAAAGGATCTCACTTTTGTTGTAAATAATGCTCTCGGGCGAATTGAAATACTTGGCGATTTTTTTATCGGCAAGCAGGGTGCGGCCACCAAAACCAAGTACGCGCCCAGACACACTATGAATAGGGAACATCACGCGACCCTTGAAAAAATCGAAGGTGCGCTCTTCTTTTGATTTGGTGAGGCCGATAGCTTCTAAGTAGGCTTTGTTATAGCCTTTTTCGAGGGCTAAATCGGTGAAGGCTGCACCTGTATTGAGGCAATAGCCCAGTTGGAATTTTTCGATGGTCGCCCGACTGAAACCGCGCTCCTCAAAATAAGAAAGCCCAATGGCTTTGCCCTCTTGAGCATTGAGTAACATGTCGGAGAAGGTGTTTTTAGCAAACTCATTGATGATCAAAAAACTCTCGCGCTCGTTGAGGGCGGCTAGTTCTTCGGCAGTGGCTTCGCGCACTTCTGGAACTTCGATGTTGTAGCGCTTGGCCAACCAACGCAGGGCTTCTGGGTAGCTAAAATGCTCCTTTTCCATCAAGAAACTGGCCGCGTTACCGCCCTTTCCAGTGGAAAAACACTTGAAAATTTGCTTGACCGGCGACACCACAAACGAAGGTGTTTTCTCGTCTGTGAAGGGGCTCAAGCCTTTGAGATTAGAACCCGCGCGCTTGAGTTGCACAAATTCTCCGATCACTTCTTCGATGCGAGCGGTTTGTAGAATTTGATCGACGATATGCGGCGGAATTTTACTCATTAAGGCCCTTAGGGATTGAAATTATTGACGGTTTTGTTGCCTTTTTCGTCGTAGGTGACCCACTCGCCTATCATTTGATCGTCTTTGTATTGGCCGTAATAGTGGATCTTTCCGTTCGGATACTTGACAATTGAATGCCCATTCTTTTTGCCCGCAACATAAAACGTGAAAGACTGCAAGTTGCCTTTTTCACTGTAATAATTCCATTTGCCTTCGCGCGCACCTTTTTTGGTGAGCTCACCCTCATACTTGAGTTGTTTTTTACCAGGGTACCACTCTTTGTAGTGGCCGTCTTTGATTTCGACAAGTTTTTCTTTGACAGTTTGCTTGGTTTGCTTGTCTTTGCTTTGGTTTTGGCAAGAAACACCAAGTAACAGCAGCGTAAGGATGAAAATAAAATTAATGTGTTTCATGGTATTATTTTTCGCGGTTCATGGTGTAAGCCACCAAACCTATTAACGAAGCTTTTGCGGGGCTGTCGGGGTAGCTGGCTAAAATTTCTAAAGCCTCAGCTGCCAACTCCTCCATGCGCTTTTGCGCGTATTGCACACCGCCAGACTCCCAAACCAGTTGAATAGCGCGCTGCACGCGGTTGCTGACGTCGTATTCGTTTTTGATGATGTAGCGCAATTCTTTTTGAATGGCTTGCGGTGCGTTTTGCAGCGCGTAAATGAGGGGAAGCGTGAGTTTTTGCTCGCGGATATCAATACCTGTAGGCTTGCCGATATGCTCGCCCGTACCGTAGTCAAAGATGTCGTCTTTGATTTGAAAAGCCAAACCAATGAGCTCGCCAAACTGACGGAGCTTGCTGCGCTCTGCCTGCGCGCCTACACTCAGTGCTCCGGCCTCACAGCAAGTAGCGATGAGCGAAGCAGTTTTTTTGCGGATGACTTCGTAGTAAATTTCTTCGGTGATGTCCAGGTGGCGCGCTTTTTCAATTTGAAGCAACTCGCCTTCTGACATTTCTTGAACGGCTCTTGCGACAATCTCGAGGAGGTCCATGTTGCGCTTTTCGATGGAGAGCAACAAAATGCGAGAGAGCATGTAATCGCCGACCAGTACAGCAATTTTGTTTTTCCAAAGGGCGTTCACGGAGAAAAATCCGCGGCGCTCAGCGGCGTCGTCTACGACGTCGTCGTGAACGAGCGTGGCTGTGTGGAGGAGCTCTACAAGGGTTGTTGCGTCGAAGGTAATGGGGTTGATTTCGCCGAGCATTTTGGCGCTCAGAAAAACAAACATAGGACGCAATTGCTTGCCTTTGCGCTTGACAATATAGCTCGTTACTTTATCGAGCAAAGCGACATCGGCGTGCATAGCATTTTGAAAATGAATTTCAAAATCCACTAATTCTTGCTGAATTGGTGCGGTGATGTCGTCTAGGCGCTGCATCTAACAAATATACGAAAAGCCATGGCCTAATCGCAAAGCAGAGCTGCGAAACTTAGCGCGAAAGGTGCATATTTCTTTCTGAGTAAATTTTGGTAAAGAAAGGATCCTTTAAATCTTTGATGAAACGGATGGCCTCACCAGTAGATTTCATTTCAGGACCCAACTCTTTTTTGATATCCGGGAATTTCTCGTAGGAGAAAACCGGGATTTTGATGGCATAGCCTTCTTTGCGGGGCTGGAAATTGAAGTCGGTGACTTTGTTGTGCCCGAGCATCACTTTTGTGGCGTAGTTGACATAAGGCTCGTCGTAAGCCTTTGCAATAAACGGAACGGTGCGAGATGCACGCGGATTGGCTTCAATGACGTAAACTTTGTCGTCTTTGATGGCAAATTGGATATTGAGTAAACCTACGGTTTTGAGTTCCACGGCAATTTTTTTGGTGATGTCTTCGATTTGTGTCATGACGAAATCGCCGAGGTTGTATGGAGGCAACACCGCGTAGGAATCGCCGGAGTGAATTCCGGCAGGCTCGATATGTTGCATGATGCCGATGATGTAGACGTTTTCGCCGTCGCAGATGGCATCGGCTTCGGCTTCAATAGCGCCACCCAAGAAGTGATCGAGCAAGATTTGGTTGTTGCCCATTTCGTTGAGGATATCGACGACATGGTGCTCAAGCTCTTCTTTATTGATGACGATTTTCATTTTTTGCCCACCCAAGACATATGAAGGGCGTACGAGCAATGGAAAGCCAAGTGTTTCTGATAATTCGATGGCTTGCTCAGCGCTCTCTACCACACCATATTGCGGGAATGGCACGTTGTTTTTCTCGAGTAATTTGGAGAAACGACCGCGGTCTTCGGCGAGGTCTAGGGCTTCATAGGAGGTGCCGAGGATTGGAATGCCGTAGCGCTCGAGCTTTTCTGCCAATTTGAGCGCGGTTTGACCGCCCAGCTGCACAATAACGCCGATTGGCTTCTCGTGCTGAATGATGTCGTAAATGTGTTCCCAGAAAACAGGCTCAAAATAGAGTTTGTCGGCGGTGTCGAAGTCAGTGGAGACGGTTTCGGGGTTACAGTTGATCATGATGGTCTCGTAGCCACATTCTTTGGCTGCCAACACACCGTGCACGCAAGAGTAATCGAATTCGATGCCCTGGCCAATGCGGTTGGGGCCAGAACCCAAAACCACCACTTTAGGACGCTCGCTGACCACACTTTCGTTTTCGTATTCAAAAGTGGAGTAGTAATAAGGCGTTTTGGCTTCAAACTCAGCAGCGCAGGTGTCTACCAGCTTGTAGACGCGATTGATACCGAAGTCTTTTCTTTTTTGATATACTTCGGACTCTAGGCAGCGCAAGAGGTGCGCGACTTGGCGGTCGGCGTATCCTTTTTGCTTGGCTTCGAAAAGGAGCTCTTGTGGGATGTTTTCGAGGTGGAATTTTTCAATTTTGCGCTCGAGTTTAATGAGGTCTTCGATTTGCTTGAGGAACCAGATGTCAATTTTGGTCTTTTCGACGATGGTTTTAAAGGGAATACCCAATTTAATGGCATCGTAGATGTGAAACAAGCGATTCCAGCTCGCAAATTCGAGGGAATTGAGGATCTCGTTTTGGTTGGTTAGTTCTTTGCCGTCGGCACCGAGACCGTTTCGGTTGATTTCTAGAGACTGACACGCTTTTTGCAGCGCTTCTTGGAAGCTACGACCGATGGCCATGACCTCGCCAACAGACTTCATTTGCAGCCCTAATTGGCGATTGGTTCCGGGGAATTTATTGAAGTTCCAACGCGGTATTTTGACAATAACGTAGTCTAGCGTTGGTTCAAAAAGTGCAGAGGTAGTTTTGGTAATTTGATTGCTGAGCTCGTTGAGGTGATAACCGATGGCCAACTTGGAGGCAATTTTGGCAATTGGATAACCTGTAGCCTTAGAAGCCAAAGCAGATGAACGCGACACCCGCGGATTGATTTCAATAGCGATGATGTCTTCGTTGTTGTCTGGGGAAACCGCAAACTGCACATTACAACCTCCTGCAAAATTGCCGATGGAACGCATCATGTTGATGGCCATGTCGCGCATTTTTTGAAAGGTGGTGTCGGAGAGGGTCATGGCTGGGGCCACGGTGATGGAGTCTCCGGTGTGAATGCCCATTGGATCGAAGTTCTCGATGGAGCAGATGATCACGACGTTGTCGTTGGCATCGCGCAGGAGCTCGAGTTCGTATTCTTTCCAGCCCAAGAGTGCTTTGTCTATCATGACCTCGTGGATCGGTGAAAGTTGCAAGCCGCGTTCGAGGAGGTTGTCAAATTCTTTTGGTTCGTGCAAGATACTTGCGCCTGAACCACCTAAAGTATAAGACGGACGAATACAGAGCGGAAAACCAAATTCTTGCGCAATTTCTTTGCCTTCTAAGAAAGACTTAGCTGTTTTTTGGGGCGCCATTGGCACGCCAATTTTGAGCATGAGTTCGCGGAAAGCTTCGCGGTTTTCGGTGATTTCGATGGCGTTGATGTCTACGCCGATGATGCGCACGCCGTGTTCTTCCCAGATGCCCATCTCGTCGCACTGAATGCAGAGATTGAGTGCAGTTTGACCACCCATGGTTGGCAAAACGGCGTCGATTTGATGGTTTTGAAGGATCTTGACAATGCTCTCGGGCTCGAGTGGCTGCAGGTAGATGTTGTCTGCAACAACTTTGTCGGTCATGATGGTTGCCGGATTGGAGTTGATGAGCGTGACTTCAATTCCTTCTTCGCGCAGCGAGCGTGCTGCTTGAGAACCAGAGTAGTCGAATTCACAGGCTTGACCAATTACAATAGGACCACTACCAATAATGAGAACGGATTTGATCGAAAGATCTTTAGGCATAAGGGCTTCAATTTACTAGTTTCTTTGAGCGAAACCTTCGCTGCAAATTGAGCACAAATTTAAGTTAAATTCGGTCGATAGCGGCAATTAAGCAGGATTGTTTTTTAACAATCTGAGCTGCCAATGTTAATTAAATGGTAATTATACGCAGTGACGCGAGATAAATTGCAAGGCGAAATGATTGAAGACCTCGGCTTGTTCGTAGTTGACCACATGGCCACATTCGGGAACAACGCGCAGTTCTGAGGCTTTGTCTTGACCGACAAGTATTTTGACAGGATTCAAAAACATGTGGTCTTGCTCTCCCATGACATATAAAGTTGGAATGGTTTCGGGAGCGGCATTGATGCGCGTGAGGTAGGCAGTGAGCCGAGCGGTGAGCTTGAACCAACGCTGAAACTCTTTGTCCATTACTTTTTTAGCCTCATTGACAAACAAGTGACGCGATTCTTTGTGGTTGGCACGCGGCATCATGATACGGGCCATGAGTTGATACAAAGACATTTGAGGCAAAAAGCTGTAGAGCATGCGGCCCATGCGCAAAATGAGGCGCGAACGCACATTGAGTTTGGTGACGGCCCCAGCAAAGATCATGCTCCTGACTAAATCTGGTCGTTGGGCACGCAAGGATTTGATGACAATTGAACCTAATGAAACCCCTACAAAATGTGCTTGTGCGATCCCTTTTTGATCGAGTAGCGCAATGACATCAGAAGCGATGAGCTCAAAAGAATATTTTTGATTGTATGCACTGACTTTTTGGCTCTTGCCGTGGCCTCTTAAATCGAGCACCAAAACGTTGTGGCGCTCACAAAAATCTTTGAGTTGTTTGTGCCAGATAGAGGAGCTCCCTCCTGCCCCATGGACAAACACAACCCATTGATCAGAGCTGCGGTGCAAAAAAGACTTAGAGTAGAGCATGTGCAAAAATAAAAAAACACCCGTTCAAAACGGGTGTTTTCATGAATTATATAAATAAAGTGGCTTATTTATCTTTCACTTCTTCGAAGTCTACGTCTGTGACTTCGTCTTGAGCTGAACCAGAACCGGCGTCTGCACCTTGGCCTGAAGCTGCACCTTGATCGTTAGAAGCATTGTACATGTCTTGTGACGCTGCGCTAAATACTTCGTTGAGGCGATCCATAGCTGGCTGAAGATTGGCCATGTTTTTGGCTTCAAACTCCGTTTTAAGTGCTGCCAAAGCATCTTCGATTGGTTGCTTTTTATCGGCAGGGATTTTGTCACCGTATTCTTTCAACTGACGCTCTGTTTGGAAAATAAGAGAGTCTGCTTTGTTGACCATCTCGGCTTCTTCGCGGCGCTTGTTATCGGCGTCTGCATTGGCTTCAGCCTCTGCTTTCATGCGTTGGATTTCTTCGTCAGACAAACCGCTAGACGCTTCAATTTTGATGGATTGGAGCTTGCCAGTTCCTTTGTCTTTGGCAGAGATGTTCATGATGCCGTTTGCATCGATATCGAAAGTTACCTCGATTTGCGGTACACCGCGCTGTGCAGGCGGAATGTCTGTAAGTTGGAAACGACCAAGTGTTTTGTTGTCTGTGGCCATGGCGCGCTCACCTTGCAATACGTGGATTTCTACAGAAGGCTGGTTGTCGGCAGCTGTAGAGAATACTTCAGATTTTTTGGTTGGAATAGTGGTGTTTGCGTCGATGAGTTTGGTGAATACACCGCCCATTGTTTCGATTCCTAAAGAAAGTGGAATGACATCTAACAATAAAACGTCTTTGACTTCACCTGTAAGGACACCACCTTGAATAGCGGCACCAACAGCTACTACTTCATCCGGGTTCACACCTTTAGAAGGCGCTTTGCCAAAGAAACGCTCAACGGCTTCTTGGATGATTGGAATACGTGTAGAACCACCAACGAGGATCACTTCATCGATGTCTGATGGCTGCAAGCCAGCGTTAGAAAGCGCTGAACGGCAAGGCGCGATGGTGCGCTCCACGATGCTAGAAATGAGTTGCTCGAATTTGGCGCGTTGCATAGTGCGCACTAAGTGCTTAGGAATGCCATTAACCGGCATGATATAAGGCAAGTTGATTTCTGTTGATGTGGTAGAAGACAACTCGATTTTTGCTTTTTCTGCGGCTTCTTTCAAGCGCTGAAGAGCCATTGGATCTTGACGTAAATCAAGGCCTTCTTCAGATTTGAATTCTTCGGCCAACCAAGAAATGATTGCTTCATCGACGTCGTCGCCACCGAGGTGGGTATCGCCATCTGTAGCCAATACTTCGAATACGCCATCGCCTAATTCAAGAACAGAGACGTCGTGGGTACCGCCACCGAAGTCAAAAACAACGATTTTTTGATCGATGCCTTTTTTATCTAGGCCATAGGCAAGTGCTGCAGCGGTAGGCTCGTTGATGATACGCTTGATGGTAAGACCAGCGATTTCACCTGCTTCCTTAGTAGCTTGGCGCTGTGCATCGTTGAAGTATGCTGGTACAGTAACAACTGCTTCTGTGACTTCTTGCCCGAGGTAGTCTTCTGCTGTTTTCTTCATTTTTTGAAGGATCATGGCAGAGATTTCTTGCGGAGAATACAGTCTGTCGTCTATTTTGACGCGCGGCGTGTTGTTATCGCCTTTGACTACTTGATAAGGCATGCGCGACACTTCTTTCGAAGATTCGTCGAAGCTAGAGCCCATAAAGCGTTTGATAGAAGAGATGGTTTTGGTTGGGTTGGTGATAGCTTGTCTTTTAGCTGGGTCACCTACTTTGCGTTCTCCGCCCTCTACAAAAGCAACAACTGAAGGTGTGGTGCGCTTACCTTCTGCGTTGGCAATGACAACTGGTTCATTGCCTTCCATGACCGAAACACAAGAGTTGGTTGTTCCGAGGTCGATTCCGATTATTTTTCCCATTTTATTTTTTAATTTTTGATACTAGCTTTTGTCAAGTATTGTGCCAGCAGAAAAAAGCTGCATTTTTATGACATTTTGATCTATTTCATACCTGTCCAGATGTCTTTTTGTCAGTTTTGCTGACATTGGTAACTTAGGTTACGTAAATACACTGATAAAGCTTGTAACTTTGGTTTATGATATTTGGAAAAGGAACAAAAATGTATAGCATTGCCAAGATGAAATGTCCGCAATGCAACGAAGGTCAATTCTTGGTTTCACACCCTTATGACTTTAAATATTTGGGCGATGTCAAGACGGAATGCGATGTTTGTCATTTGAAATACGAGCGCGAGCCCGGTTTTTATTACGGTGCTATGTACGTTTCTTACGCATTAGGAGTCGCTTTATTTGTGACGATATGGACTTCGTGCAATCTTTGGTTTCCGTGGCTTAATGCTTGGGGCCAGATTGGTCTAGTTGTCTTTTTCACTATTGTACTTTCACCTTATTTATTTGCGCTCTCCAAAATCATTTGGGCTAATATGTTTATCAAGTACGACAAAGATGCTCAGAGCAGAAAGTAAACTCGAAATGCTGCAGGCTCATTTGGGCTATGTGCTAGAAGCGGCCTTGCTCGAAGAAATGGCAGAAGTAGCCAAAATTAGAGAGACTGCCACTGACGAGGTGGTGGTTCATGTGGGCGATCAGTTGCAAATGATTCCGATCGTCATTGAAGGCTCCATTAAAATTTCTCGAGAAAACGAAAACGGAGACGAATTGCTGCTTTACTATATGGAAGGCGGAGATACCTGCGCGATGTCCTTGCAGTGTTGTACCCGAAAAATCGACTCTCAAATTAAGGCCACCTCCATGGAGCCCTCCCTGCTCTTGATGTTTCCTACAGAATTCATGGAGCGCTGGCTAGACCACTATAAATCTTGGCGCCAATTCATTTTAGACAGCTACCACACGCGCATGCTAGAGCTAATGGAATCCATAGATGCCATTGCTTTTATGAACTTGGATCAGCGCTTGCTTAGGTACCTTTCTGATCAGGCTAAAATTCTCGGCAGCGTGGAAATCAATCATACCCACCAACAAGTAGCCGACGACTTACATTCTTCAAGGGTGGTCATTTCAAGGCTACTCAAACAACTTGAAACGAAGGGCGAAATCAAATTATTGCGCAATAAAATCATCCTTATAAACTTTTAAACTTTTTTTGATAATATTTTGTTAACTTGTGGTCCATAAACCACTAAAACAACCTATTATGAAAAAATTAGTACACATTTTGTGCAGTATTTTACTGCTCGGTGTAGGCTTCAAGACCCATGCGCAGGGTTTAACTTGCGCGTCGGCCCTACCCGTTACGCCCGGTACATTTACCGCGAGCACCCTCGTCGGAACGCCTTCTCAAGCTTCTGCTACAGCAGCTGGTTGGTATGCCTACACCCCCACTTCGAATGGTATCTTGAATATCAATTCTTGTAGTGGCGGTTCCGATACGCGTCTTTGGATTTGGTCTGGCGCTTGTGCAGCACTTGCACCAATCGCCAATAACGACGATTTCACAGGCTGTATCTCTACAGGAACAAACGCTTATGCCTCCAAAATCGAAAACGTTATTTTGATGGCTGGCACCACTTATTATTTTGAATGGGACAACGTCTGGGAAGCGACAGGCTTTACCTGGAGCTTTACCTTTACCGCGCTTCCTGCCAACAACGATGCAGGAATTACCGCTGTTGCCAACCGCAACACTCGAGTAGCTATTTCGCAAGCAAGTTTTGGAATCCCGATGGGCGCTACCGTCAAGAACTTCAGTGGCTCACCACTTACCAATGTGGTATTGACTACAGAGATTTACGAGTTGCCCAACATCACAACGCCTATTCAGACTTATGCGAGTACAGCCCAAACTTTGGGGATTGGTGCACAACAAGCCATTACCGCGGGTACTTGGGCGCCAGTGCTTACATCTTCTAAATCTTACCTCATTAAGTACATCAAAACACAAACTGAGGTAGACGGTGTAACCACCAACGACCAAACGACACAAAACCTCACCATTGACTACAACTATACTGCCCGCGACAACAACGTCTATCAAGTGGCCTATAACTGGTCTTCTACACTAGAATACACGCAAGGTGTCATTCATACTGTATATGGTGCAGACAACATGACGGGTGCTGCTTACTTCATCCAAAGTACCTCAACAACACAAGTGTATACCGTACAAGTATTTCAAGTAACTGCTGGTGTTGTTGCCACAACTCCTTTGTATACCTCTGCAAACATCACTGCAAATGGTTCAGGCTGGAAGTTCCATACCTTCCCAACACCTATTGCGGTTACGGCAGGTGAATACCTCATTGCCATCAGAAAAACTGGAACAACTTCTTTCCCTGTTGGTGCTGACCTCAGCTTGTTTACCGCAGGTAAAAACTTAGTGCGCACAGGTGCAGCTGGTGCTTGGAACCCAGTTGAAGCCTACGGCGTTAGCCCAGCTTTCATGATCCGTCCTAAATTTGGTACAGATCCGTCAAACGAAATTGCTTTCTTGAACAACGCCAACCCAGGCGGACAAAGCACGAAACTACATACGCGTCAGTCACTCACGGGTAACGACCTTACGTTCTGGGCTAGAGGTGTCAATACAGGAACTGCAGCGGTAACGGGTGTCACCATGACCGTAACTGTCAAAGATGCCAGCAATGCAGTTTTGTATACGGCAACGAGTGCCGCTCAAGACCTCGCGCCAACGCAAATCGATACCTTTACAGTAGCGAATTTCA
Organism: Crocinitomicaceae bacterium; assembly: GCA_021738405.1. Taxonomy (GTDB): domain Bacteria; phylum Bacteroidota; class Bacteroidia; order Flavobacteriales_D; family Crocinitomicaceae; genus UBA952. The sequence continues at coordinate 6,026 of JAIPCC010000004.1, read as the reverse complement.
ACGTAACGGCTTTAGGTGTTTACACCATCGATTATGTGTTCAACAACACCGGAGACCAAATTCCGCAAAACAATAGCAAAACAACCACCTTTACCCGCACCACTGGCGAAATGTCTCGCACGGTTGGGGTAACAGGTTCTTTGGGTGTCAGCACTACCAGTGCGCCAGGTGCGACCAACATTGAATTTGGTAACAACTATACCCTCACCCAAAACGACTACCTTGACTCCGTGATGTTTGTACTGAACCCAGGCACACCAATTGGTTATGTAGCGAGTGTCAATATCTACGGAACAACTGCCAATGCAACAGGCGTAATGGTTCCGAACACGACCGCCCTCGCCTCTACAATTACCTACACAACAACTGCTGCAGATAACCTCAACGGTGCTGTCATCAAGTTGCCAATCGCAACGGGTACGCTCAATATGGTGCCTGGCACTTATTTCTTTGGTGTTTACCAAGCGGCAGTAGCAACTGGAAACATCCGTTTGGCAACTTCTACAGATTACGTTTCTCCGAACACGGTATTCTACCGCTGGATTGGCAGCAACGGCGGAACCTACGCTGCAACAGCCTACTCGTTTGTAGTGAATCCGATCTTTAAATCATGTGTAGCCTACAACCAAACCGTAACCACAACTGCCGCATCTTGTGGTGCTAATGATGGCGCAGCAAGTATCGCTACTACAGGCGGAACAGGAACAGTTAACTTCCTTTGGTCTAATGGTGTTACTGCGCCGAACATCAGTGGAGTTGGTGCAGGTCAGTATCCTTGTATTTTAACGGATATCAATGGTTGCCCTGCCACGGTAAGCGTCATTGTTCCGAGCTTGTCTAACCTAACGGTTGCCGCAACTGCACAGAATGTCACGTGTGGTGGTCAGTCTACGGGTAACATCGCACTCAATGCAAGCCAAGGTGTGGAGCCATATACCTACACTTGGACAGGAAACCCTGCAACAACACCTGCCTTGAGCAACGTGCCAGCCGGAACCTACGAATGTACCGTTACAGATGCCACAGGTTGTGTGGTCATTATTTCCAACACCCTTACTGAGCTTTCCAACTTAGCTGCTGCTGCCAACGGCACAGACGTACTTTGCAACAGCGCACAAACAGGTAACTTGGAAATAACAGCAGCAAATGGTGTAGCGCCTTATACATACCAATGGACAGGCACAAGCAACACCAGCACATACGTCACATCTGTGGGCGCAGGTACCTACACTTGTGTGGTAACCGATGCCTTGGGTTGTACAGACACCGTGAGTACCGTTCTTGCCGTAACAGATCTAGCTGCAGCAGCTACCGCATCAAATCCACTTTGCTATGGTTCAGGTACAGGTAGCGTAACCGTTTCTGCCACTGGCGGAACTGGCCCTTACACTTATGACTGGGCAGGTTCACTGACTTCAGGAACTGTACTTTCAGGTCTGAGCGAAGGAAGCTATTCTGTTGTAGTTACCGATGCTTATGGTTGTAGCACAGCTGCTTCGGCAAGTGTCAACGAACCAGCAGCATGGACTGTGAGTGCAGCAGTAACACCTGCGGTTTTTGGTGCCGACGGCGCAATTGACATTATTGTCAGTGGTGCATCTAGCCCTTACACCTACAGTTGGGATAACAACGCCACCACCCAAGACCTCAACAACCTCGACGGCGGCACTTATGTTGTCACAATCACTGACTCTGTAGGTTGTACTTACACAGATTCTATTGTGGTGAACTCTTTGGTGGGTCTTGAAATCAATGACTTGAACAACGTACAAATTTTCCCGAATCCGAGCAACGGCCAATTCTTTATTGCGAGCCCTGCACTCAATTCAGTAGTACTCTACAACCAATTTGGTCAGAAAGTAGCGCTTGAATTGTCTACAATGGGCGAAGGAAAATACCAAGTATTGACCAATCAGCTTGCCAACGGTTCTTATATTTTAGAACTCCAAAGTGAAGATGCTATTGTGCGCAAAGCCATTCAGCTCATCCATTAAAAGGCATGATTTTACTGCTTTGAAAAGCCCGGCGCATGCCGGGCTTTTTTTTTGTAAATTCGCCTTATGAGATTTTTTCAAACTTTAGTCATTTTATGCTTTCTAGGGTCTTTTGATGCACAAGTATTGCTCAACGAAGGTTGCAACAAAAATGCCTTTGCCGAACAAGACGAAAACGGCGATGCCCCCGATTGGATAGAATTATACAATAACAGCACTTCTAGCGTAAATCTCGAGAATTGGAAATTAGCAGATCAATTGAACGGACTCAATGCATGGATATTCCCAAATCTCAACATCCCTGCGCAATCATTTATGCGCGTTTTTTGCAGTGGCAAAGACCGCTACGGCAGCCCACCGTTTACGCCAACTGCCAACACCACTAGTTTTCAGCCTGTCGTTAGCTGGAACACACACCCTTTTAGCCAAGCGTTTAACTGGGATGGCAGCTCAAATATCATTGTCAATGTTTGTTCTTACAACAATACGGGCTATACAGAGAATTCCGTTTTCTATCAAAGCTCAACGCCATTTACATCTTGTGTAGCAAGCTTTGTAGACGGATCACCTGCGGCCTGCAGCAATAACATCGGGCAAACTTATAACCAAAGACCTAACATCAAGCTCAATAATGCCATTATAGGCACCGGTACCATTACCAACAGCAATACAGACTACCCTGCACCTTACGGCAACTGGTATTGGGGCGCTAGACACCAAATGCTCATTTTAGCTAGTGAACTACAAGCGGCGGGGCTCAATGCAGGCCCTATTTTTTCACTTTCTTTTCAGGTAGCCAGCACCAACGGAGAGTTTTATGATTACATCGATATCGCCCTTATTCAAACCCCACTCACCGAACTCGATGCCAATTTCCTGCCCTTACAAGGCCAATTGCTCCATACCAACTTTAAATTGGATGGTACCGGCGAGCACGTCTATCTTTTCAATTCAACTAATCAACTCCAAGATCAGCTAGAAATCGTTTGCCCGCAGCCAGATATTTCAATCGGGCGCTTCCCGAACGGCAGCACAAACCTCACTTGGATGAGCCCAAGCCCTGGCCTGAGCAACAACGGCAACCAAACCTTTTCAGATACCCTACCTCGCCCGCAAATTAGCTTGGCCAGCGGAATCTACAACGGCTTGCAAAGTGTTCAAATCTCAACGAGTATTCCAAATACTGTAGGCAAGCTCGTTTATACCATCAACGGCCAAGACCCTACTATCAATTCTGCCACCTATGTTGGCCCTGTATCGGTCAGTAGCAACCAGGTTTTGCGCGCAAAAGTTTTTCCATTGAACAACAATAACCTGTTGCCAAGTGAACAAGCGGTTGCGACCTATCTTTTTGGGGTCTCACACTCTACGCCTATTCTATTGGTCAATACGCCCAACGAAAACCTTTACGGTGCGAGTGGCATTTTCGACAACTGGTGGACCGATTGGGTCAAGCCGGCTTATGCAGTGCTCTTAGACACCGGGCAAACACACCCCATATTGCATCAAACCAAAACAGCAATGCGCATGGATGGCGGAGCAGGCGGCAGTCGTTCTCATCCGCAGCATTCCTTCCGTTTGAGTTTTACGGATGGTGCCTTTGGAGACAAGCCCATTTCGTTTCCGTTATTACCCGACAGACCAAACAGAACACTATACAGCGATATTTATTTGCGCAATGGATCCAATCAATACCTCAACTTGCCTTATAAAGACGCCAGCCAGGTTCGGATGATGAGCGAAGGTTCTGCCAATTATTATGCGAGTTACCGACCAGTAAGTGTCTACATCAACGGCGCCTATTTTGGGCTCTATGAACTGCGCGAAAAATTCAACCAAGAGTTCTTTGAACAACACGACAACGCCACCCGCGACTCCATCGAACTGCTCTCCCTCAGCTACTGGTACAATCTTGTTTTGCGAGCGGTAGAAGGCGATGTAGATAATTTTTGGTCTGACTACAGCAATTTCAATGCGCTCGACCCGTCGTCGCCCACTTATTGGCAAGATGTCGACCAATATTTTGACCTCAAGCACTACACTGACTACATCATTGGGGAGTCTTGGATGGGCAACGTAGACTGGCCCGGCAACAACATCAAAATTTACCGCTCAGATGCCAGCCAAAAGCGTTGGCGCTTTGCGCTCATCGATTTAGAATTATCCATGCAACCCAACGGCTGGACCAACTGTACAGACAACCACATCGCCTACATGATGGGGCAATCCGAAGACAACCCGTATATCAATATCTGGAAACAAAGCATTGAAAATTTGGCCTACCGCAATTATTTCATCAATCGCTTCGCCGACCAAATGAACACCAGCTACCGCCAAGAACAATTGCTGGCCACCGAACAAGGGTTTTACGAATCGATGCTGCCCGAAATGCCGTTACAGTTTGCCCGCTGGGGCGACCCCAACAACATTGCAGGCCAAATGGCTACGTTTGAAGCAAACCACCAAATATTCCAGGATCAATTGCTGTGTCGTTCTACTTTCGTATTCAATCAGCTGCTCGCACAATTCAACCTGACCAAAAAAGTACAAGTCAATCTGCAAGTATACCCTGAAATGGCTGGCGAAATCCAGCTCAATACGATTCAACCCGCAAGCTACCCATGGTCCGGAACCTACTATGACGGCGTGCCCATTCAACTGCAGCCTGTTGCCAAGCCCGGCTATATTTTTTCGCATTGGCTACCCGCGGCAAATATTGTTGATAGCCTAGCAGATAGCCTATCGGTTTTTGTCACGCAAACCAACCAGACTTTCACGGCTGTGTTTAAAGTGGTGCCGCTTCCGCCCGACCCTCCTTATATTGAGTTCAGTGTGCAGCCCAACCCGAGTAATGGTCTCTTTTCAGTTTGGAGCACCAATAAAGATCTTGCCAAAGATTGTCAGTATTTTATTTACGATTTACAGGGAAGGGTCATTCAAAAAGGACCCATTTCGGACACTTATGAAACCATACTTGACCTTACTGTGCAACGTGCGGCTGTTTATTGGCTAACGATTTACAAAGGGGAGGATAAACTACAAACCCTCGAACTACTCAAATATTGAAGTAAGCATTATTGCTTAATGTCGGTAAATGCAACAATGGCCTCATAAGCGAGGAGGTTTCCACTGGCAATCGCCAACTTCATTTGGGTAAATTTTTCTTTTTGACTTGAATCGGCAAAGAATTGTTGCTGCAGCAGATCGGTGAGTAATTGTTCAAATAACAATAACTCTTGTTCGGTGCGCTTGCGGTGCAGGGCGCCATTGAATTGCATGTGCACAAAATAGGCTTCTATTTGAGACCAAAGTTCGGTGAGGCCCAAGCCTGTAAGGCCAGAGGTGCAGAGTACACGGGGTTGCCATTGGTCTGGTCTTTGGCTAAAAACATGGAGCGCGCCTGCGTATTCTGAGCGTGCAGCTTTGGCTGCGGCCTCGTTGGCACCGTCGGACTTATTGATTACAACAGAGTCGGCGAGTTCCATGATGCCGCGCTTGATGCCTTGCAGCTCATCTCCGGCGCCGGCCAACATCAAGAGCAAAAAGAAATCGACCATACCGTGCACAAGCGTTTCTGACTGCCCTACGCCTACCGTTTCTACTAAAATGATGTCGTAGCCTGCCGCCTCGCAGAGCGCAATAGCCTCGCGGGTGTTTTTGGCAACACCGCCAAGTGTGCGGCCTGCGGCGCTCGGCCGAATGAAGACATTGAGCTCTTGGGAGAGGCGCTCCATGCGGGTTTTGTCGCCGAGGATACTGCCGCCTGTGCGCGAGGAGGACGGGTCTATGGCCAAAACAGCCACTTTATGCCCCTGCGCTACCAACTGAAGCCCGAAGTTTTCTATAAAAGTACTTTTACCAACGCCCGGCACACCTGTAATGCCAATGCGCTTGGCGACTTGGGTGGGCGCAGGCAGGGCGCGCAAGAGTTGTTGGGCGAGGAGTTGATCGGAGTCTTTGTTGCTTTCGATGAGTGTAATGGCTTGCCCTAGAGCAGCGCGCGAGTCTCTGGCCAAACCGGCAAGTAACTGC
>JAIPCC010000051.1 GCA_021738405.1 Crocinitomicaceae bacterium | reverse complement strand
CCCAACCTTCTGACTAATAGAAAAGAGCTCTAGTTCTTTGCCCAGCTAGCGGTGGTCGCGGCGCTTGGCCTCCTCAACTCTTTCCAGGTATTCGGTGAGCTCGGCTTGCTTAGGAAAGGTGATGCCGTAAATGCGCGTGAGCTGTTTGTTTTTTTCGTCACCGCGCCAGTATGCACCAGCAATTGCAGTGAGTTTAACAGCTTTTACAAAACCGGTGTCGGGGATGTGTGGCCCGCGACACAAATCGGTGAAGTTGCCTTGTGTATAAAAAGTGATGCTGCCGTCTGGGAGGTCGGCGAGGAGTTCGAGTTTGTAGGGGTCTTGTTTTTCTTCAAAGTAAGCGATGGCAGCTGCTTTGGAGATTTCTTGACGCACAAAAGGGCTTTTGAGCTTGGCCAGCTCTTTCATTTTTTGCTCGATTTTTTCGAGGTCTTTTTCGGAAATGCTGTACTCCATGAGGTCTACGTCGTAGTAGAAACCGTTGGTTACCGGCGGGCCAATGGCCAATTTGATGCCTGGGTAATAAAACTCCAGTGCTTCAGCCATGAGGTGCGCAGACGAGTGCCACATGGTAGACTTGCCTTCGGCATCTGACCAAGTGAGCAACTGCAGCGTGCAGTCTTGGGATAAAGGCGTGCTGGCATCTTTGATTTGGTCGTCGATGAGGGCAGCGAGCACATTGCGCGCTAGGCCTTCAGAAATAGATTGAGCCACTTGCATGGCGGTAGTTCCGGCGTCGAACGTACGAATGTTGCCGTCCGGAAAAGTAACTTGAATGATCATAGTATAAAATAATGAGCTGCAAAATTACAAAAAATGTGCGGATAATCGCTATTTATGTTGGCCGCGGAGTGCGGTTTGGAGGTCGGCTTGCATGGCGCGAATTTGACTGCCCAAGCCAGTGTGATCTAGTTGGATATCGGGGAGTTCTCGGGAGATATAAGAAACAAAACGCCAGACTTCAAGCACCTCTGCAACAGGCACTTCAAAAGGTGCATAAAGTGGATTGGTGGAGCTCAGGCGGAGGATTTGCTGCTCTTGAAGCAAGTTTTGAACGTATTTGAAGACAATGCCGTCTGCTTTGGTCACGACCACACAGGGCGTATTGGAAGGCAAGCGCAACCAATCTTGCACAAACTCACCTACAACATAAGAGCCGTGCACCACAGGCGGCATGGAGTCGCCAGCGATCGGGAAAGCGCGGTATTTGCGGTCTTTGGATAAAAACGGCAAGCGCAAAGTGGGGAGTTCTTGGAGGTAATTGGGGTCGGCATAGCCGCTGGTGTAGCCGGCACTCACTTTTTCTGAGATGAGCTCAATTTCTTCTTCGTTTTGCGTATTGACAACCGTGGTGAGCACGCGTAAGTGCTGACCACTCGCCTCGCCTCGCCAAGCACCTTGAAAAGCGTCGAGCTCGGCTGCAGGAAGTTTGTCTAGTGGTTGAGACAAAAGCACTTCTAGCGGTAGCTTTTCGGATTGTGCCAACTGTAAGAGCAATTCAAGACTGGGCTGAGCCACTTCGTTTTCATAACCGCTGTAAGTAGAGCGATTGAGACCGAGCGCTTGGGCCATTTCTTCTTGAGACTTGCCTTTTCTTTTGCGTAAAAACTTGAGATTCTGAGCGATGTGCATAATGCTAATTCTTTGCTCAAAAATAAGCAAAATATCAATAACTCATCAAAATATTGGTTATTTTTTAATCAACAGCGCTATTCAGCAAGTTATTGCGCTTCAAAACGATAGGATATCCAGCCTGGCGCACTGCCCTCACCTGCACTGAAGCGCGATAATTTGGCGTATTTCAAGGCTTGCTCGATCATGCAAGCGCTCGCATTTTTACTTTTGGCGGCAATGTAATTGGCCACACTCACCTTTCCAGCTGAGTTGACTTCAATTTGCAAATAAACCAAACCCGCCGCATTGAACCCGCAGGTGTAGCCTGGGTTTCTGACATACCAAGTGTTGCCTTCGTAGGCACTGCGCTTATTGACACTGAAATCTACCATGACAGCTCCCGCATATTGATTGGCTTGCGCAGCGCCGTTGGCATTGGTTTGTTGAGGTGTTTGCCCTTGCTGCTTGAGCTGCGCAATGCGTTTATTGCTTTCTTGCACAATGCGCTCGCGTGCAGCGGCCCCACCTGTTTGCGCAAAAACCTCAGCCTCAAAATCTCGGGCGGTTTGCTCAGGGTTGCCTTGGCTTGCGCCACCTGTTTGCGTAGACCAATTCTCGTCGGAGCGCGGACGTGTATCGTTGGCATCGCGAGCCACACTTCTCAACGAAGCATTTTGTTGCGCGACCTCCATCTCTTGACGGAGTTGCTCTTTTTCTTCTTCACTGACGTCTTCTAAAGCCACTTCGTAAAGGGCTTCATCAGCGAGTAATTCTTCTTTTTTGACGGTGGTGAGCTCTAAATAGACAAATGAGCCCACATACAAACTCAGCACAACAATGAGTGCTTTGAGGTAATGTTCGAACTGGATTTGTCTTGGATTCATGGCTTGCGCATCAGGATTTTTTGGTCTGCAATCAGGTAATAGACTAAGCCTTCTGGGGTGCTGAGCTGAAATGCGCTTTGGTCAAAACGCACGATGCGCTGATAGCCGCAAGCAATTATTGGCGTGCCGTCGGTCGCAAATAAGCCCAAACCTTTGTCGTTTTCCGCTAAAAAATAGTTCGTTTCTAATCTTTTAATTGTTTTATATTCAGGATTTAAAATCCATTTACCTAAAGTATCTATCAAACCTAAACCACCCTGCTGCTCGACCAAATAACCAAAAGGTGCAAACGGCGTGATTTGCGCAGTAACAAATGGCAGCACCACCTTGGATTCGAGGTTTAGCAAGCCCCATTTCCCGCCTTGCTGTACCGGCCATAAGCCACCCCAGAAGGGCTGAGCGGCTTCATATGCATTTTTGATCAGTATTTTTCCTTTGACATCCATCAGGCCTAGTTTTCCGGACTTCGCACAAACCGCATAACCTTCATTGGTATAAAAAGCCAGCTCTGGCGCGGTCAAAAACCATTCCAATCCGTTTAATTCTAGGCGCTTGCCTGTCGTATCGAAATAAATTAGGCTTTTCCCTTGCTTGGCGATCAAAAGTGCTGCAGTTGAAGCAAACAAAACCTCATCGTATTTGGGAGCCAAAATCACTTTTCCTTTCTTATTGAGCCCGACTTTGCCATTGCGTTCGCTGCGCTCAAAAAGCGCGGGCTTGATCGGTTCTACAGGCGTCACTTGCCAATCAAATGCGCTCAAGGTTTGCTGGAGTTCTTCCCATTGCAGCGGGGTTTGTTGCAAAAACTGACCTTGCCCATCGAGCAAGAGGTAACCACTGCTGTCTTCCAATATAAATCCACCTTCATTCGGCGAAATATCCAGGTATTTGAAGGCGATAATAGGCTCATTGCGCTTGTTGATGAGTCCGTAGCGGTTGTCTTTGGAGACGATTGCCAATCCTTCGTAAAACGCACTTGCTTCCTCATATTGGTCGGCAATCAGCACGGTGCCTGATGCATCCATGTAGCCATATTTTTGAGCTTCTACAAAAGGATACATGCGTTTGAGTAGTAGCTCGCCATCTTTTTCTAAATCTTCGAGGAAAGGATAGTCGGGATACGTGCGCTTGAATGCGGCGAGCTTTTCAACACTGTATGTTTGCATGTAAAGTCGGTAAATTTGCTTCCAGGCAGTGGCTACCTGAGGTGCGCTAGGATAAGCTTTTATAAAGTTTGCAAAAGATTCAAGTGACTCAACTTGACTATACTTCTTGTAAATCCGCTCCCAAGCCTCCTCTACATAAGGACTCTTTGGATGAGCTGTAATAAAATCTTTCAATTCAGCCTCGGTATCGTGTTGCGTACGTTCTTGGTACAACAACACTTCATAGCTGGCGTTTGCTATCGGTTGCTGCACTGCATACGGATACATGACGATAAAAGCCCGCATGGCAGCAGAACTTTGCGCGCGCACTGCTTGGTCAAAAGCCAGCGAATCCCGCAAGCCAACAACTATTTTTTGGTAATCTGGGTACTTTTGGCTGTAACGCTCCATGAAGCGCTCAAGCGTTGCAATTTGAGGCGCACTTGTGACCCATTGCAATTCTTGCGTGGCCAATTGATCGAAAAGAAATTTGGTGGTGGTCTCTTGGATGGCTAAATCGCTTTGTAATTTCTCCTTCGACTTGCTGTCTAATGAAGGATAGCTATGCTCAAATTTTGAGAGGAACGCATACGCGCTATCTGCTTGATAACAATATGGCGTGAGGTAATACACCGCCCATCCGTAACTGGCCGCAACAGGTGCTTTAAGGAGTTCTTTTTGCAAAAAATCCTGCGCCAAACCGAAATTGTTTTGCTGTATAGCCAACAGCGCCTTTTGGGTATTTTTTTGCGCAAAAACAACCGATGAAAAGAAAAGGAACAACGACAAGAAGATGCCTTTTCTCATTGCTTCAATAAGGCTTTAAGGTAATCAGGGACCTCACAAACTGGAATAGGCTGCATTTTATGAAGGTTTGCACGGTGATAACGTGTATAAATATCTAAAACATCTTTTTGACGACCTGAAAGCGCACTCGGGTCACCGTTATAAGTCATGGCCCATTCAAGCTCTGGGTAAGTTGCGCCGATTTGATCTTCGTCGGAGCGGCCATCTTCCCACAAGCCATCGGTAGGAGCCGCATTTTGGATAGATGCAACGATATCTAATGCTTTGGCCAGCGCAAACACTTCGGTTTTCATGAGATCGGCAATTGGACTGAGGTCTACCCCGCCGTCGCCGTATTTGGTGTAAAAGCCCACTCCGAAATCTTCGACTTTATTGCCTGTACCCGCAACCAAACAAGAATTAGCTTGTGCAACGGCATATAGTGTGGTCATGCGCAAACGTGCACGGGTGTTGGCCATGGCGAGCGCATGAGACGTGGCATTCGCAGGTAGCGCCGCGCTGAGCGTTTCAAACGAAGGTGTGAGGTCTATGGTTTGCAGACTGACATTGGCAAAGCGACTTTGCAAGTCTTGCATGTGTTCGCCCGCGCGGTCAAATTCCGCTTTGGTTTGGCGAATGGGCATGGTCAGGCAAATAGTGGGTGCGCCCGTTAGTGCACAAAGTGTGGAGGTGACGGCAGAATCGATACCGCCCGAAATACCCACCACAAAACCCTTTGCGTGCGCTGTTTGTAGGTAAGTGCCTAGCCAACTAGAGATATGTGTAGCGAGCGCATGCATTTGCTTAAAATAACAACGTGAATTTCAGGTGTGCTTGATTCAGGGTTGCTTGGTTTCTAAAGTAAGTTTCAGCTTGGGTAGTTTGGTCGAGCGTGAACAAGGTATAGTTTTGTTCTTTACCGGTGAGGTGCAAAGGCATAAATCCGTAGCTATAACCAACTTCTGCCACCAAACAAGTGGAGCCTGAAAAATTCCATTCCACACCAGCACTGATGCCGATATTGGCGTTGTAAAAAAAGAGGTCCTTGCTGACTTTCATGCCTAAATTTTCTTCGGCTGAACCATTGATGCTTCCTGCAAATGGCACAACATAACCTTGGTCGTCTACGGTATTGGTGAGTAAAAAACGGTTGCGCAAGCCAAAGCGCAAGATGCCGCGGTAGTCGCCGATGAAGTCCGTTCTAAAGGTGAGGCCGATGGGCAGCGCTAAGTAAAGTGGTTCGTAGGTGCGTTCGGTGAGGTTGAAAAATAAGTCGGTAGAAACGGTTTCTCCTTTGGGTTTGATTTGCTTATCGGTGAAACGGTAAAAAACGTCTTGGTCGCTGACGTTGTAACTGATGCGATCGATGTCGAATTCTACACCACCGCTGAGCGCAATATTTTGTGATTCTTTGGAGGCTTTGGTGAAACAAACGCCAAAAGAGGAAGAAAAACCAGGCGAACTCCCCAACAGGTTGGTACCCATCTTCGGAAAATTGAGCCCTACGGACCCGGTAACGCCGCCTTGAAGTTTCTTTTCGGAGACAGCCTGAGCCAATGAAACGGTGTTTTGACCTAAAAAGAAGGCACAAAATAAAAAGAGTTGAAAACGCAGTGATTTCATGTTGCCTGATTAATGTTAATTTTGAACAAAAATAACAATATTCATGATACGCAAGCTCAGTCTTCTACTCCTGCTCATCGGTCTTTACGCCTGTCAGTCCGACACCTATCAGGTAGATTTAGATAGCGCTAAGCATCATGTCAGCTACCAAAACCTCGACTCCTCTTTTCGTTACGCACATGTCAATGAGCAAAGACGCTTGATCAAAGCACTGCTCGTGTCTGATTTCGACCTCTCGCAGTTTTGTTTCCCCTACGCTTTGCAGGTCTCAACGCAATCGGACAGCGCATTCACCAACGGACTAAAGCGTACTTTTTCCCAACCTTTCAATCAGCAAGTATTTGCAGCCTTAGACAAGCGTGCCAAATGGCGTATGAAAACATTCCAGCAAATTGAAGCCGGACTCAAGAGACTCTCCCTACTCGCCCCCAAAGTACCCCTTGCCAAAAGTGTTGATTTTACCTACACGCAATTTGCAGCCAGCGCCTATGCCTCTTCAAAAGCAATTGTTTTGGGTCAGGAACGCTATCTAGGAACCGACCACCCGATCATCGCTTCGCTGCCTCAACAGCAATTTTACGACTGGATCAAAGAAGGCATGGCGCCGCAATACGCAACTTCTGACGCCTTACTCATTTGGCTCGGCACGAACGTCTTAAAAACCACCGACGAAAACTTTGCCAGCGAAATGATCCGCTGGGGCAAGCTGCTCGCTATTTTAGAAATCATCAGTCCTGAAGTCGAGCTGCACAATCATTTGCGCTACAGCGAACAAGATTTCGAGTGGGCGCTCAAGGCCGAACGCGGCGTTTGGGAATACCTCGTAGACCAACAATTGCTCTTCAAAACCGACCAAGAACTCAACATGAATTTCTTGAATGAAGGCCCCTATACCATTGGCTTGCCACAAGAAAGCCCAGACCGCATGGGGCGCTTCTTGGGTTACCGCATCGTGAAGCAATACATCGATGCCAATGAACCTTCCATTCCAGCATTGCTAGCACTACCTTATCACCAAATTCTTAAAAAATACGAAGTACCCCAATGAGTGAAATTGTCAAAACCTCCGAAATCAGCATACAAGTAGGCCTCAATGAAAACCTATTGCCCCTGCGCATGTTGTGGTCGGCCAGCGATGGCCAAATTGAAAACGCCGAAGCGGCTGCCTTTTTGCTGTCTATCTGGGATCCGAAGTCTAAAAACACCATGAAAATCGACCTCTGGACCAAAGACATGACCATCGAAGAAATGAAGCAATTCTTTCACCAGACTTTGCTCACCATGGCCGATACCTTCGTAAAAGCAACAGGTGAACACCTCATCTCCGAAGACCTCCGCGATTACTGCTACCATTTTGCCGACAAAATGAATATCCTGCCCGAATAATGGAATTTTTGCTCCAAAAAATGAAAACCGCTCAAGATGAGCAGGTACAATATTGGCTGGGCGACGGCACGCAAGAAATCAATCTGAATGCCTTGATTGGGCAACCCATCTCTTTTCGCTTCACCGGCGCTATTTTCTGCCGGGAGTGTCAAAAGAAAATCAATAAATCTTTTGGAGAAGGCTTTTGTTTTACTTGCTTTTCAACGGCTGCCTCGGCGAGCCCTTGCATTTTGCATCCTGAACTTTGCCAAGCGCACTTAGGCTTAGGCCGAGACCCCGACTACGAGCAAAGGCACCACAACCAGCCCCATTACGTTTACCTCGCCCAAACCGATCAACTCAAGGTGGGCATCACGCGCACCACCCAAAAGCCAACGCGCTGGATAGACCAAGGTGCAGCCGCGGCCATCATTTTGGCAGAAGTACCCAACAGGTATTTATCTGGCGTACTGGAAGTGGCGCTCAAGTCTCAGTTTGCCGACAAAACCAACTGGCAGCGCATGCTCCAAAACAGCCCCTACGACGGGCCGGCACTCGACGAACAAAAATGGGAGCTCGAAGAAAGCCTTCCGGCCGACCTCACACATTACTGGACCGACGACGAACAAATTTGGAGTTTTAACTACCCCGTCTTGCGCTACCCAGACAAAGTGAATTCCTTATCTTTGGACAAACAAGCGCAAGTGAGCGGTACCCTAACAGGCATCAGGGGGCAATACCTCTACCTCGATCATTCGCTTGTGATCAACATCAGAAAGCACACCGGTTATCAAATTCAATGGGAAAACTAATACGCCAGGTTCTCGACCTCTTTTATCCGTTATTTGCGCGTTTTTTTGACAAGCAAACTTATTATTATGCTGCCTGTGGTGGCACAAACCTCGTTTCTAGTTGGCTGTTTTTCTACCTCTTTTTTCAGTTTGTCTTTGAAAAACGCATTTTCAACATCGCATTTGCATCAAATACTTACGTAGTTTCTGCATATACCCTGAGCTCCATGCTCTGTTTTGTCATTGCATTTACATTGGGTTTTTTGCTCAATAAGTATGTGGTCTTTACGGACAGCAAACTGATGGGGCGCGTTCAGCTGTTTCGTTATGCCGTGAGTGCAGGCTTCTCTTGGCTGGGCAATTATTTATTACTCAAAATCATGATTGAGACGTTTGCCTTTTACCCCTCGATTGCCAATGTGTTTTCAAGTGTTTTTGTGGTGTTTCTTTCTTATCTACTCCAAAAGAAATACACCTTTAAACACTAATCTTCAGGTCGTCTTATTGGCAAACCAAGGTATCTATCCAAGGTGCATAAGCCACCCAAATACCTAAAGCACCGCCTTCAATATTTGTAGGAATATTCGTGGGTACCGCAAACGGACTACCTCCCGAATAAATTTGATTGTACTTCTTTTCGAAGTAATTGTATTCTTTGCCGCCAATTTTAGAAAGCTTGACAACAATTGTGTCTCCTAGCTTGTAAAAGCCTCGGTATGCTTCATTTCCATTCGGATCATTGAAACTCATGGGATTTTCATACCCAAACTCAAAGGTGAGCCCGTTGAAGAATTCGTCATTGAAATACGGATTGAAAGTCTTGGAAAACTGAGGATCTTGGAGGTATTTCACCTCCCATAGGTAGGCATCGGCTGTGTTGGCTGCATCGGAGAGTTTAGCCCAAGAAAACCCACGGTCGGTAAAATTTCCTTCTGGCTTCCAATAGAGTGAATCTGGCACAATAGGCGTCAGGATTTTAGAACTTGCCTGGTATTGCTTTCCTTGATGAGAAATTTGCAGGGTGTAGGTTTTACCTTCTTCACCAAGCATGTTCAGAGAAACATACGCACACAAATGCAAATTCACTAAAATTTCTGCTGGAATACCAAAAATACCGGCTGCAACTTGCTCTAAGCCCGGAGGGAGGTCGTCGGTGCAAATTTTGGTGAGGGTATCGGTTTGGGTACCGTTGGACAGCACCACAATGGCGTCATCTACAAAACTATTGAGGTAAGACTCATAGTTGGTACTCGAATAAACATTACTGCTCTTAGACAACAAGACAATGGCGGGTTGTCCGGTTTCGATGCGGCCATCTACCACCAATTGCTCTTTGTAGCCCGGGATATCGATCTGCACCTCTTTGGTACAACTCCACAAAGTGGCTACAGCAAAGCTAAAGCTGAGGTATTTTAAAATTCGAAGTTCCATGTGACGCTAGGTATAATTGGGAATAAAGAGACTTGTTTGACACTCAGAGAGAAATTACCGCTCATGAAATCGCCGTCGTTGTCTACGTACAAAAAGAACGGATTGAGGCGATTGTAGACGTTGTACACAGAAAACGACCAATTGCTGCGGGCTGCTTTCTTGACTTGAATTTCTTGGCCAGTTGCGGGGTCTGTGCGGGTTTTGTAGGCTTTGCCGTAACGAGTGGCACTGAGGTCTAGGCGATGGTATGGCGCCATGCGCGTGGAGTTGCGCGGGCCGTATTGAAACAATAAGTTTTGATCTTGTACATACCAACTCGCTGGCAGCGTGAGCGTGTTGCCGGTGGCATAGATGAAACTTGCGCCGAAGGTCCAGGTGTCATTGAGTTTGTAAGTTCCGACCAGCGTGAGGTCGTGGCGGCGATCGTATTTGGCGGGGTAAATATTGCCTTCGTTGATGTCGGGGAAGCGTCTTTCTGTTTTGGCCCAGGTGTAGCCGATCCAACCCGTAAATGCACCTTCTGTCTTTTTGAGAAAAAACTCTGCACCATAAGCCCAGCCATCGCCGTAAACCAATAAGTTGTCGGTGTTGTCATTGACGTTGTCGCCTGGCAAGGCACCTTCTTTGAATTCAATGAGGTTTTTCATGCCTTTGTAGTAGACTTCAACAGATGCTTCATAGCGGTCTTTGTCGAAATTCCTGAAATAGCCAATGGAGGTTTGAAAACCTTGCTCGGGCTTGGCTTGATCGGTAGTCGGGAACCAGATGTCGGTCGGTAAAGAAACGGCACTAAGCGTCACTAAATGCACATATTGGTAATTGTAGGCATAGCCCGCTTTGATCGAACTGTTGTCGGGGAGCAAATAACGGAAAGACAAGCGCGGCTCAAGGCCTTGGTAAAAGGCAATGACGTCATTGCGGTCGTATTTCACGACGCTGTCTGGTGTAGAGATGCCGTCGCCTTTGATGTAGCGATCAAAAGGACCGACGTGCGCAAAAGTACTGTAGCGCAAACCTGCATTGATGCGCAAGGCCTCATTGACATCGAATTCGTCCAAAGCATAAATGGCGGTTTCGTGGGAATACAAGTGCTGAGCTGATCCGGTATTGAAGGTAACGGTATCGTTTTGAGCCGACAAACTGGTGGGTGTGAAATCGTGGTAAGTGTAGATGCCGCCCCATTTGATGCGGTGTTTTGGATTGGGGAAGTACGAGAAGTCTACCTTGGCGGAGTAGTCTCGGATACCTGAAGTCAGGGCCACCCGAAATTCGTCTTGCGAGGAGGCAAACTCAAAATTATAATCGGAATAGGAAAGCGTGGTATTTAAAAACAACTTGCTGTTGAACAAGTGGTTCCAGCGCAAGGCTGCAATGCCGTTGCCCCAAGGCATCTCGACCTTGAAACCGCCATTGTTGTCTTTGAATGAAAAAATATCTTTGCCGTAATAAGCGCTCAGGTAAATACGGTCTTTGTCGGTGAGTTTGTAATTGAGCTTGGCATTGAGGTCGTAGAAGAAATAACCAGAGCCCGCAAATGGCGAGGTGTCGGAGATGACTGCCTTCGCTAAGATATCGATGTAAGTTCGGCGAGCAGAAACCACAAAAGAACCGCGGTCTTTTTTGAGTGGCCCCTCGACGGTTAAGCGAGAGGAGATCACGCCAATACCACCTTTTACCTTGAATTTCTTGAGGTTGCCTTCGTTCATATTGACCTCCAGCACAGAAGACAAACGACCGCCATAGTTGGCTGGCATACCCCCTTTGATCAGGTTGACGCTATTGATGGCGTCGGAATTGAAAACCGAAAAGAAACCAAACAAATGCGCTGCGTTGTAGACCACGCCTTCGTCTAATAAAACTAAATTTTGGTCGGGGCCGCCACCGCGCACATAAAACCCTTGGCCACCTTCTGACACCGAAGACACACCTGGTAATAACTGGAGAGTCTTGACGACGTCCACCTCGCCCATAAATGCCGGCAAGGTTTTGACCTGATCCATCTTGAGTTCCATTTGACCCAACTTGGCAGAGGTGACGTTCTCCGAGCGCTTGCCCGTGACGCGCACATCTTTGGTTTCTTGAATGGCCATTTCAAGCTCGATACTGATGGTTTGGTCTTTTTGGAGTTCGACGCTTTTAACTACTGTCGCAAAACCATCGCAGCGGTATTCGACCTGGTAGGTACCGAGTGGTATCGTGAGGCTGTAAAAACCGTAGTTATTAACTACAGCGCCGGTTTTGAGTTCTTTGACAAAAATGCGGGCAGTGCCGAGAGCTTCACCGCTTCTGGCATCGGTGATGTAACCACTAATGGTGGCTTTTTTTTGACCCGACGCGAGAAAAGAGCAGCAAATAAAGAGGAGAGATAAAAATGTTTTCATAAAGGAGTTGTCTTGTGGACGTAAGCGCAGTGCAAAGGTAACAGGACTAAAACAAAAAAACAGGGAAAAGGTTGGCTTTTGTCCGGGAATGTACGCGATGTTTGTAAATTTGAACAATGGATTCAACTTGTTTTTTTTGGCAGCATCACCAACATGGGCTCCTGCTGGGCATAGGGCAACAAGACTCCTTTCAAAATTCGTTGCAATTCGAGGTGGACGCTTTTCAAGCTTACCTCACTAAAAATGCCGGCAACTACATTTTTGGCTACCTAAGTTTCGATGTCAAAAATGCTTTTGAAAACCTCAGCTCCAACAACCCAGACCAACTCGCATTTCCATTGCTACACTATTGGGTACCACAAAGCATTTATCGCGTGAGCCCTACCCCTTCGCTCTTATGGGGCAGCAACAGCGTACAGAACCAAAATGAAGCAACTGCACTATTGGCAACTTTTGAACAAAAAGATGGTGTACTCGATACGCATTTTGAACCCCGCACTTCCAAAGCAGCTTATTTCGAACACTTTGAGCAACTCAAAAGTGCTTTGCAGCGCGGCGATATTTACGAGGTCAATTATTGTCAAGAATTTGCCGCAGCCAATTGCGCGCTAGACAACCCAGTTGGTTTATTTGGCCGCTTGTATACCGAGACGAAAGCACCACATGCGGCATATATCCAAACACCTGAGCATTTGGTTTTGTGTGCCAGCCCAGAGCGTTTTTTACAAAAAACAGGCAACGTGCTGCGTTCGGAGCCCATCAAAGGCACCGCTCCGCGCTCCAAAGACCCCGCAACAGACCAACAGCTCGCCACCGACCTCCAAAACAACCCTAAAGAGCGCGCAGAGAACATCATGATCGTCGACCTCGTGCGTAATGATTTAGCACAAGTAGCTAGCAAAAACAGCGTTGGCGTAGACGAGCTCTGCCAAATCTATAGTTTCGAGACCGTACACCAAATGATTTCAAAAATCAGCTGTGCGCTCGAGCCCAGGGTTCAGTTCATCGACATCCTCAAAGCCTGCTTTCCGATGGGCAGCATGACCGGCGCACCAAAAATTGCAGCGCTCGAACAAATTGAACAACACGAAGACTTCAAAAGAGGCCTCTATTCAGGCAGCATTGGCCTGATCGAACCCAACGGAGATTTTGACCTGAATGTCGTGATCCGCAGCCTGCTCTACAACCGCAAAAACAAGTATTTATCTTGTTCGGTGGGCAGCGCACTTACCATTGGTGCCAACGCAGCCGATGAATACCAAGAATGCTTATTGAAAGCAGCAAAACTGATCCATGGCCTCCGCTAAGCATCTTTCTTTAGCCGCTGTTCTCGATGAACTCCACAGTTATTTCAAGACCAATCAGGCCAGTTGTTATTTAGTGGCCACAAGTGGCGGAAAAGACTCGATGTTGCTCTGCGAACTATTGCGCAAACTAGCACTTCCTTTTGCGGTACTGCATGTCAATTATGGCTTGCGAGGTACCGAAAGCGAGGCCGAGCAAGCTTTTGTTGAAGCTTATTGTCTTCAATACAATTTGCGGTTGCACGTTAAGCGCGTACAATTAGCCGCAGCGCTGCAACAAAATCATCAAAACCTTCAGGCCGAGGCCCGCCGCATTCGCTATGCTTTTTTCAGCGTAATGCAGCAACAGCAGCCCGGTAGTGTCATTTGCACCGCACACCATGCCGAGGATCAAATTGAAACGTTTTGGCTGCAACTCGCACGAGGCGCCGGCATGAAAGGCTTAGCGGCCATGGCGCACGGTCAAAAAGGCTTGTTGAGGCCCCTGCTACACCTTCGGCGCGACACCCTCAATGAAGTAGCTTTGGAACTTGGGCTACAATGGCGCGAAGACAGCAGCAATGCCGCCCTCAAATACCGCCGCAACCGCTGGCGACATGTATTGATTCCGTTTTTAAAAAATGAATTACCGCAGCTCGAGCAAAGTATCTTATTGATTCAAAAACAATTTGCGCTCGAAATGCAAACCCAAGAAGCATTGTTGCGCACGGCACTCGCTGGACTTCAAAAAAACAGAAGTATTTATTTAAGTGAATTAACTCAACTATCTTCTTATCAATTTATTGAGCTATTTAAATTATTTGGAATACCCACCCATATCATCAGAAGACTCCCCGACTTATTTGCAGCTGAAAGTGGCAAGTTCATTGCTTGGCAAGCAGCAAAAGGCGCAGCAAAATCATATGTAGTCAAGCAAAAAGACAAACTCATTTTCTTAAATGCTGAAGCTTCAGATTGGATGTTTGCGCTCGAAGACCTCCCATCTCAGGCAGCGTCAGAAGTGCCCCACCCCGACTTTCTCATCGATCGCCAAAAAATCAAAGGAGCACTCTTTTTCAGACAAGTAGAAGCCGGTGACCGCATGCCTGTTCGGGGCATGAAAGGGACCAAAAAAGTACTGCAGATTTTGAAAGAAGCTGGTATTCCGGCGCCACTGCGCAAACTGCAATACGTGCTCTGCGATGAACAACAACTCATTGCAGTTCCAAATTTGCAACTGAGCGCAAACATTGAGGCTGGCGCGCATACAGCACATTTAGCCAGGCTCCACTTCTCAAAAAAGCCGTAATTTTGGACATGACTTCACTTCCGCAGGACTTCATTGCACGCATCGAGAACGACACTTTTGTACCTACTGCTTTGCTGCAAGCCTTAGAAGAAAGCGCGCCCACTTCAGTGCGCCTACATCCGCAGCGCAAGTCTAATTTTACCACAACAGACCGCGTTGCCTGGAGCTCTAGCGGTATTTACCTACCAGAAAGGCCTTCTTTTACCTATGATCCGCTATTTCATGCGGGCGCTTATTATCCGCAAGAAGCTGGCTCGATGTACCTCGAAAAAGCCCTGGCGCAGCTTGAACTCCCTGAAAACCCTGTAGTTTTGGATTTAAGTGCTGCTCCTGGCGGCAAAAGCACACTGATTGCAAGTTTTTTAAATCACAGAGGTGTTTTAATTGCCAATGAAATCAACCGTTCAAGAGCCTATATTCTCAGTGAAAACCTCACCAAATGGGGTTATGCTAATGTCTATGTTTGCAATCACAAACCGAGTGAACTCAGTTGTTTGCAAGGTCAAGTAGATGTGTTGGTAGTGGATGCACCTTGCTCGGGCGAAGGCATGTTCCGCAAAGACCATCAAGCCAGAGCGGAGTGGCATTTGGGCAATGCTGCCACTTGCGCAAGCCGTCAGACGGATATCTTGGATGAAGTTTGGCCGCTGCTCAAAGAAGGCGGCTATCTGATTTACTCGACCTGTACATTCAATCCAGAAGAAAATGAAAACCAACTTCTTCATTTGCTCGACGAAGAAGGCGCAGTAAAGGTAAAACTACCGCACTTTGAAGGCCTACAAGCAGACCGACACGAAATAGGTCAGTATTTCTTTCCCAACCAGATCAAAAGCGAAGGCTTTTACATTGCCGCTTTGCAAAAAACCTCGCGGACAAACACCAAGCACAGACCAGCTAAAAACAATGTGCTGAACAACGTCATACCGAAAGAACTTTCTGCCTTCCTTTTACAAACCCAAGAACTGTGCTATTGGCAAGAAGCCGATCAAGTTTACGCCACCACTCCTTTTGCGCGCTCGATTTATGGACTGGTCAAAGACCTGAAGTTTTTGAAAAAAGGAACACACGTAGCCACCGCACAAAAAAAATCCTGGGCGCCGGGTTACGACCTCACGTATAGCCTATTACCTATATGGAATTTACCCACCAAAGCAGTTGAAGCACCTGAGGCCTTGCGCATCTTGCACGGCGAGAGCCAACAATGGGAAGCACCTGCAGGTTTTTACATAGTCACTTTTGAAGGACAAGCCATTGCCATGATCAAGCAAATTGGGCAGCGCTTCAATAACCTCCATCCTACCGAATGGCGCATTCGTCACCTCCCCAAATAAGACCAATGGACGCACAAGAAGCTTATCAAAAATTATTTGCTTACACCAAGCAAAGAGTAAACATCCAAGAGAAGGACTTGGAATTAATGAAAAAATTCTACAAGCTCAAAAAGG
Organism: Crocinitomicaceae bacterium; assembly: GCA_021738405.1. Classification (GTDB taxonomy): domain Bacteria; phylum Bacteroidota; class Bacteroidia; order Flavobacteriales_D; family Crocinitomicaceae; genus UBA952. The sequence continues at coordinate 630 of JAIPCC010000051.1, read as the reverse complement.
TGTCCAAAAAAGATTTCTTCCTCAAAGAAGGATCGACCAATTTTAATCAGGGCTTTGTGGTAGACGGAACACTGCGCGTATATTATACAGACACCAAAGGAAATGAGCACGTGTTGTACTTTGCCTTCGCCGATTGGTGGGTTGGCGATTTATCGGCTTTTCATTTTGACGACGCCGCTACACTGAATGTTCAAGCACTAGAAGAAAGCTACATCCTCGAAATCTCAAAAGAAGACCTCGAATATTTATTTAATCAAATTCCCGCACTCGAGCGCTTGTTTAGGGTTATGGCCCAGCGCACGCTCGCGGTCTTGCAAAAACGCTTCCTAATGACAGTTTCTGCACATGCTGAAGAGCGCTACCAAGAACTACTGCTTCGCCACCCTGGCATTGAACAAATTGTAGCGCAGCATCAGATTGCCTCCTATCTCGGTATTTTACCTGAAAGCCTAAGTCGAATGAAAAAAAAACTTTACGTATCTTCGCCAAACAAAAAATAAATCATGACACAATTTAAACGTTTTACGCTCGCATTCTTCTTGTTTGTAGGGCTTTTTGTACGTGCCGATGAAGGCATGTGGTTTTTGATGTTTATCGATCGCCTCAACCACCGTGACATGCAAAAAATGG
>JAIPCC010000050.1 GCA_021738405.1 Crocinitomicaceae bacterium | reverse complement strand
AGCCCTACATAAATAAAGGAGTTCATTTTATCACATTGAAATGGGGAAAGGCTGTTAAATTTGATGTTTATGAAGATACTAAAACTGTATCTCATGGTTTAGATGTTCAATTTGAATCAGGTATCAAGGAAGCTAAAGCGCCCAAAATTGAAAGCTAAAAATTACATCTGACTCGAAATGTAAATGATTTTCCGCAGAATCCCTTTATTTTCTGGGGCTTTACAATGATGTAAAACAAAAAAACCGAATCTTTCGACTGGCTTTTCTTAGTAGCGGGGAAAGATCAAATTTCTAACTTCTTAGAAGGGTATGAATTGGTGGTAGAATTGTGGTTGTATATGAACTGGCGAAATAAATAGATTTTAGCTCTAATTTCTGTACGATGCAAATTTTCGTGCAAAAGTTTATTCGACTTTGCAAATTGGATTACACTTAACTTCAAAATTCACAGAATTGGCTATGTAACAAATTTCATGTGCATTGTGATGCAACTCAATCGCTTTTTCTACCATGCTTTCGTCAGAAACATGAACTATTGGATTCAAAGTTACTTCTTTGAAACTTCCGCCACCACTTGCCTGTTCAACCATGATACCTGTAGCATGATCTATGTAAGATGTAATTACAACCCCTTCCATTGAACATACATACAAGTAAGATAACATATGACAGGATGAAATTGCTGTAACCAATAAATCTTCTGGGTTTAGTTTTGATTTATCTCCAACTGCAGGATTGTCCGTTGTCAGAAATAATTCAGGCTTTCCTTCAATAGAGATTGTGTGGCTACGGTCATAAGTCCTTATATTTTGAGTTCCGTCACCTTTATTTCCAGTCCAGACCGTAGTTAGTTTGTAATTGTGTTCATGTTCCATTGCCATTCAGTTTATTCTTCTTCAATTATTGAACTTCCTTTTGAATAATCACCAGAGGTCCATTCCCAATTTTCGTGAAGTCGAATTTTTCCATTTTCAAGAATTTCAGGTGTTGATATACAAATTCCAGTCATCAATTCGTCTTGGTCATTTACTTGGTGATAACGCATTTCTATTTTTCCTGATGCATCATCCAAACCAATAAGATGCCCATATTTTATCTTTCCGCCTGAATATTCTGAAGTAAGGATATTTCCGACTTGCTTATAATGAAATAGTGTTTCACTAGACGTCTCACCGTTTTCTGTATTGCTAATCGGTCTGAATTTTTTGTCGTTGTAATTCATTGTTTTCCCTTTGGGTGTTTAGTCTAAATAAAAGTACCGAAAATTGATAATAACCTAAGGAATAAGATACAATACCGAATCCTATTTTTACCCCTAATCGACAATTTGGAGTACATTTAAAGCATTACGCTCCCAAATTATTGAGCATATGAATAAGTTGTGTGCAAAAAATCAATGATCTATATAGAATTCATGATAATTCAAAAAGCCTATAAAATTCTGCTCGTGACACTTGTTTTGGCGCTGTATCAAAACAATTTAATGGCTTGTAGTATGTATAAAATTACAGCAACTGGCAAAACAATGGTAGGCTGTAACCATGATACATGGTTGACGACACCCAAAATATGGTTTGAGAAAGCCAAACAGAACAATGGGTATGGAACCGTATTTACTGGTTCAAGACAAATTTCTGCAAACAGAACAACTCCACAATCAGGCATGAATACTGCTGGACTTGTGTTTTCTCGATTATCATCATACTACCCTAAACAAAGTAACCGATTTACAGCCAGGCGAAAAATAACCAACGAAGCTGACTACCTATCAGAAATTCTTCATCGTTGTGCAACCGTTAAAGAAGTGAAAAAATACATTCAGCAATATGACCACAGCTTCTTTTTAAATGATGTATTCATCTACATTGACAGTTTAGGCGCTTATTTAATTGTAGAACCTTACAAATTAATTGAAGGCAACAATCCCAATTATGTTTTGGCAAATTTTTGTCCTTCTATAACGAACAATGATCAAGCCCGAAAACTTGAAAGATACCGTAATGGAGCCGATTTTTTAACAAGTCATAAAGTAAGCTCGTCATTAGACTTTAGTACTTCCCTCGCTGATACAATGGCTGTTTGTAGAAGCAGAAATGGCGATGGCACACTGATCACTTCTATTTTTGACACCAAAGAAAAAGTAGTCGGTATCTACTTTTACCACAACTTTGATTCATTGGTGCAATTCAACTTAACAGATGAGCTATCAAAAGGCGATCATATTTTAAATATTGCTGAAATATTCCCATGGAATCCTGAATTTGAAAGACTCATCAATTTTAAAACGCCTTCAAATACACCTGCATTAAGACTTTTGCTTGGCCTATTTGCTGGATTATTAGCTTTGATTTCTGTCGCGTTGTTGCTGTTGCAAATTCAGAAAAATAAAAGAACTCCTCTTTCATTCAAATCGGTCTTAGTGCTTGTTTCGTTGAATTTCATACTCATCGCATATATCGTGGTGTTAACTACAAATAACAGCATTTTCTATTTCGATGTCCCTTATCAACATTACAATTCGAGATTAATCAGTGCATCTTCATATACACCATTTCTGTTATTAGGATTATTCTTGCCCCTTGTTATTCATACCCGAAACAGCCTGAAAGCAAAGAAACCGAAGCTGTGGCTGCGCACAACTTTAGTCTTAAATTATGCAGTTCACCTTATGCTATTACTGAGCTTTGGATATTGGGGTTTATTTAACTTTTGGAATTGAAATTTGGTGATGTGGTAAATTAAGCTACTATTCAAGGTAAAGAATTCCGCATCCATTACAGCTTGCTTCAGTTTAAGTCAATAAAAAAACCTGAGTCAAAAGACTCAGGTTTTCCTTGTAGCGGGGACAGGACTATCCTTCACTTCGTTGCGGATGGACCTTGGGGGAGGGCTTTACTAAGAAAAGCTCAGACCGCGGCGCGATCTTCCTTTTTTCATTTCAATCCACTTTTGAAAGTAAACTTTCAACGTTTCTTGAAACGAAAAAAGCCAGTCGAATTCGACTGGCTTTTCTTAGTAGCGGGGACAGGACTCGAACCTGTGGCCTTCGGGTTATGAGCCCGACGAGCTACCAACTGCTCCACCCCGCAATATATCTTGAAACGTGTTGTTTTCCGTATTGGGACTACAAAGATACGAACTTTTTTGGGTTCTGCAAGTCGCCAACGATAAAAAATGTTTAGCGGACGGTAGGGCCTGGGCCGAATTCTTTTTCGGAGGCCAGGAAGCTGAGCTTACCTTCTTCGTTTTCAGCCATTAAGATCATGCCTTGTGATTCGATGCCGCGGATTTTTCTGGGTTCGAGGTTCAAAAGAACGAGGACTGTTTTGCCAATGATGTCTTCGGGGGCGTAATGTTCTGCTATGCCGGAGACGATGGTGCGGTGATCTATGCCGGTGTCTACGGTGAGTTGGAGCAGTTTGTCTGCTTTTTCGACTTTTTGCGCGGCAAGGATGGTACCCATGCGGAGGTCCATTTTGGTGAAGTCGTCGAAGGCGATGGCGTCTTTCATAGGTGGGTAGTTACTTTGTGGGGCTGCAGTAGCCTTTAATTTATTGATTTCTGTTTCGACGAGGGTATCTTCGATTTTGGCAAACATGATCTGTACTTCGCCAATTTGGTGACCAGCTTGCAATAGGTCGGTACGGCCGAGGTCGGTGTATTGTGTCCAGGAGGCATTGAGCATTTTGGCGAGTTTCGCTGCGGTTGCGGGCAAGAATAGCTGACACGCAATTTGGAGATTGGCCGTGATTTGCAGGGCAAGGTGCATAATGGTTTGAACGCGCGCTGGATCGGTTTTGATGAGCTTCCAGGGCTCGTTGTCGGCGAGGTATTTGTTGCCGATGCGCGCAAAATTCATCATTTCGGCTTGGGCCTCGCGCAGCTTATAGGCGTAGGCAAGCTTTGAAATGCGCGTTGGGATCTCTTGAATTTGTGCAATGATTTGTTGGTCTTCTTCGGTGTACTGCCCTGCTGCAGGCACTTGGCCTTCGTAGTATTTGTTGGTGAGCACCAAAGTGCGGTTGACGAAATTGCCCATGATGTCGGCAAGTTCTGAATTGACGCGCGTTTGGAATTCTTTCCAGGTAAATTCTGAGTCTTTGGTCTCGGGGGCAATTGCGGTGAGCACGTACTTGAGCTCATCGATTTTATCGGGGTAGGCCTCGAGGTATTCATGGAGCCAAACCGCCCAGTTTCTGGAGGTGGAGAATTTGTCACCTTCGAGGTTCAGGAATTCGTAGGCCGGAACGTTGTCTGGTAAGATAAAATCGCCGTGGTTTTTGAGTAAAATGGGGAAGATGATCGCATGAAACACGATGTTGTCTTTGCCAATGAAGTGTACCAATTTGCGGTCTTTGGCTTTTGATTTAAGCCAGTAGGCTTCCCAGTCTTTGCCGTTGTCTAGGGCCCATTGTTTGGTGGCTGAAATGTAGCCAATTGGTGCGTCTAACCAAACGTAAAGCACTTTGCCATCGGCATTGGGAAGTGGCACTTTAACACCCCAATCGAGGTCGCGGGTCATGGCGCGGGGGCGCAAGCCTCCGTTGATCCAAGACATACATTGGCCAATGACTTGGTTGCGCCATTCTTTGGGTTCGTGTTGTTTTTGCCCATCTAAGAGGCCTTCTTGGATCCAGTCTTTGAGCCAAGTTTCGTGTTGGTCCATAGGCAAGTACCAATGAGAAGTACTCTTCAGAATTGGTTTGCTACCGCTTAAAGTAGAGACCGGATTGATGAGCTCTGTAGGGCTGAGGTCTGAACCGCATTTTTCGCATTGGTCACCGTAGGCGCTAGGGTTGCTACACTTAGGGCACTGGCCGGTGATGTAGCGATCTGCTAAAAATTGTTGGTATTGTTCGTCAAAGTATTGTTCAGAGACTTCTTCGGTAAACTGCCCTTGGTCATAAAGGCGCTTGAAAAAATCTGCGGAGGTTTGGTGATGCAACTCGCTTGAGGTGCGGTGAAAGATGTCAAAACTGATGTTGAAATCTGAAAAGGCTTGGCGAATGATGCCGTCGTATTTGTCTACGATATCTTTGGGGCTGAGCCCTTCTTTTTTAGCGCGCAAGGTAATAGCTGCACCGTGTTCGTCGGCGCCACAGATAAAGGCGACGTCGTGGTTGTTCATTCGTAAAAAACGAACAAATATATCGGCGGGTAAATATACGCCGGCGACATGCCCTAAATGAAGGGGGCCATTGGCGTAGGGAAGAGCTGCTGTAACTGTATATGATGCTTTTGACATACCACAAAGATAGCAAATAAAAAAGGGACGGTTGCCCGTCCCTTTTCAGTTCAAAATGAGTTGAACTTATTTTTTCACAACATTGAATTGAGCTGTTTTACCGTTTTCAAGTGTAACGTTGAAAATGTAAAGACCTGCAGTCAAGCTTGCGATATTTACGTTGTCTTGACCAGCAGCAAGGTTCAATGAAGCAGACATCGCTACTTTACCAGCAACGTCAGTAACAATCAATTGAGCTGTTCCCTCACCTGCGATGGCTACAGTAACAACATCGTTTGCTGGGTTAGGGAACGCTTTACCAGCAACTGTATTCAATTCAACAACGTTTACATCGTTGTCAGAAACTGCAATTGCCAAAGAGCTTGGTAAATCAGAACCAAAACCAGCTGCATACCAAGTACCATCACTTTCGTTAGGTGCCATTGGCTGGAGGTAGTAAGCTTCGTTCCAAGTAAGGTTTGTGCCGTTTTCATGACCCATGTAAAGGTTGAGGTTCACAGTCTGAACACAAGCGAGGTAGCGTTGGTTGTCTTCTAAAGCAACAGGTGTAGTAAATGCACCGTAAACGGTCTCACCTTGGAGGTCACCAGGGAAGTAGTAGAATCCGTTCGCAACTTCTGTAAGGGTATTGAACGCTAAGTTAGCATCGTTGAGGTCAGTGAAGACATCTTCCCATTTGTAAAGGTAAAGAGCCATTTCTTCTCCTGTCAAAAGCACACCTGAAGCCGTTGCAGTTGTTGCAGAGAAATAAATACCATTTGCTTTCAAACGGCTGGCATTTGCGTTGTCGATTACCTGACATGCAGAATACGTTTGGTTGTTTGTACCTGGACGGTAGTAGTTACCACCCGTTGGTGTACCTGTAGCAGCATCAGCTTGTGCGTAGCTGAACAAAGAGTCAGTTACGGTAAATGTAGTCACAAGGCTGTTGTCTGCGTTGTAGTCGTCAGCACCACTCAACAACAAAGTGTAAGTTAGTGTGTAAGTACCTGCTGGGTAAGAAGCCAAAGAGAAGTTAGGTAAGCTAGATGCTCCACCAGGGAAAACATCAAGTGAGTCACCAGCAGCAAGGCTGATACCAGAAGCTGTGTTGTCATAGACAGAAGCACCTGATGGATTGGTGATCTTAGCGTTCAAAGACATACCTGTTTGCGCTTGGTTACCGTAGTTGTATACGCGTGAACCTAGGTCAAAATTAAATTCGGTACCGTTTTGTGCCAATTGAGATGGGATCATGGCTTGACGCGGCAATAAAGTTGCAGCACCAGAAATTCCACCGTCGTTAGGGAACAAACCGGTTTTGTTGCCCAAGAACATCACAACTGGGCCATTGGCCATTTGTGCGATAAGCGCCAAACCGTCGTTGATGTCTACCATTACAACAGGAATGGTTACATTGGCACCGTTGACACCCGCTCCCATTGCGATGACTTCACCTGGGTTGCGATTGACCACAATTACGCCAACAGCTCCTGCGTTTTGTGCGTTCAATGCTTTGGCACCGAACTCGCAAGTGTTGCGGAATACAACAGCAATTTTACCTGTAAGGTCGTTGATAAGTGGGTTACATCCTTCTGCAGAGATAGGGTTACCTTGAGCATTCAAACCAGTAGATCCGTCGTCAACTACCATGATGGTGTCTTGAACGAAAGTTCCTGGGATGTTGAAATCTGGTGTTCCCCAGCCACTTCCTGGATCTGCCCAAGTGTGGGCGTAGTTGGCCACAATACTTTGTGGAGATATACCAGCAACAATTACCTGCGCATAAGTAGCTGCAGATAGTGCGATGGCACTGACGGTAAGTAAAAGTTTTTTCATAGTTGATTTTTTAGATTCGGTCTAAAGTTAAGAAATTTTAAAATAATTCAAAAACTGAATGAATATTTAATAAAAAAGGGCGCATATGCGCCCTTTTTCAATGAAAATTGAGGTTTGGTCTACTTGAACCAAATGATCACGTGGTAAAAAATTGCCGCCAACAATGCGCTTACAGGAATGGTCAGTATCCAGGCCCAAAGCAGGTTGATGGTCACGCCCCAGCGCACGGCGCTCAAACGTTTGGTGGCGCCAACGCCAATAATTGAACCAGTGATGGTATGGGTTGTCGAAACCGGGATTCCAAACTGAGATACCGTAAACAGGGTAAGTGCACCTGCGGTTTCGGCACAAACACCTTCTAGCGGTGTCACCTTGGTAATCTTAGTTCCCATGGTTTTGACAATTTTCCAGCCACCCATTAGAGTGCCCAAGCCAATCATGAGGTAACATCCGAACGCCACCCAAACCGGCATCGTTTCGGAGTGTACTTTGGTTTTGATTTCGTGCCCTTTGTGCAATACCCCAGTCTTTGGGTTCACATATGCACCAAAAATACCAGCGTATTGGTAAGATTGATTGAGCTTGTTTTTTAGAAAAATTGTATCCTCTGTTTTGGCATCGCAAAGCGCTTTCCCAAATGTATAGATTTCAATTTTGTGTATTGCTTTGTTGATCATTTTAAAAGATGGCGCTCCCTGAACTTTTTGAAGTGGTTTGCCATCCTCTGTATAAATAGCTTTACCACTTGCTGCGTCAATCACTTCATTGTGGTCGATGTAATACAGCTGACCGGCAACTTGTGCAACCTCAGGTTTGTATTTATGCTTTCTCCCATCAGTTTTTTTGTATTCAATTTGCATGAGTTCGGTAATGCGCAAATCTTTTGGAATGGGTTGGTCTAGTTTGCCTTCGCGACCTAAATTGCCATAAACAAGTAGTGCCGCACAGATGATACCCATAACCTTTTGAGAATCGGCACCACCATGACCTAATGAAAACGCAGCAGAGGAGAGCAACTGCAACTTTTTATGCATGCTCGCTTCTTTAACTGCTGATGGTCTTTTTGAGCCATATGCAATTTCAAACCAGGTGTAAACGATGATAAACATCGCAATCATGCCAATGACGATATACATCATGATAGGTTTCATGTCGAGGAAATCAATCATGTATTGCATCATGTAAATGGTCAATCCTGAGAGCGCTAAAATAACGAGTATTTTATTTCTGTAAGACCTCGAAATAGTAACCACAGCAATGAGATACGCAATGAATCCGCCAATAAAAGGCGCCAAGAATATAAATAAGATCACCTTAACGATTTCGCCACTTGCAATCACATCCATTCCTGCATGCGCAACTGCTGCACCTGCAAAACCACCGATGAGGGTATGTGAAGAGGACGATGGGATACCCAACCACCAAGTGAGGAGGTTCCAGAAGGTAGCTGCCAACAAACCGGCCAAGATGACCCAAAGGTCAATTGCGTTGTTGTCTACGGTTTTGGCAACGGTATTGCCCACACTCATGTCAAATACCCAAAAGGCAATGATATTAAACATTGCTGCCCAAAGTACTGCCTGAAAAGGCGTAAGTACTTTTGTAGAAACAACCGTAGCAATAGAATTGGCCGCATCGTGAAAACCATTGACGAGGTCAAAAAGTAAGGCTATACCGATAACGATAAGTAATAAAGTAAACATCTATTTGTCTTTAATGGTGCTAGCTATCAATTAAGCGTATTTCACAACAATAGATTCGATGACGTTTCCAGCATCTTCACATTTGTCTGTAGCCGTTTCCATGACCATGTACAACTCGCGTCGTTTGATCAATTCTTTGGCATCTACATCAGAGTTGAATAACTCCTCAATGCTCTTGTCAAAAATGTTGTCAGCATTATTTTCGATGACGTTGATTTTGATCACGCACTCGATAATTTTTTGGGTGTTTTTTAAGTTGCGCAATTCCATTACGGCAGCTTTTACCGCTTTTACCGCTTCGTTGATTGCAGCTGCAGTTTTTTGGATACCATGATCAGAAATCGGGTCAATTTTGTAAAAGTTGATTTTCTTACCCGATGCATAAATATAATCGGCGATATCGTCTAGGGCAGATGCCAAAGCGTGGATATCTTCGCGGTCAAATGGCGTGATGAAGTTTTTGCCTAATTCGATAAAAATCTCGTGGGTAATGTTGTCGTTTTGGTGCTCGATGTCGCGCATTTCTTCAATAATGACAGCGCGTTTGTTGTAATCTGCTTCGTGAACAACTGTTAAAAGTTTTTGAGCAATGTTTTCGAGATTGTCACTTGCTTTTTCAAATAGGGAATAGAAGACCTTGTCTTTGGGTAAGAAATAACTTAATATACCAGCCATGTTTTGAGATTTTTGAAAACAAATGTAGTTTGTTGCCTTGCCATTCTCAATATCAATTCGGTTTGTTAACGTAAACATAACACAACAAAAAAGGGCAACCGTAGTCGCCCTTTTACCTCTTTATGTTTTGATTCTTATTTCGCTGCTGCAAATTTAGCGGCAACGACGTCCCAGTTGATCACGTTGAAAAACGCATTGATGTAGTCTGGACGACGGTTTTGGTAGTGTAGATAATATGCGTGCTCCCAGACGTCTAGGCCAAGAAGTGGTGTGCCGTTGCATCCTTCGCCCATAAGGGGGTTGTCTTGGTTGGGTGTAGAGCAAACTTCGAGTGCGCCATTGGCAACGCACAACCAAGCCCAGCCTGAACCAAAGCGTGTGGTTGCTGCTTTGGCGAATTCGTCTTTGAATGCTTCAAACGAACCAAATGCTGCGTCGATAGCCGCTGCGAGCTCACCAGTTGGGTTGCCACCTGCGTTAGGAGCCATGGTTTCCCAGAAAAGGTTGTGGTTCCAGAAACCACCACCGTTGTTGCGCACTGCTGGTTTGTCTTTGCAGTTCATTAAAATTTCTTCGATGGACATGTTTTCCATGTCGGTACCTGCAATAGCGTTATTGAGGTTGGTTGTATATGCTTGGTGGTGCTTAGAATGGTGGATTTCCATTGTGCGCGCATCGATGTGCGGTTCTAATGCATCATAAGCATAAGGTAGAGCGGGAAGTTCAAAAGCCATTTTGATCTTAATTTAGAGTAAATAATGAGTAAATTGAGCTACAAAATTACAACAAAATTCACGATGCATTGTTCTTGGAGTATCTTTGTAACATGAACCCTGAGCGCCCGATTTCCGATTGGCTACCATTATCTTTAAAGGAAGCAGAAAAAAGAGGCTGGGATGCCTTTGATGTCATCCTCATCTCCGGCGATGCCTATGTAGACCACCCAAGTTTTGGTACAGCCGTCATTGGCCGCATCATTGAAAGCGAAGGATTCCGCATTGGTATTGTTGCTCAGCCCAACTGGAAAGACGACCTCCGCGACTTCAAAAAGCTCGGTAAACCCAAGTATTTCTTTGGCGTTACCGCCGGCTGTATGGACTCCATGGTGAACCACTACACCGCCAACAAGCGTTTGCGTTCAACAGACGCCTACACGCCGGGCGGTCAAGCGGGTTTTCGCCCAGACTACGCCAGTATCGTTTACAGCAATATCCTCAAAGACCTCTTTCCAGATGTGCCCGTTTTGTTGGGTGGCATCGAAGCTTCTTTGCGCCGCGTGAGTCATTATGACTACTGGAAAGACCAACTCATGCCTTCTATCCTCGTCGATGCCAAAGCCGATTTACTCGTTTACGGCATGGGCGAACAACCTTTGCGCACCCTTTTGCGCTTACTTAAAAGAGGGGTTCCGTTTGAGCAAGCCAAAACCATCAATCAGGTGGCTTTCTTACAAGATGCAACAGCTGACTTACCCAAAAATAAAAACTGGGAAACCGTTGAGCTTGCCAGCCATGAGGTTTGCTTGCAAGACAAACTCAAGTATGCCGCAAATTTTAAAATTGTCGAGGTAGAGTCCAATAAATGGGCAGCCAATCGCATCACCCAACAAGTAGGTGCACAAACATTAGTCATCAATCCGCCGTTCAAAACCATGACCGAAAAGGAAATGGACGGCTCTTACGACATGCCTTACACGAGGTTGCCGCACCCCAAATACAAAAAACGCGGTGCGATTCCAGCCTACGACATGATCAAATTCTCGGTCAATACCCACCGCGGTTGTTTTGGAGGCTGTAGTTTCTGTACTATTTCCGCGCATCAAGGCAAGTTCATTGCTTCGCGCAGTGAAAAGTCCATCCTCAAAGAAGTAGAAGAACTTACCAAACACCCCGAATTCAAAGGCTATCTTTCCGATATCGGCGGCCCGTCTGCCAACATGTATCGCATGAAAGGCAAAGATGAAGCCATATGCGCCAAGTGTGTTTCGCCGAGTTGTATCCATCCTGTTATCTGTCATAACCTGGATACCTCCCACAAACAAATGACCGATCTCTACCGCAAAATCGATCAATTCCCTGGTGTCAAAAAAGCTTTTGTAGGTTCTGGCATCCGCTACGACCTATTAGTAGACGACTTCAACAAAAACAACGAAGACGGCAACCACGACGAATACATCGAGCAAGTCATCACGCGCCACGTATCAGGCCGACTCAAAGTTGCGCCCGAACATACCTCAGACGCCACGCTCAAAGTCATGCGCAAGCCCTCGTTTCAGTATTTCCACAAATTCAAAGAAAAATACGACCGCCTGTCTGCCAAACACGGCCTCAAGCAACAACTCATTCCTTATTTTATTTCCTCCCACCCTGGTTGCGAAGAAATCGATATGGCCAACCTCGCCGCAGAAACCAAAGACATGGGTTTTCAGCTAGAGCAAGTACAAGATTTTACGCCAACCCCCATGACCGTTGCCGAAGTCATTTACTACACAGGCGTCCATCCATATACGCTCAAACCGGTCAATACCGTCAAAACCAAAGAGGAGAAGCTCAATCAAAACCGCTATTTCTTTTGGTATAAAAAGGAGAACAAAGACTGGATACGCCAACGCCTTCAGAAAGCCAAGCGTCCAGACCTCCTCGAAAAACTGCTCGACACACCACAAAGCCAAGAGGCGGCGGTTCCAAAATGGCTTGCCGACAAAAGAAAAAAGAGTTAGTTTTTACATCTTTCTTAGTGTTTTACCAGAGCACCCAACTTTTTGCAGAACTTTGCGTCTTATAAACGGTTCAAACAACTACCAATGAAAATTTCCTACATTCTCCCACTCGCGTTTATCTTACCAATAGCGCTATTTGCACAAGAACCTACTGAAGCAACAATCGAAGAAGAATACGTAGAACCAATTAGCACTTTTTCTTCCACCCGCGTCGTGAATGGACACTCCGTAGAAACCCTCAGAAAAGGCACCTATGAATTTCGCATAGAGCACCGCTTTGGAGACATGGCTGGCGTCAACGGAGGTGTGCAGCAAATGTTTGGTTTTGACAACCTTTCCGATATGCGCATTGCCTTGGAATACGGGATTACAGATCAACTCATGGTTGGCTTTGGACGTTCAAAAGGAACAGGCGCCCCTTACCGTTCTTTGGTCGATGGTTTTATTAAATATAAAGTCATTGCTCAGGAACCAAAAAAATCACCCATCAGTATCACAGCAGTTGCCGGATCTAGCTTCACATACATGACCGCCTCCCAAGACGAAGGCTTGGTAACGCACTTTCCAAAAGCGGTACACCGCCTCAATTACTTTGCGCAAGTCAATTTCGCGCATCATTTCGGAGACCGCGGCGCTTTGCAACTTTCACCGACGCTCGTTCACCGCAATTACGTAGCCAACACCGACGCCAACGAACTTTTTGCATTAGGTGTGTCAGGCCGAATTCGCCTCACATCTCGCTTTGCGCTCATCGGTGAATATTACCATTGTTTCAACGGCAGCCAGACACGCCAAACAGGCTTTACCAACAGTGGCGCTATCGCACTTGAGTGGTTTACTTTTGGCCACAACTTCACCATCAACATCACCAACTCTGGCGGTATTGGCGAAACCCAATTTATCCCCTACACCACAGAAAAGTGGCAAGACGGACAATTCAGACTTGGCTTTACAGTGGGCAGAAAATTTGTAATTGAATAAAAAAGAAAAAAATGAAAACACTCAAAATCTCCCTTATCTCCTTTAGTGCCATTTTCCTTTTTGGCGCGTTTACTTACCTTATTTTAGATCATTACGAAGTCTCCAAAGATTTCTCTATTGAGTTCAAAAGCAAAGACCCCTCCGGCTCATTCAAAACCATGGAAGGTCAAATTGAATTCGACGAGAAGGATCTTGCCAATTCAAGTTTCGACTTTAAAATTGATGTGCGCACGATCTCAACAGGGAATGGCATGATGAATAAAAAAGCACAAACAGCAGAATGGTTCGATGCTGTAAAGTACCCTTATGCCAAATTCAAATCGACCAAAGTGGAGAAGAAAGAGGGGAGCGCCTACAATATCATCGGAAATCTGACCATCAAAGGGATTACAAAAACAGTCACTGTTCCGGCTACCTATGCCAAGTCAGGTAATAAGATCACCTTTAAAGGAGCTTTTAATGTCAATCGCATCGATTTCAAAGTCGGCAAAAAAAGTACGGCTGTTCCTGACATCATGAAAGTCAATTTTGATATTCCTGCACAAAGCAATTAAGAAAATACATGAAAGCAACATTCCTTTTTGTCGTGAGTTTAATCACCTTTTCATCTTGTTCATTAGCACTCTTTTCTTGCACCCGCGAGAAAGTCACGCCGATAGACCAACAATGCAACACCACCATTTCTTTTGCAAATGAGGTCATGCCCATCTTACAAGCAAATTGTATCAGTTGCCACGATCAAGGAAATGCTTCGGGCGGTTACGACCTAAGTAATTACACAGCCGTTGCGGCCAATGCAAATGCAGTAGTTGGTTCCATGAAAGCCAACTCCTATCAACTCATGCCATTAGGTGGACCAGCTTTGCCCGATTCTACTATTCAGAAGATTAAATGTTGGATAGAACAAGGGAAACTCGATAATTAATAGTTGAGGATGTTTATATCAAATTTATTAAATACACTACATCAATGAAAAAAGTACTTGTACCCATTTCAATTATTGCACTAACATTCGGGATGCTTTCTTTCCGAACAACTCACTTGTCTGGTTTTCAGGCAGCACCTCAAGACAACAACGGACCTGCAGGAGGTAAAACCGGTGCTCCTGGTGAGCAGAATTGTACGAGCTGTCATAGCGGCACTGCGCAAAGCGGCACCAATGAGAATTTACTCGTGATCAACGATGATTTAGGTTTTGGCATTACGCAATACACCCCAGGAGCAACATATACCGTGAATCTCACCATGGCATCAAACCCCGCTAAAAAAGGCTTTCAAGTTACAGCGCTCAATGGTGCTAATGCGATGGCAGGAAATTTTGTAGCTGGTGCAAACACGCAACTCAAAACAGCTACAATAAGTGGCGGACAGCGCAAATACGCCACCCACAAAAACACTTCAAATACAGCGGCTACCACAACCTGGAACTGGACTTGGCAAGCACCTGCCACCTCTGAAGGCGCTATTACATTTTACGTAGCTACCAACAAAGCCAATAACAACAACAACGACAACGGCGATGTCATTTACCTCTCACAACATATTTTTGTAAATGATGATGCAAGTGTAAACGAGGCGCAAGTCGAAAATAATTTTACAGCGGGTTATGCTCCAGGCAAAGAGGAAATTGTCATTTCTTTCTCCACGTTGTCAATTGCCCCTACCTCTTTAAACTTAGTAGACCTTCAAGGCAAATCTGTCTGGTCAAAAAAATTAGAGCATGCGACAGTTGGCCAAAACAAAGAATTCGTGGCTGTACCCAAGCATATTCCAAATGGCATGTATGTAGTACATTTCTTCTTAGGCAACAAAGCCTATTCTGCACCTATTAGTATACAGCACTAATTGAATTTTAGGTTCTCAGCCTTTTGGGCATAAAATCCTTTTTGATCAATAATAGTTTTTCGGAGGCTGCTAAATGCGGCCTCTTTTTTTGCTTGTTGGTATACATGTAAGAGATACCATTCGGCTTCTTCACTAAAATTGGCAAATGGAATACTTTGTAGTTTGAGTAAGCGAGACTCCGCTTGCTCATAAACCCGCAAGTTGTATAAGCACATCCCGCCATAAAAAAGCGCATTGGCGTCGTCTGGATACGTTTGCAGGATTTCATCAAAATGAAGCAAGGCTAACTTGTAATCTTGCTGCGCGAAATCTTCAATGGCCTTATTGAGCAAGTTGATGTAAGGAATTTTGAGCTCTTGTTCGCCCATCTCATTCTCAGTAACTGCTGCTCCTGTTGTGCGCTCGCTCTTTCGATAGTAGCGGTAATCAATAACCTTGAAATTTTTAATAAAGAGCTCTCGACCCATTTT
Organism: Crocinitomicaceae bacterium; assembly: GCA_021738405.1. GTDB lineage: Bacteria > Bacteroidota > Bacteroidia > Flavobacteriales_D > Crocinitomicaceae > UBA952. The sequence continues at coordinate 1,350 of JAIPCC010000050.1, read as the reverse complement.
GATGGCAAGGCGCTGTTCTTTTTGCTGCTTGAACTCCACTTGTGCTGCAGGGATGTGCGCAATGCGTTCCAATACTTCTGTTTTTTGTTCAATCGTATTGGCGCTTGCTTTCAGGTCTAAAATGACCTGTCGCGGCGTAATGCGCTCATTTGGCGCTGCAGCAACCATTGATTTGACGTCTGATGGCTGATGGATTTTGATAGCCTGAACCTTGACCACATCGCGACGAATAGACGGGTTGTTTTTGGTGGGAGCCGCCGGAATGAAATACCAACCGAGTAAAAGCGATACCAATAGCCCAACAGCACTCAAAGCAAGCCTTCTATTGCGCTGGGTTTTGAAGAACTTTTTATCCGCAGCCTCAAAGCCACTCCAAGCATTGGGCTCTTGACTATATCCTTCTAAGGCGTCCATGACAAAGTCGTCCTCAACAAACTTCTTTTCAATAAGGTGTTTTTCCTTCTGATGAGTTGTGTGGATGTATTTCTTGAATAAAGCTCTATTTGCCTTCATAACTTTGTTTTTGTTCCATCAGCAATTTGAGCTTGCGTTTTCCATTTTGCACATAGCTTTTGACTTCATTAAAAGAGTAGCCAGTTTGGGTCATGATTTGCTCATAGCTGAGTTGTTCTATATAAAAGAGGACGATGCAGGTTTTCTGATGTGGTTTGAGTTGAGGGATGGCCCATTCGAGGAGGTTCAATTGGCCTTCTATATCAATACCAGACTCTTCATCAGGTAAAGATGTGAGTTGTTCGTCTAGTTGTGTTATTTGATTCGTTTTGTTTTTGCGCAGAAAGGCCAAAGCGAGATTGCGCGCTACGGTATACAACCACCCTTTGAAAAAATCGATGTCGTGTTTCAAGATCAGGCTGGGTAGTTTAGCAAAGCACTCCATCGTGAGGTCTTCGGCATCCATTGTTTGCTTCGTATATTTAAGTTGAACTCCATATACAAGGTGCCCATAGCGTTTGTACAGCTCGTCTATGCAAGCTACCCATTGCTTTTCTTTATAAACACGAATCAATTGTTCGTCGTTTAAAGATTTTAAATAAGCCCTTCTACCAAGTACCATACATTACAAAGATGCCGAAAATACAGGGTTTCCACAAAAAAGATTGAAAAAACGAAACCTTTCAAATGCTTGATCGTTAGACCACTGTGCTTCGGCGAAAATAATTTTTTAAAATTTCTTTCAAAAAAGCATTGCAGAACGAAAAAGAGTACATATCTTTGCACCCCGCAATTGAGACAACGGTCTAGCACAAATGGGAAGATTGAGAGTAAAAGATGAGTAAGAGCGGGAGTTCTTACTGATAGCATTAAGACAAGTTCTTTGAAGTATTGAGA
>JAIPCC010000049.1 GCA_021738405.1 Crocinitomicaceae bacterium | reverse complement strand
GTACTTGAGCTCGTTCATTTCGCGGTAACAAGCAGCAGATCCTTGGCCCGCAAGCACAACATTTTTCGGATTCCAGGTAAACTTGTAATGCCAAGGGTTGGTGTCAGACACTGGTGCAATGAGGCCGCCGCAATAAGATTTAAAGGACTCGAGTTCGCCTCCGATTGCTTTGATATGATCCAAAATACGCATGGCGCTCATGTGGTCTATGCCGGGGTCTACGCCTATTTCATTCATGATGACGATTCCGGCCTCTTTGGCATACGCATCCAGCGCGCGCATTTCAGCGGAAATATACGAAGGCGTAATCAGGTGCTTTTGTAGTCCGATGCAGTCTTTGGCCACCTCGACGTGATAAACTGCCGGCAGCATTGAAATGACTAAATCGGCTTGCGCAATGTAAGGACGCCGTTGCTCCGGGTCTAGTGCATTAAAGGAATGGGCCGTGGCATTTGGATGGCCTGCCAACTTGGCTTTAATGAGCTCGAGGTTTTGGTCCACGACGTCTAGATGCCAAGATTCAGCGCTACTGTGGTCGAGTAAGTATTTGATCAGGGTGGAGGCCGATAAACCCGCACCAAATAATAAGATTTTTTTCATGCTTGATTGAGTAAAGCAAATGTAGAAAACTATCGGGAATTGTTGCGTGCTATCATGAATAATAATGGCACATGCCATCTTGCCGCCCAAGCACCTTCGTCATGGCCTGTTCCCTGCGCTACAGCTTCGAGAAAATGTGGATTACTCGTGTCGTAACCCACATTTGCTAATGTCTTGAGCAAGATGTCGTGATAGGGCTTGTAGGAGGCGTCTAATGTTTCTGTTCCGCGGTCTACGTATAAAAAATGTTTGCGATCGGCTTTCAGATTTGTTTCTAAGTAAATATTAAACGGAACTACCAGTGCCTCAACCATCCCTTCTTCAAACATGCCGTAATTGATCATTGGCGTGTGGATAGACAAGCAAGCAGCACCGCCAAACAATTTTGGTTTCTCGCACAGTGCATAGAGCGAAATGAGGCCACCCATACTCGAGCCCATCACCATGCGGTCGCCTGTTTTTTTGCCAACTTGAAACTCCGACTCTACGAATGGCACCAGTGTTTGTTCAATCCAATCCAAGTAAGCATCTGCCTTGAGCTCGCCGTTCCAGAGTTTTTCCATCAACAAATTGCGATAAGTTTCGGGCATGTATTGCGCCACAGCTTGCGGAAAAAATTCGGCGTAGCGATTCGGCGGGTCGTTGTGAATTCCCACCACGATAAATGGATCGTGTGCATAACGCGCCAAAGTTGTAGAAACCACCTCATCGATTTTCCATTCTTTTTTATTCCAAGTTTGAGTGCTGTCAAAAAGCATTTGGCCGTCGTGTAAATAAAGCGTTTTGGCCTTTTTGACGCCCAATAAACCAGTTGGTATATAGATATCTACATTGCGTACACCTTGGTCAAACGGAAGCGCATACCGAAAGAGCTGGCCGCCTACAACATTGAGTTGTTGGGCTTTTAAAAATGAACTGCTATCGATTTGAACCTGAGCGGTTATTTTCGAAAACAGTAGGCAAAAGCTGCAAATGAAAAAAATTGAAAAACTACGCAACATCTTTTTTTGACAAGATTAAGGGCTTTCGATGAATGTTGCGCATACATTGGCTATTTTTGTGGAAAAATTCCTCGGATGGACAAACTCCTCTCTTCACTTTTTTCCATGCGCTGGGCGAGCGTCGGACTCATCGTCTTCTTGGTTGCTATTGGCGCCGCCACCTTTATTGAATCTATTCACGGCATTCAAGCCGCAAAAATCAGCATCTACAATGCTTTTTGGTTCGAAGGCCTATTGCTTTACCTCGTCTTGGCATTGGTGTCGAATATTTTTCGCTACAAAATGTTCACCCGAGCCAAAATAGCTATGCTGAGCTTCCACTTGTCGTTTATCGTGATCCTCGCAGGAGCAGCAGTCACGCGCTACATCAGCTTTGAAGGCCAAATGGTGATCCGCGAAGGAGAAGGCAACAACTTTATCTATACTGCAGATCCTTATGTCCTGATCAACGCACAGGACATGACCAGCAAATCAAGCCCCACACTTCAAGCGTGGAAAACCTATTTAAGTGAGTTCAATTCAAACGATTTTGAATACGACACCAAAGTAGGCAAGAAAAATGTTACCCTTCGCTACATCGATTTCAAATCTGATCGCGTAGATTCCCTGCAAGTCAATCAAAAATTCAAAGAAAGTGCGCTAGAACTCGTTACGGAAGGGAAGCGTTCTAACTTTTTGACAGAAAACGATGTGTTAATGGTTGGGCAAACGCCATTTTACTATTCAAGTGCACGCCCCGACTCTCCCAATCAGGCGCCCGGGATTTACCTCCATCACAAAGACGGAAAAACATGGGTTTACCCAAGTGTTGCCCTAAAGTCCTTACCCATGCGCGAAATGGAAAAAATACGCGCAAGCGGACAAGCACCGGCAGATAGCCTTTATCAAAATTATGCCTTAAATACTTGGTCTGAGTTTACGCCTTTTTCACTTTATTTAATTGGCAACCAACAAGTTGTATTCAAAAGATATATTCCTCATGCCAAAAAAGTTTTGGTCAAGGCAGCTAAGAAAAATACAGGGAAAGACTACCTCACCGTCGAATTGAACGATGGAAAAGCCACCAAAAGTATACGCTTGGAAGGCGGAAGAGGTCAGTTTCCAAAACCAGAGCGCTTTGCCATGAACGGTGTAGTGTATCAGCTCGAATACGGCTCCATTCAAAAAAATATTCCGTTCACGGTTCAGTGCCGCGACTTCAGACTTGATAGATATCCAGGTTCTAATTCGCCGTCTTCTTTCGAAAGTGAACTCACCATCGACGACCAGCGCAATAAGGTCAAATTGAACCGCCGCGTCTTTATGAACAATGTCATTGACTACGATGGCTACCGATTTTTTCAATCCTCTTATGAATTGGACAATCCAAGCACCCCAGAAAACGAGGAAGGCACCGTACTGAGCGTTAACCACGATGCACTCGGCACGAACATCACCTATGTTGGCTACCTTTTAATGGCGCTCGCCATGATTTTATCGCTATTTGCTCCGGCAGGGCGCTTTACGTTCCTTTCCGAACAACTCAAAAAGGTCAAAGCTAAAAAAGCAAGTCTGGGCATCATTGCACTGCTTTTGACGAGCAACCTTTTAGCCCAGCATCAGCACAAAGCGAAGCCCGTTCACCACGAAATCAATACCGAACATGCCGATGAGCTCGCAACATTGCTCGTTCAAGATTACGAAGGCCGTATTGTGCCGTTTCATACACTCGCCGACCAACTCACGCGCAAGCTCACGCACAGCAATAAATACAAAGACCTCAATGCTGTTCAATTCGTTTTGAGCTTGCATATGTACCCTTCTTATTGGGTTTCTCAGCCGTTTATTCAGGTGCCAAGAAACCTCAGAGAGCCGCTCAAACTCAAAGAATTCGAAAGCATCATGTCTTTGAGTTCCAAAGATTCTGAATTCAAATGGATGGCGCAATACCAAGTAGCGCATCAAAAATTAGAGTCTAAGCGCAACGAATTCGACAAAAAACTCATCAAACTCAACGAAAAATACGAAGTAGCCAACAATATTTTTATGTGGCAATTCATGCGCGTGATTCCAGGCAAAAACGACGCCAACAACACTTGGTTTGTGCCGCTCAGCATGGAACTCGGCAAAAAAGACACCCTTTCTTCTAAATTGTTTGTCAATTACTTGGCTGCGGTCCACGATGGCGGTCAGCGCCATACTTTTGGCGAAGCCACCGATGTACTCAAAACCTTTAAAAAATTCCAAAGAAACGCAGGCAAGGCCGTGGCGCCAACGGAAAGCGTGGTCAATTTAGAGATCAGCTACAATAAAATGGAAATCTTTAAGCACGCTTATCAGCTCTATTTACTGAGCGGCTTGTTGCTACTCATCGTCTTTTTTATCGGCATCTTCTTTCGTTCGGAACCGTCCCTTAATAGGCTCAAATGGCCAAAACGCATCTTCATTGCCATCACCGTCATTACTTTTGTTTACCACGGCGTTGGGCTCGGTCTGCGTTGGGCGATCTCTGGGCATGCCCCTTGGAGCAACGGCTATGAAGCCATCGTCTTTATCGGTTGGGTCACCATGATTGCCGGTTTTGCTTTCGCCAAGAAAAACCAAGTTGTTTTGGCAGGCGCTGCAGTTTTAGCAGCGCTCATGCTTTGGGTCACAGAAATGAACCTCATGGACCCTGAAATTACGCCGCTTGTACCCGTACTCAAGTCTTACTGGCTCATGATCCACGTAGCTATTATTACCGGCAGCTACGGCTTTTTGGGCTTGGCCTGCATCCTCGGCCTGATCAACCTCAAATTGTATCTCTTGCAATCAGAAAAATCTGCTGCACTCGTCAAACTCAACATCCAAGAAATCACCTATATTGCTGAAATGACCATGACCGTTGGGCTCTATATGCTCACCATCGGTACTTTCCTAGGCGGCGTTTGGGCCAATGAATCTTGGGGCCGCTACTGGGGTTGGGATCCGAAAGAAACTTGGGCACTCGTTTCGGTATTGGTTTACGCAGTCATTCTGCACTTCAGAATGATTCCGGGCTTGCAAGGCCGCTTCTTATTCAATGCGCTCGCTTTTTGGGGCTACTCCGCAATCCTCTTTACGTTCTTTGGTGTCAACTTCATGCTCGTAGGCTTGCACAGCTACGCGCAGGGCGAAGGCTTAGGTAAATTCCCAACCTGGCTCATTTACCTCATCATCGCCTTTGTTTTGCTAACTACACTTGCCTTTTTGCGCAACAAAAGCATCGAAAAGAAACAAAAAGAAGCGCTGCTCAATTCATGATTTCAGACCGCATTCTTTACGAAGACAACCATGCTATTGTCATCAACAAATTACCTTCCGAACTGACGCAAGGTGATAAAACAGGCGATGCCATTCTTCCAGATGCGATCAAAGCCTACCTCAAAGAAAAGTACCAGAAACCCGGAAATGTTTTTTTGGGTGTGGTGCATCGCCTAGACCGCCCAACCAGTGGCGCATTGGTTTTTGCACGCACCAGCAAAGCACTCGAGCGGCTCAATGCACAATTTCGCGACAAAGAAACAAATAAAGTTTACTGGGCTATCGTAAGCCAAAAACCTGCCAAAAACAGTGGTTCTTTGGTGCATTACCTCAAAAAGAACGAGTCGCAAAACAAAAGTTATGTAGTGGCCGAAAGCACGCCTGGCGCCAAAAAAGCCATTTTGCACTATCGTCAAATTGCAGCCTCTGAGCGCTATTTTTTGCTGGAAATTGAACTTGAAACCGGGCGCCATCACCAAATCAGGTGTCAGCTCGCTAGCATGGGCTGCATCATTAAAGGCGACCTCAAATACGGCGACAAACGCTCTAACCCCGACGGCTCTATTTGCCTCCATGCGCGCACGCTGAGTTTCGAACACCCCACCACCAAAGAGCGCGTTGCCGTTGTGGCGCCACTTCCCAAACTTGGCATTTGGGCGGCGTTCAATCAAGATTAAAGTCCGAGTATTTTTTGAGCCGTAAGGCCAATGATTTTCAAATCTTGGAGCAAGCCTGGCTGCGCCAAATAACGCTGATTGAGCTCAATTTTTGCAGGCATGATTTCTTCAATGTAAGCTTTTTGTGGATCGGCCGCGCTAGCTAATATTTCGTTTTCATGGAAATAAGCAAGGCTGGCATAATCGGTGATCCCGGGCTTTACGGCTAATATTTTGCGCTGCTCCTCCGTATACATCTGAACATAAAATGGCACCTCTGGTCGCGGGCCCACAATACTCATGTCGCCTTTGATGACATTCACAAACTGCGGAAATTCATCGAGCTTGAAACGTCGAATGAAGAAACCTGTTCGGGTGATGCGCGGATCTCTGTTGCCGATAGTGATTTGACTCCCCTTATCTGCATTTGGACGCATCGATCTAAATTTGAGCAGCTTGAATACCTTCCCGTTTTTACCGACCCGCTCTTGTAAATAAAAGACACCTCCTCTAGACTCAAGCACTATGGCGAGCATGAGCAGCAAGCCAAAAGGCAAAAAAATCGCAAGGATCAAAAAAGAAATGCAAATGTCAAAAGTTCTTTTCATCGTATCTTCGTACAAAGCTAAACAAAACTTAAGTTGCTCGCTCCATTCCAATACAAAGACGCCCTCCTCTCTGCCGATTTTCGGATGCAGACTTTTGCGCAATTGCAAAAAGACCTAGAACGCGCTCAATGTGAATTCACGCTTCATGCCGACAATTTTCTCACAGACTTGGCCAAATTGCTCGAAAATCTTTCCGTTGAGCAACGCGCACAACTGCTTTATTTGATCGACCTGCCAGAAAACAATAAGCACATTGTAGCCTCCGAAGATTACTTCACAGACCTAGCCGAGCAAATCATTCACCGCGAAGCACTCAAAGTTTTTTGGCGTTCTCAGTTTTCAGCTCAGTAAAAGCTGTTGAAACTCTTTTGAAAATGTTCATATCTCGGGCTGAAAATAAGAAGTCGTTTCAAACGAAATGTTAACTTTGTAAATCAAATTTTTTGTCATGAATTTCATTGCCTCGAGCACTACCCTACTTCGTCACCTTCAAAGTATTTCAGGAGTTTTAAACACCAGCAATACCTTGCCAATTCTCGATAACTTCCTTTTCGAAATTACCGATGGTTTGCTCACCGTTTCTATCTCAGATTTAGAAACCACCATGATGACCAAACTTGAGGTGCAATCCGAACAAAATGGCAAAATTGCCATCCCAGCTAAGTTATTGCTCGACGTTCTTAAAAACTTGCCAGACCAACCTTGTACTTTCAAAGTCAACACCAGCAATTTCCAGATAGAAATCGCCTACGACAACGGAAAGTCGCGCATGGTTGGCTTCAACGGCGAAGAATTCCCGAAAGTTCCCGAACTCGCCAACAAAAGCGCCATCAAACTTTCTGGTGCGGTCTTGTCCAAAGCCATCAACAAAACACTTTTTGCCACTGGTAACGACGACCTCCGCCCGGTTATGAGCGGTGTTTTTTGTCAGTTCGCAGGCTCTGAAATTACTTTTGTAGCAACCGACGCACACAAACTTGTGCGCTACAAAAGAACCGATGCCGAAGCCAGCGGTAGCTCTGCTTTCATTTTGCCTAAAAAGCCACTCAACCTCCTCAAGTCTAACTTGCGCGGAGACGAAGAAATCCTCATGGAATACAACGAATCCAATGCGGTATTCACATTTGCTGACTTGGTTTTGGTTTGTCGCTTGATTGACGGAAAATACCCTAACTACGAAGCGGTTATCCCGAAAGAAAACCCGAACGTGCTCACCATAGACCGCGCACAGTTCTTGTCTTCAATCAAACGCGTTTCGATTTTCTCGAACAAAACCACGCACCAAATCCGCCTCAAATTAGTGGGCTCTGAGCTTTCTCTATTTGCCGAAGACATCGACTTCGCCAACGAAGCCACGGAAAGACTCACCTGTAACTACGACGGCGACGACCTAGAAATTGGTTTCAACTCACGCTTTTTACTCGAAATGCTCGCCAACCTAGACGCAGACGAAATCAAACTTTCCATGAGTGAGCCAAGCCGCGCTGGCCTACTTACACCAGCCACCCAAGACAACGCCCACGAAGACATCCTGATGCTCGTGATGCCCGTTATGCTGAACCGTTAATTTTCATGTCCACAACACTGACCAACATTCGCAACCTCTCCCTAGAGGAACTCAAAACGAGTTTTACCGAATTTGGCGAGAAACCCTTCAGAGCCAAGCAAGTTTGGGAATGGCTGTGGCAAAAAAACGCACACTCCTTTGAGCTCATGAGCAACCTCAGCCTAGGCTTTCGCGCATGGCTTACGGAGCACTACTACATCGATCACATTACCCTTCAAGACCAACAAATCAGTAAAGACCGCACCATCAAGAGCGCCTTTACCATAGATGAAGGCAAAGTCATAGAAGGCGTCCTGATCCCCACGAGCTCGCGCATGACCGCCTGCATTTCTTCACAAATAGGCTGTAGTTTATCTTGTCAGTTTTGTGCAACCGGAAGGCTCAAATTGTTGCGCAACCTCAGCGCAGGCGAAATCGTTGACCAAGTTGTTTACCTACAACAACAAGCCCAACAACACTACGAACAAAACCTCAGCAATATCGTCTACATGGGCATGGGAGAGCCCTTGCTCAACTACAAAAACGTCTTGCTTTCCATCGATCGCCTCTGCAGCCCAGACGGCCTAGGTATTTCACCGCGCCGCATCACGGTTTCTACAGCAGGAATCGCCAAAATGATCACCAAACTTGGCGACGACAACGTCAAATTCAATTTAGCGCTCTCTTTGCATGCCGCCAATGACCTCAAGCGCAATCAAATCATGGAAATCAACGAAAGCAACAACCTCGAAACACTTTCTGAGGCACTGCAATATTTCCATGAAAAAACAGGTTCTAGAGTCACCTTTGAATACATCATCTTCAAAGATTTCAACGACGACCTCACCGATGCACGCGAACTCGCCAACTTTGCCAAATGTGTTCCTTGCAAAATCAACATCATCGAATACAACCCCATAGACGACGGCAAATACCAACAAGCCGATCCGCGCAAAGTGGAAGCTTTTGCCCAATACCTTGAGTCCCTGAACCTCATCGTCAATGTGCGTCGCAGCCGTGGCAAAGACATCGATGCCGCCTGCGGGCAACTCGCCAACAAGAACAAAGCCATTGCCGCTGAAGAACGCGCCCTCAAGTTTTAAATGCGCTTGTTGTAACAAAACCCTTGCTTTAACGTCAACGTTTACATATGATTTCCGTTCAAAACCTCCACAAAACCTTTGCACTCACCAAGCAACAGCGCAAGGAACTCAATACCGAAGCCAAAACGGCTACGGCGGTTTCTGACCTTAGTTTCAGTTGTCAGCCTGGACGCATTTACTCACTTCTTGGCCCAAACGGAGCGGGTAAAACAACCACGCTAAGAATGCTCGCTACGCTGATCACGCCCACATCCGGCAAAATCACCATCAACGGCATCAATGCGCTCGAACAGGCACAAGAAGCCCGCAAACACATCGGATTTCTGACGGGTTCTACAGGTCTTTATGCCCGCCTAACGCCGCTAGAAATCATCGATTACTTTGCCGATTTATACCAAGTGGCTCCCAAAGAAAGAGAAGAACGCAAAGCCTATTTGTTCGACCTACTGAACATGAACGACTTTCTGCACAAACGCATTGGCAAGCTCAGCACCGGCATGAAGCAAAAAGTTTCTATTTGCCGCACCATGATCCACGACCCAAGTGTGGTCATTTTTGACGAACCCACCAGCGGGTTAGATGTCATTACTGCTGAAAATATCATCAAACTCATTCGTTCTTGCAAAGACCAAGGTAAAACAGTGATTTTCTCCAGCCACATCATGAGCGAAGTCGATTTACTTTGTGACGACCTCGCCATCATACACAAAGGTCAACTCAAATTCAACGATACCATGTCCGCCTTTCGCGCCAATATGGTGACCAACAATTTAACCGAAGAATTCATCCGCATCGTACAAATGCCAACTCCACTCGCATGATATTCCGAATTTTCCGCAAAGAACTCCTAGACACCCTTCGTGACCGTCGTACCCTCATGACCATGCTCGTGATTCCGATCTTGGTATTTCCGATCACGCTCAATGTTTTCATGGAAGTCTCGAACTCTTTTCAAGAGAGCGCATCGGCCAAAACCATGAAAATCGGTATCGTAGGAGATAAAAGCCAAAGCTACACCCAACAACTTGAGGCCATACCAGCTGCAATAGGACCCAAAAAAATCATTGTGTTCAAGGATAGCGCCGCACTCAGAGCAGCCATTGAAACAGATGAAATCCAATTGGGTTTGTTGATCCCGGCGAACGAAAAACAATTGGGAGCACAACAACAGACCATTACCTTAAATTGGCTCCTAGACGCCTCAGAACTAGGCCGTGCAGAACGTGCTGAGCTTTACGCAGCAAGCCTTAAAGCCAACGCAGAGGCTGAACGCTTGCAAAAACTGGGCTTAAGGCCTGAGCAAATCAGACCTCTCGTAGTCAATACGGTCAACTGCGCCAGCGATAAAAAAATGGTGGGTCAACTCGCAGGTGGCTTTCTTCCTTATATTTTTATAGCCTTTGGCTTTATCGGCTGCATGTATCCTGCCATTGACTTGTTTACCGGCGAGAAAGAACGCGGCACCATTGAAACGCTCTTGACCGTACCTATCTCGCGTTGGAAAATACTCATTGGCAAAATGCTGGTCGTGGTGAGCTCCGGAATGCTTGCCGCGAGCTGTGCTTTAATGGGCTTATTTATCTCTATCGAGTTCTTAGACTTGGCCGACAACAAAGAATTACTCGAGGTCATTCATAGCATCCTGACGCCCTACTTCATCTTGTCAATGTTCGCTTTGCTCTTGCCTTTGGTCATTTTCTTTGCCGGACTCATGATTCCAATTGCCATTTATGCCAAAAGTTTCAAAGAGGCTCAGAGCATTATTACGCCGCTCAATATTGTGGTTGTTTTACCTTCAATGGTAGGGTTTTTTCCGGGCGTTGCCCTAGATATCAACACGGTTTTTATTCCTGTGATCAATGTGGTGTTAGCCACCAAAGAACTCATTGCTGACACGCTTTCTTGGGGCTATTTCTTGAGTGTTTTTGGCATCATGTGCGGCTTGGCTTTTCTTGCCATCGCGATATCCTACAAACAATTCGGTAAAGAAACAAATATCCTCAATTAAGACAGCTCAGACAGCTCCAACCAACGCAAAGTAAATTCGTCAATTTGAGCGACTACTTTACCCAACTGCTCGCCTTTTTGAATCAAATCTTCATTACTCAGAGCACCACTCGATAGCGCTGCACTCAGTGATTCTTTTTCTTTTTCAAGCAAAGGCAGGTCTTTTTCAATTTGCTCAAACTCTTGTTTTTCCTTGAAGCTCATCTTGCGCTTTTTCTCGGGCGCTGCTGCTACTGGCTCTGGCGTTTCGACAATTGTTTGCTTACTTGCATTTTTGTTTTCTCGCTGCGCCTGCGCAAGTGCTGTTCTGTAACTATGGTAGTTACCCGTAATGTCTTTGATGCGGCCTTCGCCTTGGAAAACAAAGAGGTGGTCAACCATTTTATCCATAAAATAGCGGTCGTGGGATACAACGATGAGGCTGCCCTGGAACAAGCGCAGGTGTTCTTCCAATACAGACATCGCAAAGATGTCGAGGTCATTGGTAGGTTCATCGAGGATCAAGAAGTTCGGGTTGAGCATCAGTACCCTAAGTAGCTTCAGGCGGCGTCTTTCTCCTCCACTTAGTTTGTGCACGAAATGATAGTGCATATCGCGTGGGAACAAAAAGCGCTCGAGGAGCTGGGCTGCAGACAACTGACGGCCTTTTTCTAGTGGTATAAATTCAGCGACTTCACGCACCACATCAATGACTTTCATGTCCGGATCTACTTCAATTAAATCCTGAGAATAATAACCAAAAACAATGGTGTCTCCGATGACAATTTTGCCGCTATCTGGCTCCGCTTCAGCGGTGAGCATTTTCAGAAAGGTTGTTTTGCCCGCTCCGTTATTGCCTACAATGCCGAGGCGCTCCTGGCGCTGAAAATGGTAACTGAAATCATTCAGCATAATGCGCTCGCCAAAAGCCTTAGATACCTTATGGAATTCGACGATTTTAGTACCCAAGCGCTCCATTTTGATCGGGAGCTCTAGTTCATCTTCGTCGAGGCGTTGGTTGGCTACTTTTTTCAGATCTGAGAAGGCGTCTACCCGCGCTTTTTGTTTGGTGCCGCGCGCTTTGGGCTGACGGCGTATCCAGTCTAGTTCCTTGCGAAAGGTGTTTTTGGCCTTTTCAATGGTAGACTGCAGTTGGTCTTCGCGCTCTGCCTTCTTTTCTAAGTAATAGGAGAAGTTGCCTTTGTAGCGGTAGATCGTTTGGTCGGCAAGCTCTAAAATAGTATCGCAAACAACCTCTAAAAAATAGCGGTCGTGGGTCACCATTAGCAAGGTGAGTTGAGAAGCAGAAAGGTATTGCTCGAGCCATTCAATCATGTCGAGGTCGAGGTGGTTGGTGGGCTCATCGAGGATCAAAAATTCTGCTTCTGAAAGCAAAACTTTTGCCAGTGCCACGCGTTTCTTTTGCCCTCCCGAGAGCTGCCCCACTTTTTGCGTAATGCCGCTGAGCTTGAGCACAGAAAGCACTTGCTGAACTTTGACTTCAAGATCCCATGCTTGGTGTTCGGTGAGCTCTTGATAGAGGTCGCCCAGTTTGGCTTCGTCATTGGCTAAGAGCGCATCAGTGTAGGCTTTGATGAGCTTGATTTCAGGTAAATCGTGGTCTAAAACGGCATCTAGTACACTGAGCTCCGGATTGAGGTCTTCGGTTTGCTCCATAAAGGCGATGCGCAATTCTTTTCGAAAAGTAACCGTGCCGCTGTCGGGCGGTTCGAGCCCAAGAAGGCAGCGCAACAGCGTAGATTTACCCGCGCCGTTTTTGGCGACAATGGCTACTTTTTGGCCATGTTCAATACCAAAGGTGAGATCAGAAAATAGGAGGCGTTCACCATAAGATTTGGTGAGGTGTTCGACGGAAAGAAAGTTCATAAGTTAACGCAGGCGGTCTAGAGATTCGAGGATTTCTTTGTCTTTTTGAACCCCTTTTAAAGCAAAGTAAGTAAATGGTAGGCCAACAACGGCCATATAATATCCGATGCCTAGTTGGATGCCAACGGCAGACGGCACAAGTACACCCAAACTCGCCGTTACTAAAATAGCAATGAGGCCAGCGGCGTAGATCCAAAACACGAGACGGGCCAATCTGAATTGTTTTTTCAGATTTTTGTAGGACATCATGGCGTAATAGATGAAGAGCACAAATAAAATGACAAAGTAAAAGAGCACCGATCCTTGTATGTTTTCAACCTTGCCCTGAGCTGTTTTAGCAAATTGAACGCCATAGACGGAATAAGCAAAGTAGCCTTTGTTGGCTGTAAATCCAAAGATTTCTACTCCTGAAAGCAGTGCTGACAAAAGGAGCATGACAATGATGAAATAGACGGTTTGAATGCGTTGAATCATGAGAATAGGGTATTGCGTTGTTGTCTAAGGTAAAAGTCGAGCAGCACAATTTGCGCCATTGCTGTGACAATAGGCACGGCTCTTGGCACCACACAAGCGTCGTGACGACCTTTGATTTGTAGGGCGCTCAGGTCGCCATCTTTTTGAAGGGTTTCTTGGGAGATTTGTATGCTGGCTACAGGCTTGAATGCCACGCGAAAGCTGATCGGCATACCGTTGGAAATGCCGCCTTGGATGCCGCCAGAAAAATTAGTCTGCGTGCTGCCGTCGGCATTGAAGCGGTCGTTGTGGGCGCTGCCCTTCATGCCAATGGCTGAGAAGCCGCTGCCAATTTCAAAACCTTTGACCGCATTGATAGAAAGCATGGCCTTGCCGAGTTCGGCATGAAGTTTATCAAAAACGGGTTCGCCCCAACCTGCAGGCACACCTTTGAAAATAGCGCGGATTGCCCCGCCGGTTGTATCGCCCTCTTTTTGAAGATCCGACACGTATTTTTGCATTTGTTCAGATATGCTTGTTTCAGGACAACGGAGTGGGGAATTTTCAATTTGCGCTGTCTCGTACCACTGTTGTTCTGAAAGCTGATACGGACCAATTTGATCTACATAACAACTACTCTTTACACCTAGCTGATCGAGTACTTGCGCAGCCAAGGCACCAGCCACCACGCGGCAAGCTGTTTCTCGGGCACTGCTCCGTCCACCGCCTCGGTGGTCTCGGATACCGTATTTTTGCTGATAAGTGTAGTCGGCATGTGAAGGCCTGAACACGTCTTTGAGGTCTTGGTAGTCTTTGGAATTTTGATTTGTATTTTCGATGATAAAAGCAATGGGGCTTCCGGTGCTTCTTGCTTCAAAAATTCCTGAAATAAAAGAGACTTTATCCGCTTCATTTCGAGGTGAAACCAATTGGTTTTGACCTGGTCTGCGCTGGTCAAGCGCCATTTGAATGCGCTCGATATCTATTGGAAAGTTGGAAGGAAAACCTTCAATAACTCCGCCAATTGCCACGCCATGAGACTCCCCAAAAGTGGTGAGTTTATAAATTTGACCATAGCTCGAACCTGACATATGACAAAGGTAAGGAATTTGGATGGTTAATCTTTTTATATTTGGACATGCGAATTCTACTATTTTTTGGTGCCGGACTGACATTTTTGTGGTCTTGTGCACCTGCACGATTTGTCGAACCACTGAAAAAAGGTGAAGAAGTGATCAGCGGACACTTCGGTGGGCCAATGGCTAAAATTCCGGGCATTGGCGTAATCCCGATTCCATTTAGTTCTGTAGGCTACGGCCGCGGCCTCACCGACCAAACAACTGTTTTTGGCAACCTCCACCTCACCTCTCTAGCGTTTGGCGTTGGTCAGTTTGAAATAGGTGCTTCCCAAAAATTGTGGAGTACCGACCGCATGGGTGTTTCGGGCCAACTCAATACGAATGTTTTGATCGATTTCTACACAGGTGCGAACCGCATTTGGCCGCAACTAGACGCCAACTATTATTACAAATACGGCCTAAAGTCTTTTCGGATTGGTGAACAGCGAAATTATAATTTCATGTACGCTGGCATCTCAAATTGGTTTGATTTCTACGGCACCGAATCACAGGGCCGACCCAATGAGCAACTCTGGATACCCAGCCTACAATTTGGCCATCAATGGATACGACCTAAATTCAGTTATCAAGCCGAAGTTAAAATTTTGGCGCCGCTCGAATCCAATGAAAACATCGTAGTACCTTACCCAAGTATGTTACAGAATCGCGGAGCCACAGGGCTTTATTTTGGTATCACTTATCGCTTGTAAAGATGAAAAATATTGTAATTATTTTGTTAGTTGGCCTGACGGCTCTTGCTTGTCGCAAGCGTTTGGATGGCTTTTTATTCAATCCGAGTCAGATCGAGAGCTATCAGCTCGATGCCTATCAAGGAGAATTGACCTTAGATTTAGCAGGTGAATTTGGTGTTCCAGACTCCATGATCCATCGTTTAGAATGGAACGTGGAACTCGAGGAAGGTAGTGCCAAAATGAGTGCGATATATGTTGGTGATTTGGCTTCCATTGCAACAGATACCGTTATTTTATACTGCCACGGCAACAAAGACCACATGGATTTTTATTGGCCACGTCAAAAATTGTATGCCCATGCGGGCGGGCTTGGCCATTATGGCGTCTTGATGTTCGATTACCCTAGTTTTGGCCTCTCAGAAGGAAAGTCCAGCGAAGCAAACATGTACCGCACTACAGCGCGTGCCATCGAATGGCTCCAGACGCAGGGCCTGCAAAACGAACGCTTTGTGATTTTTGGTTTTTCTTTGGGCTCAGCGGCAGCCTGTGAAGTTGCGGCTCATCCTGCTGAATACGCACTTTCGCCGAGTAAGCTCATCTTAGAAGCGCCTTTTGCCTCGGCTGAAGTCATGATCCAAGACGCCGGGCTTTTGTCGATGCCAGGCTCATTTCTTGTCGACCTGCTCATTGACAACGCCACAGAAATCAAAAAAATAAATATTCCTTTGCTTTGGATACACGGCCAAGACGACAGCTTTCTAAGTGTCAAAAGCCACGGACAACCCGTTTACGACAACAAAACTACAGGTTATAAAGAAGCCTATTTAGTACCTGCAGGGGAGCACGAAACCACACCTTTTGTTGCTGGTTACCAAAACTACATCGACCGCATTTCCACTTTTATCCAACTTTAATGTTGGCCAAGTAAAATGATTTTCATGCGTTGCTGTTGTGCGTCATTGCGCGCTTCTAGATAGTACACACCTGCACTCGCCTCTAGCTGAAGCATGAGGTTTTTATCCGTAGCGAGCCATTCACCAATGCGTTTTCCTTGTGCATCAAATAATTGCAGCTGTGTAGCTTCAGGGATATCTGAGATGTATAATACGCCAGTAGTTGGGTTTGGATAAACCGCCAATTGCAAGGCGGTTGTCTCTGCAATTTGCGCGCAATCTTCAATAATAACCGTGAGTTGTGAAGACCCCGCACAACCAGAAAGCGGATCTGTAACCGTTGCCGTAAGTGTCAATGGCCCGAGCGCCAAACCTGACGGATTAAAAGAAAGCCCATTTACACCCAATCCACTTACCGTAGCATCTTGCGGCGTAACACTCAAGGCAACTGGGCCATCTTGCGCGCAAAGCACCAAATCGGTGTCGGCAATGGAGAGTCCGACTACAGGCGAAGCTTGAATAACAACTTGCTGCGTTGTGGTATTGGTGCCAGCACTGTTTGTCACGGTGAGGCTCACGGTATAAGTTCCTGGCGCAAACACATTACTCGGGTTTTGCTCGATGGACGTAAAGCCGTCGCCGAAATCCCAAGCCCAAGAAGTTGGTAAGTTTTGAGAAAGGTCGGTGAATGAAATAGGGGTTCCGCTGCAAAGCACTGTCGGTGTTTGGAACTGTGCAACTGGCGCCACGGTAGGGCCCGCTTCGTTGTAATAAATAGAGAAATCATCAAAGTAAAAACCATCTTTGCGGGTACCGCCATCGGCTCTCAATTGAAAACGCACCTTGATGATCTGTCCTAGGTAATCACTCAGCTGAATTTCTTCTTGCACCCAAGTGCTCTGAACGCCTTCCCAAACAGGCTGATTATTGGGCTGAACACTTCCATTTGCAGAAGTTCCTGCAACCGTATACAAACCACACTGACCAACCCATGTTGCGCCGTTGTCTGTAGAAACTTG
>JAIPCC010000048.1 GCA_021738405.1 Crocinitomicaceae bacterium | reverse complement strand
TCCGTATTGTTTGAACTCGCGGCCTCCGGCACCAGGTCCGTAGAAAAACTCTTGAAAAGGATCGCGCTGAAAGGTGGTTTGAACTACTTTGGTGGTGATGTGCACAACGGAATGAACCGTGCTTTCTGCTGCTGCAGTGAAGTCGAGGCCTTGTGGAACGCCGTTGTAGTCTACTTGCTGGATCGGTGCGCGGAGCTTGCCGTCCAAAACTTGATCGGATAAGCGGCTACTGTTATGTTGAATAATGACATAAGTGGCCAAAGGAAGGGTACCTCCTAAAATACCCAAGCCGAATAATTTGAGTGTGCTTGTAAGTGTCATACTGTCATATTTTAAATTACTGCTGCATAAACGCAAAGAGCGTTCCAAAAATTGCTTGAAAAATGTTAAATTTTGTTAAGAATTGGTAACGAATATTCAACTATTTTTGTTCGAGCGCAATGACACTACAATTCTCCAAATATCAAGGCACTGGCAATGATTTCATCATGCTAGACAACACCTCAGGTGCACATGACAATTTGTCAATTGCTGACATTCAGTTGCTCTGCAAGCGCAAATTTGGCATAGGTGCAGACGGCCTAATCCTACTGCAAACGCACGCAAGTCTAGATTTTGAAGTGGTTTATTACAATGCCGATGGCACGCAGTCTTTTTGTGGCAACGGTGCACGTTGTGCGGTAGCTTTTGCACACACCCTTGGCCTGTTGAAAACGCCACACACCCATTTTTTAGCCATTGATGGCTCACACGAAGCTTGGTTGTGCCAAGACGAAGTGCGCCTCAAAATGGCCAATGTGCCGCCCATTGTAGTGCTTGAAAACGGTTATGAAGTCCAGACGGGCTCGCCACACTTTATTTTAGAAGACACCAACCACGACACCTCACATGTGGTGGAGATGGGGCGCAGCATTCGCTACAACAACACTTATTCTAAAGCGGGCATCAACGTCAATTTAATGGCCCTCCAAGACAACTACATTCAAGTGGCTACCTATGAAAGAGGAGTGGAAGACGAAACACTATCCTGTGGCACTGGCGTTACCGCCGCGGCGCTGGTTTTTGCACAACTTCAAAATGTAGCTTCAGGCAAAGTGAATGTTCAGACCAAAGGCGGCGCCTTAATGGTCGAATGGCAACAGCTCGAAGATTTTTCTTTTTGCGAAGTGTACCTCACTGGGCCAGCCAAACGCGTTTATAACGGAATATATGAGCTTAAGGGGTAGTCTGATTACATTGAGAGCCGTTGAAAAGGACGATGCTGGCACTATTTTTCTCTGGGAGAACAATCCGGCCAACTGGAAGGTTTCCAATACCGAAGTGCCTTTTTCGATGTACGACATCCATCAGCTCATCGAGCAGCAATCGGATATCCGCAAGTCTGGCCAAATGCGCTTGGTGCTGCAAACCAACACAGACGCACGCCCCGTTGGCGTCATTGACCTCTACGACCTCAATTTCAAGCATGGCTACGCCGCAGTGGGCATTCTCATTGCCGAAGAGCAAGACAAAGGCCATGGTTTTGCTACAGATGCCCTCTCCTTACTCATGAGCTATTGCAGCGAAACACTAGAACTCCGCAATTTATATTGTCAAATCCACGGAGACAACCACGCCAGTGTCCAGCTTTTTGAAAAAGCAGGTTTTGAGCACGTGGGCACCCGTAAAAATTGGCTGCGCTTTAAAAATCAATATTTCGACGAACTCACTTATCAATTATGTCTGGAAAACAAAAAATAATCCTTCTTATTTGCGCCGTAGTTTTAGGTATTGCAATTGTTTTGCTACCCAAACTCAAGTATTTTTATGCGGCTTTTCAAAAGTCGAGTAATACCTCCGCAGTCGTTGTTTATCTCTCTGGAAAGGAGCAAGCATTAGATGTGAAATTTGTGGCGCAATTGCTGCAAGAAAAAGGCGTGATCTCCCATGCAGCGCTTTTTGAATTGGTCGGCACAAAAAAGGAAATGAATTCGCGCAATATTGCACCCGGCAAATACGTCATCGAGCCAGGTACAGCGTATCGCCATATTTGGAATGGCTTTACTTTAAATAGCAAGTTGAACGGAAACGCCGAGCAAACCGTCAAAGTCAATTTTGAAAACTGCCGCACCCTCAACGACCTTGCCGGAAAGCTTCAAAACCAACTAGACCTCGACAGCGCCGCTTTGATGTCGCATCTTCAAAATGGCCAAACGCTTTCAGGTTTAGGATTTACACTTGAGCAACTACCCGCATTGTTTATTCCGAATACCTATGAAATGTATTGGGACCAAACACCCGCTCAATTTGTGGCGCGTATGGCTCAAGAATTCAAGAATTTCTGGACAACAGCCCGCATGACCAAGTTAAAAGAAGTGGGTTTAAAAGCACCTAGTGAAGCAGTAACGCTGGCGAGTATCGTCTATTCAGAGCAGTCGAGAAGGGCTGAGGAATGGCCGGTCATTGCAGGGCTTTATCTCAATCGTATCAAGCAAGGTGTTAAATTGCAGTCCGACCCGACTTTCAAATTTTGCTGGGGCGACCAACTCAAAGGCGTTCAACGCTTGCTGGCCGTTCACCGCGACATCGATTGCGCTTACAACACGTACAAAATCCAGGGCTTACCGCCGGGGCCGATCTATTTACCGCCCGTTGGTGTTGTTGAAGCAGTGCTGAATCCTGACAAGAATGATTATATTTTTATGTGTGCCAAGCCAGACTATTCCGGTACCCATAATTTCACAGCCTCCGGAGCTGAACACGCAAAAAATGCCACGGCCTTTCAAAATTGGTTGGCGGCAGAACTCCGCAACAGATAAGCTTATGAAAAGAAGACAATTTATCCGCTTTGGCGCCATTTTAGGCGCACTCAGTTTGGTCGACAAACCCAAAGCGAGTCAGACCTTTAGCCAATCTTTCTCCGGAAAGACCGACGGCCCACTTGTGCTCTCTACTTGGAACCATGGCTTGGCAGCCAATGAAGGCGCCTGGCAGGTACTTTCCAAAGGCGGCTCTGCGCTAGATGCTGTCGAAAAAGGCGTCATGGTGACCGAAGCCGATTTGACCAACCGCAGTGTAGGAGTTGGCGGCCGCCCAGACCGCGATGGCCACGTGACCCTAGATGCGTGCATCATGAGCGGCGACTCGCGCTGCGGCTCAGTGGCTTTCTTAGAAGGCCTTGCGCACCCGATCAATGTAGCGCGTGCAGTCATGGAGCGCACACAGCACGTTATGCTCGTTGGTGCAGGCGCCAAGAAATTTGCCCTCGAACAAGGCTTTGAAACGGCCAAAATGCCCATTCCAGAAGTCAAGAAAGACTACGAGCAATGGCGCAAAGAGAACAAGGATTTATTTAAGAAACCAGAAATCAACCACGAAAACCACGATACCATTGGCATGATCGCCATGGATGCAAACGGTCGGCTTGCGGGTGCTTGCACCACAAGTGGCTGGGCCTATAAAATGCATGGCCGCGTGGGCGATTCGCCGATTATTGGTGCAGGTTTATTTGTAGACGAAGAAGTGGGGGCGGCAACAGCCACTGGTTTGGGCGAAGCGATTGTCCGCGTAGCGGGCAGCCACACCGTTGTGGAGCTCATGCGCCAAGGCTTAGCGCCAGAAGCAGCCTGTAAAGAGGCCTGCATGCGCATTATTCGCAAAAACAAAGACCTCACCGGCTTGCAATGTGGCTTTATTGCCATCGATAAAAACGGCAATTACGGCGGCTATTCCATCTTTGCTGGCTTCAATTACGCTTTGCGCAACAACGCGGGGGAGGCTCTCATCGATGCCAAATTTGACCGCAATTGGTAAGGATGAAACCGCTCCTTTGGTCTTTGTTTTTGAGTCTGACTGCTTTGCAATCCTCCGCGCAATTAACACTCGATTGGGAGATGTACCATCCGGTTCAAAAAACTTGGCTGCCTTTTGGTCAGGCCGGAACGGTGCAAGAATTTTTATGGCATAAAGGTGAACTCCCCGATCCATTTGATGGTGAAAACGAAGCGAAATACCAATGGATAGAAGACCATGCTTGGCAATTTCGTTCCAAGTTTTTCTTAAATGAAGCCTTCTATAATGCCGAAGAACTTGTCCTAGATATTCGCAATTTAGATACCTACGCGCAAATTTACCTGAACGGAAAATTATTGGCCAAGACCGATAATTTCTTTATTCATTACCGTATTGTACTTGAGCCCAAAGACTTAATTTGTGGGTACAATCAAATAGAAATTCGAATTGACCCTCCGATAAGTTACCACGCGCAAACAAATCAGTACAAGGCCTTTACCTATCCGTCTCCAAATGACGTTGGTGCTGTAAAAGTCGCTTCGTTAACCCGAAAGCCTCAGTATCATTTTGGCTGGGATTGGGCGCCAAGGCTCAACACCATTGGTTTTGCGTATCCGATCACTTTAGACGTTCAGCCCCAATTAGGTGTCGCTTATTTATTGGTCAATACCCTTGAAATCAAGGAGAACGAGGCGAGACTCGAACTCAAAGGAGCACTGCTAGGCGACGGCAAAGTTCTGCGTTGCAGCAGTACTTATTTCAAGGATTTTCAAATTGCGCAGCAAGAAGATTTTAAATTGGAGCACAGCCTCATGAACCCTCAGCTTTGGTGGCCAAAAGGGCAAGGCGCTCAGCACATATACGAAGACACCCTGCGTTTTTACGATGCGCAAGGCGAACTTGTTTTGGAACATCCTTTTTCTTTTGGCATCAGAACCGCAGCATTGATTCAAGAAAAAGACGAGTGGGGTACTTCTTTCGCTTTTCAAATCAATGGCCGCAACATTTTTGCAAAAGGTGCCAACGTGATTCCGCCCGGAATTTTTGCAGGCCCGGCCCTAGATAGCGCTTATGTGGCCTTGGTGCCGCAAATGCAAGCTGCTCATTTCAATATGGTGCGCATCTGGGGAGGCGGCATGTACGCACCAGACGCCTTTATGGAGGCTTGCGACCGCGCTGGCATCATGGTTTGGCACGACTTCATGTTTGCTTGTGCCATGTATCCAGGAGACAAACCCTTTTTGGACCTCGTAACCAAAGAAATCAAGCAGCAAATTCCGCGCTTGGCGGCGCATCCTTCATTGGTTTATTTCAATGGCAATAACGAAGTAGATGTAGCCTGGCATAACTGGGGTTTTCAAGCACAATACAATTTGCAAGAGCAGGCGCAACAAGAAATTGAATTGGCATATATTGATTTATTTCAAAAGGTATTGCCCTTGCAGGTCCAGACCATCACCAACTCGAGTATTCCGTATGTCCATACCTCTCCGCTGAGCAATTGGGGAAAAGACGAATATTTTGACCACGGCACCATGCATTATTGGGGTGTTTGGCACGGAAAAGATCCCATGACAGATTTTGGCACAAAAATTGGCCGATTCAATGCTGAATATGGATTTCAGAGCTTTCCAGAGCCAAGTAGTATCAAGCGTTTTGCGCAAGAAAAAGACCAAAGTCTTCACTCTTCAGTCATGCAAGCACACCAGAAGTCTTATGTGGGTAATGGCATGATCGAAAAACACGCCAAGACTTATTACGGAAAGGCCAAAGACTTTGAAACCTTTATATATTATTCACAGCTCACACAACGCAAAGCTGTTAGCATGGCTATTGCAGGTCATCGGTCAGATGCACCGCGCAGCATGGGAACTGTTTATTGGCAGCTCAATGATTGCTGGCCTGCCCCAACTTGGTCTAGCCTAGATGATCACAACAATTGGAAGGCACTTCATTATGCGGTCAAAGAAGATTACCGCGCTATAGCAGTGCTCGAACAAATCAAAGATGACACTCATTACCTTGTACTCACCAGTGATTTGCCTGAAGATACTTTAGTTACTGTCCAACTTGATTTTTATGACCTCGATGGGAAACTTGTTAATACACAAAGAAGAACCTATCCACTTCGGAATAATACAATGCAGGTGCTTATCGCACTCAATGCAGAAAAACAAGGATTTATCAAAGTGACGCTCGATGAGCAATATGCGCGCTTGTTCACCTTTATTGAGAAGCGGAAAGCCCCTGAAGTGCAAGCAACAATGAAGATTCAACTCCTTGATCCTGTCTTGAAAAAAGCTGTTGTGCAGATTGATACCAAACAACCATTGGTAGACTTTTGGCTTTTTAGCAAAAACCAAGAACTCCACTTTGAACACAATTTTGAAACGCTTTTGCCGGGCAAACACACCTTGGAATTTACTTACCAAGACCATTTGCCAACGTTGGCTGAACTCTCTTATTTGCTGCGTTGAGCCCTGCAGCGGTCTGAGCAGTATTTCACTTCAGCCCAGTTTTTCTCCCACTTTTTGCGCCAAGTAAATGGTTTTTGACAAGAAAGACAGGTTTTTTCGGGTAAATGCTGTTTTTTAACTCCTTTCATAACATCAAAACAAAAAGTAGCAAATCTTGTTTGATATGTATGGATCTCAAACTGCTTTCCGATCAAGATATCGACCGCATCATTGAAATGGCCTGGGAAGACCGCACGCCTTTCGATGCTATTCTTTTGCAGTTTGGCCTCAAAGAAGCCGAAGTGATTGCCTTAATGCGCAGAGAAATGAAACCAAGCTCCTGGCGCATGTGGCGCGCACGCGTGCAGGGCAGAGCCACCAAGCACAGCGCACTCCGAGGTTTTGAAGTAGGCCGACACAAATGCAACTTACAGCGCAATATCACCGGCAATAAAATTTCGAAGCGCTGACACGCTTTAATCCGTATTTTTGCTGGTTTTATGGAAAAAATCTACGCCAAGCATCTTCGTGATATGTCAAGAAGTAACTCCCTTTTGAACAAAAACACCCTGTTTTTCTTCTTTTCGTTTTCCTTTTTTCAATTTTCAGCACTTTGGGCGCAGCAACCTGCTTTCGACTCTATTTTAAAGCTCATTCCATCCCGCGTCATGACCACCCGTCAAGTTGAACTGATTGCTGGGCGAACTGGGGGTTCTTACCAGGAGCGCATGCAAAGCATCGAAAAGTTGACTGCAGCCCAACTCACGGCACTTCCTGTCAGAAGTTTACCGGAGGTACTTTCTTACGTTGGTGGGGTAGATGTGCGTCAGCGTGGCTTGAGTGGAACGCAAGCCGATATCGGCATCCGCGGTGGGAATTTTGAGCAAAGTTTGATCGTCGTCAACGGCTTCAAAATGACCGACCCACAAACAGGGCACCACGCCGCTAATTTACCTATTCCTCTCATTGCTGTTTCGGAAATTCAAGTTTTCAAAAGCCCAACGGTCCTGCAATTTGGCCAAAGTGCCTTAACCGGAGCAGTGCATATTGGCGCCTATGCCTCTGACGCTTTTCAGGTCAAGACCACAGCTTATGGCGGCAGTTTCAATAGTTTTGGTGCGCAAGCCATGGTGCGCATGAAAATCAAAAAGTATCAGCAGTTGTTGGCGGTGGCAAGAGATCAATCTGAGGGGCATTGGTACAATTCAGATTTCAAGAACCACCAGCTTTTTTACACGAGCTCCCATCCAATTGGTGCAAATCAAAGACAGCGCTTGACTTATTTGGCAGCTTATACAGATCGAAATTTTGGCGCCAACGGTTTTTATACCAATAAGTTCCCTGACCAATGGGAGCGCACCACTATGGCGATGGCTGGCATCAAACATAATTTCTATCGAAAGCATTCGAATGTTAGACAACAAGTACTCTTGAGAAGCCACGCCGATGAATTCAGACTCAAGCGCTTTGACCCATCGTTTTATACAAATACCCATGTTTCAAACGTGTTGAGTTATGAATTACAAGGATCTTTTTATGTGAATAACCACCATAAAATCGATTTGGGTATAGAGGAGCGCTTTGAACAACTCAACAGCAGTAATCTAGGCTTGCGCGAGCGGCAATATCAAAGTGCTTTTGCTCAAGCACAAGGTGCATTCAATGGTTTTAACTATGCAGCAGGGCTTTTGGTCTTTGCCTACAACTGGCAGAACCCACAACTTATGCCGAGCCTTCAATTAGGTCGAAATTTGGCAGGTCGGCAGTATGTTTTTGCCAATTATAGCCGTGGTAACCGCGTGCCGAGCTGGACCGAAATGTACTACACAGACCCCTCTAACGTGGGCAACCCGAATTTACAGCCCGAATTTTCGCATGCTGCCGAGCTCGGTTGGAGACAAACACCAAAATATGACGACGGTACGCGTTTGAGTTACCAGGTTGCTAGTTCACTTTTTTATCGTCAACACACCAACATGATCGACTGGGTCCGGGATGCTTCAACATTATCACCCAACCCAAATCCTTGGACACCCGTGAACATTGCAAGTGTAGCGTTTACAGGTTTTGAAACCAGTTTGCAGCTCAGCCTCAAAAAGAGCGGTACTTGGGGCCTTAACAAATTCAATGTCAATTATACCTATATATCTGCGCAGCACAATTTTACGATTGAGCAAGAATCTCGCTATGCGATCACGAGTATGCGCCAGCAACTCAATGGTGTAGCACAGATTGATTTAAGTGAAAAAGTCCAACTCAATGTCACCTACCGTTTGGTGGAGCGCATTGCCCAACCATTGTATCAGGTAGTAGATGCTAAAATACAGGTGCCGATCAAAAATAAATGGACTGTTTTTGCAGAAGGGAACAACCTCACGAATACACAATATGTAGAGGCAGGCTTTGTGCAGATGCCAGGGCGTTGGTTCAAGCTAGGGTTCACATTTGGCCACAGCGCCATTGAAAATCCGAGGCCTTAAACTGGGTTGCTTAGTAACCGACTTTTGTTCTCGCGCGCTTGAGTACTTCTTGGGCTACGCTTCTCGCTTTTTGCGCACCAATAGAGAGCGCTGCATCGATTTCTGACGTATTGGCCATTAAGTGATCAAAAATGGCTCTTTCATTGCTGAATTTCTCCAAAATGAGCTCGTAGAGTGCTTGCTTGGCGTGTCCGTAACCGTAATTTCCACCTTGATAGTTGGCTGTCATTTGCTCAATTTGAGCTGGTGAGGCCAATAATTTGTAAAGGGCAAAAGTGTGGCAAGTGGCGGTGTTCTTTGGTTCTTCTAGTGGCGTGCTATCCGAGACAATAGACATGATTTGCTTGCGGAGTTGTTTTTCTGGCAAGAAAACATCGATGAAGTTATGGCGCGATTTACTCATCTTTTCGCCGTCGGTGCCCGGGATGAGCATGGTGTCTGGCTGGATTTGTTCTTCGGGCAACACAAAGGTGTCTCCGTAAGTGAGATTGAAGCGATTGGCCACATCTCGAGCCATTTCGATGTGTTGTTTTTGGTCTTTGCCAACGGGTACAATTTCGGCATCGTACAATAAGATATCGGCCGCCATCAAGATGGGGTAGGTGAACAAGCCACCATTGACGTCGTCTAGGCGGTCGGCTTTGTCTTTGAAAGAATGCGCAAGGGTGAGGCGCTGGTAGGGATACTGACACAGTAAATACCACGTGAGTTCGCTGACTTCAGGAACGTCAGATTGGCGGTAAAAAACGGTTTTTTCGGGGTCGAGACCAAAAGCCAACCACGTGGCAGCTGTAGCGTAGGTATTATTGCGCAAAGTAGCGCCATCTTTGATTTGCGTCAGGGAATGCATGTCGGCAATGAACAAAAAGGATTCGTTGACGGGGTCTTGAGCCAAGCGTATTGCAGGTAAAATGGCACCTAAGATATTGCCTAAGTGAGGTGTTCCTGTACTTTGAATTCCGGTTAAAATGCGAGACATTGCGTTAATTTTGTTCAAAATTAGTCATTTTGCAGCGTTTTTGAGTGGCTGTTGCTCTCTTGTAATTGCTAACTTTGAGGCATGCAGAAAATCGTTGGTGTGTTCGGTCTCATTTGGAAGCTCTACATAGCCGTAGTCTTTTTTATTTTCGCGCTTTTGTTTTATCCTTTCTTTTGGGTTTTACAACTCAGGCCATCTTGGCGCAAACACGGTTTTCAGATCTTCATTCTCTGGAGCTGGTTACTGCGTATTTTTTGCATTTATCCGGTCCGCGTCAAACTCAACTCACCCTTGCCAAAGGCGCCGTTTATTATCGTATCCAATCACAGTTCTTACCTAGACATCTTTCTCTTGCCCTCCATTCTTCCAAACCATCCATTTGCTTTTTTGGGAAAGGCAGAAATACTCAAATACCCAATAGTCCGGACTTACTTTAAAGCGCTCAATATTCCAGTGTATCGCAAAGACAAATCAAAGGCTGGGCAAGCACTTGGGCAGGCCAAAAAAGCAATGGAAGGTGGTTGGTCTATTGTTATTTTTCCGGAAGGGACCATCCCTGAAGAAAACATCCCGCAAATGTATCCTTTCAAAAACGGCGCCTTTCGCTTGGCCAAAAACTTGAACGTGCCTATTTTACCTTTGACCTTTACCCAAAATTTCCACCTTTTTTCAGACCCAACGCATATCTTAGGGCCAGCGCATCCTGGTGTTGTAGAGGTGCACATCCATCCCTTCATCTCTGTTGAAGAAATTGCTGCGTGCAGTACCGAAGAAATCAGCGACAAATGTTTTGAGCTCATCGAAGCGCCGCTGAAAGCAGCCCACCCGCATCTATTTAAAAAATCGTAATTTTGTCTCATGGAAATCAACGAAGCTTTACTCGATCACATCGCCAACCTTTCTAAATTATCTTTTGAAGGCTCAGAAAAGGAGGCAATTCGTCAAGATTTACAGCGCATGATCGCCTTTGTAGACAAACTCTCCGAACTCGATACCACCGGTGTAGAACCACTTATTTTTATGTCCAATGAAGTCAACCGACTCCGCGACGACATCACCGAGCAAAGCGTCAGCCACGAAGAAGCGCTGCGCAATGCACCCAAAAAAGACTCCGATTATTTCCGAATTCCGAAAGTTTTAGACAAATAGCCTTGAAGGTTAGCGGCTTTACATTCATCAGAAATGCCATACTACTCGATTACCCGGTAGTGGCTTCCATACAATCCATCTTGCCTTTGTGCGATGAAGTAGTGGTAGCTGTTGGCAACTCAGACGACGACACCCTCGGCCTGATCCAAAACATCGATCCTAAGGTCAAGGTCATTCAAACCACCTGGGACGACACCCTGCGCCAAAACGGCCGCGTACTCGCCGTCGAGACCGACAAAGCACTTGCAGCCATTGCCCCAGATGCCGATTGGGCCATTTATATTCAAGGCGATGAAGTACTGCACGAAGCAGATCATGCCGCCATTCGCAGCGCCATGGAGCAGCATCAAAACGACCAAGAAGTAGACGGCTTGTTGTTCGATTACCTGCACTTTTACGGTTCTTACGACTACATTGGCGTCTCGAACAATTGGTACAAAAAAGAAATCCGCATCATCAAGCCGCGCCGTGGCATCTACTCATTTAGAGACGCGCAAGGTTTCCGCAAAGCTCCAGATCAAAAACTGAAAGTGGCCTTGGCCAATGCCAAAGTGCACCATTACGGTTGGGTCAAGGACCCGCAAGCCATGCAACGCAAGCAAGAGCGCTTTCACAGGTTGTGGCACGACGACGCCTGGCTCGAAAAAAACGTGAAAGTGGCTGCTTCCTTTGATTACGAAGACCACATCCATGAGCTTGCACGTTTTGAAGGCACGCACCCACAATGGATTGCTGAGCGCATTGCAGCGCGCAACTGGACTTTTCAGACGGATATCGCCCGCAACAAAAAGACTTTAAAGAATAGACTCAAAGACCTCCTAAAAGCTATTGGCATCGATACCAATTACGCGAATTATACGCGCATTCACTAATTAGGCTTTTTCAGCCAAACGAAACTTACAGTACTTAATGATATGCCCGCGCTTGCTGAAGAATTCTTCGTAATACGTTTTGATGTGGAAGATTTCTTTGGTTTGTGCATCTAAATCTTCGGGCAGGTTGGCGTACAGATTGGGGTAGCACTCGAGCATTTGGTGGCCGTGCTCCTCGATTTGCTCTAGGGTGTAGTCGAACAAGACATCGGAGTCGGTTTTCATATGAATGATGCCGCCTGGTTTGAGGATTTTTTGGTAGCGCGCCGTAAAAATAGGCGAGGAGAGCCTTTTGCGGGCTTTTTGGGGCTGCGGATCAGAGAACGTGAGCCAAATTTCATCGACTTCGCCTGCTTCAAAGTAATCTAAGATAAAATCGATGCGGGTGCGCAAAAATGCAACGTTGCTCAGGTTGGTTTCGAGTGCTTCTTTGGCACCGATATAAATGCGGTTGCCCTTGAGGTCTACACCGATGAAATTGCGGTCTGGAAACTGGCGGCCCATCCCGACGGCGTATTCGCCCTTTCCGCAACCAAGTTCCAGGATGATAGGGTTGTTGTTTTGGAAAACGCTGGCTCTCCAATTTCCTTTAGGCGCGAATGGTTCGCCCATTACGTGTTCGAATACATTGGCAAATGTTTTGATCGCTGCAAAGCGTTTTAACTTATCTTTTCCCACGCCGCAAAGTTAAGAGATTCCTTGTAATTTTGCGCCATGCATTTCGTTGAACCCTTTTATAATTGGCGCGGCTACTACATCGCCGACGAAGACCCGAGCTCTCCATTTTATGGCAGGGAATACAGCGAGTTCGCCTTCAGCAACACCATCTACAACTTCTACATCCACCCGCAATGGGATGAATTTGGTTCGCCCACGCTTTTTTTGAAGGTGCTTTACGCAGACTACGACGAGCAATATGCCATCATTGAACTCATTGGCGAATGGAACGACGCAATAGAAAACGACATCATGCTGCTCAAGCGCGATGTCATTGACGTACTAATTGATTCCGGTATCAATGCCTTTATTTTAATAGGCGAAAACGTCCTGAATTTTCACCATTCCGACGACTGCTATTACGAAGAATGGTTCGACGACGTCGAGGACGGCTGGATCGCCATGGTGAATTTCCACGACCACGTCATCCGCGAATTTGAACACGTAGGCATAGACCACTATTTTGTCATGGGCGGCGAACTCGAAGAAATTGAGTGGCGCACGTATCAACCCCAACACTTTTATCAGAAGGTTGCAGCTTTGGTGCAGAAGCGCTTGAACTAAGCTTCTTCATCGGTTTGCATCAGTCCTTTTAACCAACGCGATGCTAGGATAACGATTGCGCCGGTGATGAAGGCGTAAATCGCTAATTGATGGTATCCTTGGGTGTAACCGTCGAGACGGGTAGCTAAACTTGCTTTTTCATCCGGGCTGGCCATTCCTGCTCCAAGAATACCCGCAAAGTACTGGCCATAAGCCGAAGCCAAGAACCACATCCCCATCATGATGCCCCAGAGGTGCTTGGGAGAAAGTTTGGTCATGAGTGAAAGGCCAATAGGCGAGAGGAATAATTCTCCTATTGAAATCACTAAATAGGCCAAAGTAAACATCCATAGAGACGCCATTCCTTCACTATTTAAATAAAAACGCAGGGAATAAAAGATATAGAAAGCCAAGCCTAGAAATAAAAATGCAAAGCCAAATTTTTGATAGTAATTGGGCTCAATATTGCGTTTCTTGAGCCAGATCCAAAGAAAACCAATTGCCGTGCTAAGTAGAATAACAAATAAAGAATTGGCGCTGTTATTCACAACATTCGGATCGATTTGTATAGGGCCGAGGTCTTTGCTCAATAAATCGCGGGCAACCAAACTTAAAGAGCCACCACTTTGCTCAAAGAATGCCCAAAAAACAATGCTTAAAAAGATAAATACGAGTGCGGCAAATAATTGTTTGATTTGTGCGCTGTCGAGTTTTTTCATTTCAAAAAGAAGATAGATCAAGGTAAGAGGCCCGATGATATACATGAAAATATCGGTATATGCTGTGTTGTTGATCATGATGTAGACCACTGGTAATGCAAGCAAAGTACCGGCGTAAACTAAATTTTGGTTGCGCTTGATGGTGTCGGGGTTGGCTGCTTTAGGCTCTAGGCCAATTGGTCCGAGATTTTTACGGGTCAATAAGAAATTAAGTAGCCCTATTGCCATGAAAATTCCTGACAATAAAAAGGCTAGATTCCAGCTGTATGATTTTCCGACATAAACACAAAGACCTCCACCAAGTAGGGCGCCTATGTTGATGCCGGCGTAAAACAAACTAAAGCCAGCGTCTCGGCGCACATCGCCTGGTTTGTAGAGCTCACCAACCATGGTAGAGATATTTGGTTTGAAAAAACCGGTTCCAACAATGATTAAGCAGATGCCGTAAAAGAAGTAATTTGCCGCATCGATTCCCAAAATAGTACTACCTAAAATCATGAGTGCGCCGCCCCAAAGCAAAGATTTCTGGAAACCCAATATTTTGTCTGCAAAAAGCCCGCCGATAAACGTGAATGCATAGACAAACGCTTGGATTGCGCCATACTTTAAATTCGCGTCACCTTCTTTAAATAACAAGATATCTGTCATGAAAATCATGAGCATACCGCGGTTGCCATAAAAACAAAAACGCTCCCACATTTCTGTAAAAAAGAGGCTCCATAATTGTTTAGGGTAGGTGCCTTTGAAGTCTTGGATAGATTCTAATGTGTTCATAAAGTGAAGATAATAAAAAAAGGCCCCGATTGGGGCCTTTCCTCAAAAACTATTGATGCCAGTATTTTATTGAACATTGTTTTCGCGCATGACGCTATTGAGCCATTTCAACATGAGAATCAAAATGACCGCCGCTGCCAATACAAGGCCAAAATTCAAGTAGAAGAAATTTTCTTTTTGCGGGAATTTTTCCCACAAACTAGATAACATCCCAGATAACTTGTTTCCAACGGAAATGGCTAAGAAATAACCACCCATCATGAGCGCTGTAATTCTTGGTGGTGATAATTTAGATACCAATGATAGTCCCATTGGAGAAAGGCAAAGCTCCCCAACTGTAATTACACCGTAAGAAGCAAATAACCACATCGAACCGGCTTTGATGGTCATGTCGTTTGTAGCGAATACCGCGCCTACCATCACTAATGCTGAAAGTGCTGTGATCACCAAACCAATGGCAATTTTAGTTGGCGTAGAGGGTTCGCGCTTGCGGCGACGCATCCAGCCAAAGAAACCAACAACTACTGGTGTAAGTACAACTACCCAGAATGGATTCATGGATTGGTAAAGCTCTGTTGAATAAAGTTTTAAGTCCTTTCCTTCAGCAGGAACTTTGTCTACTGGTAGTGTTTCAAAGTATTTTCTGGATTTTTCGAGCTGTGAAATACCTCCTGAGAAATCTGATTTTGCTTTGATTTCTTTTTTGGTCACTGCAGGCATATTTTCTTCAACGCCACGCAAAGAGTCGATCGTTGCTTTGAATTCAGCTTCTGGTGCACTTACAATTTTGTTATTGACTACAATTTGAGCCATTCCGAGTTGGTCTGCAACATCAGCAACACCAGAGCTCATTTCGCGGTCGGTGTGGTCCTCAGCCCAAACGGTGAGTGCATCTCCATTTTGGTGGAAAATTGCAAAGAAGAGAATCACACATGCAAACACAGCCAAGAGTGCTTTAATCGCACGGCTTTCTTTGGCGTCTCCTGTAAAGGCGAGGTAGATGAAGAAAGCAATAACCGGTAAACAACCAATGATAAAGGCGTCGTTTGTATCAGATCCGAGGAAATTACCAGGAATTAAGTAACCGAGCACACCAAAAGCGAACATTGGCAACACGGTGTAAGAAAGGATTTTGACAGTTGTCATGTCGCCGTCCTGAACTGGTTTAACGACATCCACATGCTTGATGTGCTTCGTGCCAAGTAAAAAGACGCCCACACCAATGAGCATACCCACACCTGCTGCTGCAAAGGCGTGTCCCCAACCGTAGTTGATGCGCATATAGGCAGCCACGAAGTTGCAAATGAAAGCGCCTATATTGATACCCATGTAAAAGATGTTGTAACCTGCATCTTTCTTATCTTTCATGTCGTCAGACGAATACAAATTACCAACTAGGGTAGAAATATTTGGCTTGAAAAAACCGTTGCCCAAGATGATGAGCAAGAGTGCGATGTAAAAAGAAGTTTCGCTGTGTAAGGATAGGGCAAAGTATCCAGCAGACATCATTAAACCACCGATAATAATGGAACGGCGGTAGCCAAGAATTCGGTCAGCTAACAAACCACCAATGAAAGGTGTGAGGTAAACAAGACCTAAGTAAGTTCCGTAGATATCAGATTTTTTCTGGGCATCAAATCCCATTCCTCCGTTATTCCATCCATCGATCATGTAAAGGGAGAAAATCCCTAACATCAGATAGTAACCAAATCGTTCCCACATTTCAGTTCCAAACAAGTACCAAAGTCCCGTTGGATGGCCATTCTTTTTTGTATTTTCCATAATGCAATTTTAGTTTACATGCCGAATATACTAATTTTGCCGCGAAAATGAACAAAATGACAAACTGGTTAGAACGTACCGAACTTTTGATGAGTACACAAAGTATGGAGCAACTCCAAAATGCACACGTGCTGATTGTTGGGCTCGGCGGTATTGGCTCTTATGCGGCAGAGTTTATTGCCAGAGGAGGAGTAGGGCGCATGACTATTATTGATGGCGATGATTTTGATGCGACCAATAAAAACAGACAGCTTACGGCGCTCGATTCTACTTTGGGTCGGAACAAAGCGGTGGTTTTGGCTGAGCGAATCAAAGAAATCAATCCGGATTGTCAGCTGACGGTGATAGAAGAATTTGTGTTGCCGGCGCGCGTTTGGGAAATTTTGCAAGAAGATCGCCCGGATTACGTGATGGACTGCATCGATTCAGTGACACCAAAGCTAGAATGGATTTTAGCCTGCAAGCGCCTCAAGGTTAAAATCATTTCTCATATGGGAGCCGGTGGCAAGACTGATCCTGCGCAAGTGAGGGTTGGCAATATGGAACAACTTTCGGGATGTAAGCTAGGTGCGCACATCAAAAAACGCATGAAGCGCAAAAATGCATCGTACCGGGGTGTAAAGGTTGTATTCTCGACAGAAGTTCAGCAGCCACATTCTTTAAAAATGACCGACGGCGCACGCTACAAGAAGAGTTTTTATGGTACGGTGAGCTACATGCCTGCCCTTTTTGGCCTCATGGGTGCGTCAGAAGTTTTGCGCTATTTGTCTAAAGTGCAGTCATAAATTAGTTTTATTTATTGCATTTATGTAACTTTTGGCTCTTAAACAAGCCAAACTATGAAAAAAAACGCCTTACTATTAATGGGTCTACTCAGTGCCCAACTGGTTTCAGCCCAGCTTTTTTCCGATAATTTTGACAGCTATGCATTAGGGTCTTTTATTGGACCGCAATCCAATA